>CAZTNH010000001.1:0-45369 GCA_964615395.1 uncultured Sulfurimonas sp.
CATAAATACAAACTATTCCATATATCATGAACATAGAAAAGGCTCTTCAAAAAGTCTGAAACTTCTGTTTTATCACCTATCTTCTGCATATAAATTTTTTCTAAAACATAAATAGAGTATAATTCAAAATGTTTAAGAAAATACTCCATACACTTACTTTTATGTTATTAGATGTTTTAATCTTAGTAGCAGTGTTCTATCTCTCTATATATATTCGAGTAAATATTTCAACTGAGCCACTGCTGGCTTTTACTAATATACCACTGAGTAACTTTTACTTTGTGATTATAGTTATTGTAGGGCTTTTTACATATGAAAAACTTTATGCTCTTCGCTATGATTTTTGGCAAGAAACTCTAAAAATCTTAAGAGCTCTATTTTTTGCATATTTCATTGTTTTAGCAATGCTCACACTACAAAAGACTTCTCTTGAGTACTCCCGTCTGTTTATTACTCTCTATTTTGCTTTTGCTGTTGCTCTCTTGCCTATAGTGAAACGATATACTAAAAAACTTCTTTACAAGTGCTCATTTTTTAGAAAAAAAGTTTTAGTAGTAGGTGATGAGGAGCAAAAAAAGATTTTTACTCAAGAATTTGACAATAATTGGTATCTTGGAATGGAAGTCGTGGAAGAGGGGGAAGATAGTGTTATTATCTCTTCTAAAGGGATGGATTTAGATACGATAAATACTAAAATAGACAAGCATCTTCATGCAAAGAGTTCTGTCTATGTGGTACCTTATGTAATGAGCATAAACTTTGCAAACTCAAACATCATGGAGTATTCAAATATCCGTTTTAATAGCATACAAATTGAGAACAAACTGCTCATAAAACGAAATATTTTTTTAAAAAATATTTTTGATATTTTTGCTACACTTATACTTTTACCTATTTTTTTATTAGCACACATAGTAATAAGTTTAGCTATAAAATTGGACTCAAAAGGGAGTATATTTTTCAAACAACATCGTTTAGGAAAAGATGACAAAGACTTTGTGTGCTATAAATATAGAACTATGTATGAAGATACAGATGCTTTATTACAGGAATATTTAGTAGAAAATCCTGATGAAATAGAGTACTATAAAAAGTATCATAAATACAAAAATGATCCACGTATCACAAAAATTGGAAAAATATTACGCTCAACTTCTCTTGATGAATTAGCACAGCTTATCAATATTTTAAAGGGAGAGATGAGTTTAGTTGGCCCAAGACCATATATGCTTCAAGAGTCGTGTAAGCTAGGAGATGCTCAAGGTTTTATTCTCAAAGTTAACCCAGGTATTACAGGTCTTTGGCAAGTAAGTGGAAGAAATGAGTTGACATTTAAAGAGAGAAATGAATTAGAAGTATGGTATATCAAAAACTGGTCTCTCTGGGCTGATTTTGTCATACTTGTAAAAACTGTTAAAGTAGTCTTAGGAAAAGTGGGAGCTAAATAGCATACCCTATCATCTACAAACAGAAACAGGAATCATTACAGCATAATTAGGAGTATCTTTTTTTCCTATAAAAGTGTAAGTCCCTACACTGAGAGAGTAGTTTGTGGCGTTTACTTCCTCTCCATTACAGAGAACAGTTTTACCCTGTTTGTACTTTGTCACTATATTGAGCATTTTTTCTCTCTGTGATGAGCTATATGTATTAAAAGCTATAGCTCCTAGAACTATACTCAAAACTATAAATAGGATTGTAAATTCTTGTTTTTTAGTAAGTTCCAAAAAGTACTTAATAGCGAGAAAAAATATTCCTACTGTTATGAGTCCTGCGATGTATGTCATTATGCTATTCCTCTTATCTGGTATGTTATGTCACCAGCACCAAAACCGATAATAAGTCCACTATCTATTTTTTGTATATCATGCTTATCTTTTACTACAGTTATATGATTGTTTGAGCGTTTAATCGTATCTGCCATAGTCAAATTGTAGCGTTTGAATTTCTCTTGAAAATCTATATCTCGCGTTGTTTCACCAGCAGCCCAAACAGGAAGAATGATTAACTCGTCAACACCATCAAAGCAGTTTATAAATGCATCAAGGTTATCAAGAGTACGAGAGTATTTATGAGGTTGCCATATAGCCGTTATCTTCTTGAAATTTTTCAGTTTTGCATACTCTTTAACTGATTCAAATGTAGCTTTGATCTCTGTTGGGTGGTGACCATAATCATCAATGATTACAGCATCTTTTTCTGCTCCAACAATATCAAAACGTTTTTTGATTCCTTTAAATGTCAGAAGATTTTTTCTGATATCTTCTATATCCATCTCATGATTTGCTGCAAGAATGGCAAGTGCAGCATCTAATGCTATATGTTTACCAAAACCCCAAACTTTAAAAGTACCTAAATCTCGTAGTTTAAAACTAGTATAGGGCTCATCTTCAATAAGTATATACTCGATTTCTGAAATATCACTAGAGGGGTAGAGCCACTCTGCATCAACACTCTCTATAAGTGTTTGAAGAAATGGATCTTCAGCATTTAAAACCTTACATGAAGCAGAATTTATAAATCTTTTGTAAGAGTCATAAAATCTATCATAGTTATAGTCATAATACTCCATATGTTCAGGTTCAGCATTGATAACAATAGCACAATGAGGATTAGAGTTTATAAAGCTTCCATCACTCTCATCAGCTTCAAAAAGCATAATATCTGTACTCTCATCATAACGAACATTTGAGCCAAAAGCTTTTGACTCAGCACCAATGATAGCCGAGCCATTCATAATTGAAGTTAAAATAGCTGTTGTTGTACTCTTTCCATGAGCTCCAGCAACAGAGTAGACTTTTCTATCATCAAGTATTTGTAGAAGGGCTTCTCGTCTAGCTAAGACCTCTATACCTTTCTCTTTTGCTGCTACTACCTCTGGATTGTCAGGACGGATTATCGCAGAGTGAACAACTAAATCTTGATTGTTAATAGCCTCTTTTAAGTGAGGAACAGTAACATTAATACCCATTTTACGGAGTTTTTGAGTGATAATTGTATCTTTTATATCTGAACCACTTACTGTGTGACCTTTAAAGTGCATATACTGTGCAAGTCCAGATATCCCAATACCACCAATGCCGATAAAATGTATTTTCATACTGCTAGTTTCCTTTTTCTGTAGAAGCTTCTTTAGCATTATCCAGCAAAACCTGTGCCTCTTTTGAAAAACCTGAAATATAGAAAGTTTTGTTAGCTTGTGTAACATCCATATCTGCGATTTTAGACATAAAATCATCAATATTTATATTTTCAGCAGCTGCTAACCAGTGAAGTTTAAGAGACCATGAAAATTTATCATCATTTGTCATACCTGCTAGTACTTCAAAAAGTGCAGAGGCATCTTGAATAGCTCCAGCACTAAAGTGTTCCATAGCATACTCATAAAGAGCACGAGTAGTGGCAAAGTCTTGAACCTCATTCATATCAAATTTAGTATGAGACTCTAGTGTCTCAGTAAGTCTCTCTAGTGCTAAGTCAAGTATGTTTGAGTAAAATCCATGAAGAGTCTCTTCATCAAAAACTTCGTGAGCTTGTGATTCTAGTACATAGAGTGCTGCTATATCATTGTTTGTTTGAGCCTCTAATACTTTTGTTTTTAATTCATCTGCTTTATTCACTTAAACACTCCTTTATTCTATTTAGTGCATCTCTCGTTTTCTCTTCACTCTCAACAAGTGCAACTCTTATATAATCGATACCTGGGTTTTCACCTTTTGCATCTGGGCGAGCTAAATACTCTCCTGGAAGAACTTTTACATTATACTTTTCATAGAGTTTTTTTGTAAACTCTAAAGCATCTTTAACCTCTATCCAGAGATAAAATGTAGCATTTGGAATCTTAGTTCCTAAAATCTCTTGGGCAATTTTAAAGTTGTTTTTATAAGTCTCACGAGATTGAGCTACATGGTTTTCATCACTCCAAGCTGCGGCAGCACACTCTTGAAGTGGAAGAGGGCTAGCACACCCAACATAAGTTCTATATTTCATATACTCTTTAAGTATAGTCTCATCCCCTGCGATGTAACCTGAACGTAGACCTGGTGCTGATGAGCGTTTAGAGATAGAGTTTATAACTAAAATATTTTTAAAGTTTTTGTTTCCAACATGAAGGGAAGCTTCAAGTAAAGAGGGTATTGGCTTATCTGTGTAAATTTCACTATAGCACTCATCATTTAGGAGTACAAAGTTATGTTTTAAAGCTAGATAGACCCATTCACCCAGCTCTTCTAAACTAAGTGTAGCTGTTGTAGGGTTGTTTGGAAAGTTTAAAATTACTAAGTCACATGTAGCTAACTCTTCTTCATTTATCTCAGGTTTAAAGTTATTTTGAGCTGTAAGATTGAGATGAATTACTTTTGAACGAGTCGCTAGTGCAGCTCCCTCATAAATCTGATAAAAAGGGTTTGTGTATGCCATAACTGGTTCTTTTTTATCAAAAAGTAGAAACTGAGGAAAGTTAAAAAGAACTTCTCTCGTTCCAAATGTTGGAATAATCTGTTCATTAGTAAGTTCTACATTAAATCTTTTTTTATTAAACTCTATAAGTGCATCACGAAGATTTGTCTCTCCACCTGTTTTTGGATATTTTTTTAAAAGAGATGTACTTTTTTGAAGAGTCTCCTGTATAAATTTAGGTGTCTCAAACTGAGGTTCTCCAATAGTTAAAACTGAAGGTTTTAACTCTCTGTTTGGAGTGATATTTTCTAGTAAATTGTTTAATTTTTCAAATGGGTATGGTTCAAAATTCATAAGTTTTCGCTTTATCTAATATTGATGTTATTATAGCTAAAAATCATTTATCTAAGTTGAGGCTATAGAAAGTGATTAAGCGAAAATGATATTTATTTGAAAAAAGGAACTATTCTATAACCCACACCGTAAATACTCTCTAGTGTTTCATCTGGTAGTTTTTTTCTTAGTTTTGAGACAAGTTTTCTTATGTTTTGAGAATCAATATGTTCATTAATATCATTAAAGTATGTAACAATATCTTCATTTGAAAATATTTTTCCACTATTTTGTGTTAATAATTCTAAAAAAATTATTTCATATTTTGTGAGATATACACTTTCATTATCATTGAGTAATATTTTTGTCTCTTTATTAAAAGAGAAGTTGTCAGCTAAAAAAATATTTGAAAAATTCAAAGTTTTCTTAACTGAAGAAGATGATTTCTTAGAAATATTTAGTAAAACTTTAAGTAACTCTTGATAGTCTATAGGTTTTTTAATAAACTGCTCTATACCAAGATTTATAAGAGGTAGTAGATAGGATGATTCATCATGTGCTGATAAAACAATAACTGTCTGTGTATTGTTGATTTCATAAATTTTTTCAGTTAAAATAACCCCATCCATTTTTGGCATCTGAATGTCGGTGAGTACTAAATCATATGCTTTGTTATTTTTGTATGCATTTTTATAAAGATTTAAAGCCTCTTCGCCATCTTTTGCACTATCAACTTTTTTAAAAAAGTTTTTTAAAATTTCACATGTATTTATTCTTAATTCATCATGATCTTCTGCAAAGAGTAAAGAGAGGTTCTGAGTATATTGTAAAAGTTCTTTTGAGTTTATCATCTTAATTATTTTATTAATCCTAAGTTTTTATCAGTATATCTATATATAATTAATTATTCAATTAAAAGTGATATAATCTTAGTAAAAATACATTTTTGTATATAAAGCGAGAGAAATTGAAGATAATAGTAAATGGAAATGAAAAAGAGTTTAAAAAATCAATAACACTAGAAGAGTTGTTACATGAACTCTCTTTAGATGGAAAAGTAATGGCTGCAGCTGTTAATATGAATATAATCAAACAAAATATTTGGGATAAATATATTTTAGTTGATGGTGATAAATTAGAACTGCTTGATTTTGTCGGTGGTGGTTAGAGAAGCTATAGTTACTACACCTATAGCATACTCTCCATCATGTGTAATTGAGATAGCAGTTTGAGTTAGATTAAATCTTTGGACTATTTTTTTAGAAAGAGCAAGTTTTGGAGCACCTAAAGATGTTTTATAAATCTCTATATCGTGAAAAGAACAATCTTTTCCTATACCTGTTCCTAGTGCTTTAGAAAAGGCCTCTTTGATAGCCCAAAATCCTGCTGCTGTTTTATGTGACTTGACAAGTGCTATCTCATCTTGAGAGAGAAATTTACGAAGTCCCTTCTCTCCGAAACGCTCAATTAAGTGTTCCATACGAGAAGTTTTTATCAGATCTATACCTATCATAATCTACTGAATAACAAACTGAGTAAAGTATATCCCTTTTATCTTTCCATCTCTGATCATCGCATTAAGAGCATCCATAATCTGTTGAGAAACTTTCTGCTTTCCTTTTTTTGAACTTATCTCTTCAAGAGTTTTTGATGTTAAAATTCTTATGATTTTATCTCTAAGAACTGCTGATTTAGCATCAAGTTCAGTACTAAGCTCTTCACCCTCAAGTTCAAGACTTATAGTGACTTTTAAGTAACGACGTCCTGCATCACTTTTAAGATTTACTGTAAAAGTATCTAAAGGATAAAGAATACCTATCTCATCAAGAGGTCTAGAGTTATCATATTGTGTCGTAGCTCTATTTGATGAACTACTCTTATTAGATGCAGGTCTCTCTTGTGTTTGAGGGGCACTGTTTTTTACTGGTTCATCATCATTTCCCATAAGTAAAAAAGCGACTACACCACCAACAATAATAATAAGAAATAATACAACAATGATGATTATCATCAGCATATTACTTGATTTTTTCTCTTTTGGTTCACTCTCTTCTTCAGTTGGTTTTTCTTCAGCCATAATTTATCCTTGGAGTTATTATTTTGTTAGTATATCAAAAAATTATAATTAACTACAAATTTTTACATCTAAATCTTTAATGATTTCTTCAAATATTGCACCCGATTCACGAGCTATATCATCATGGTACTCAATAACTAAAACATCTTTACCATTAGATACTTTAGTAGTATAAATCTCTGGAACCATACTGTTTTTAGCAATAATTCGATCTACACAAGAATTTACCTCTGTTTTTTCACTTTCAGACTCGTACGCCAGTGCTAATCTTGAAAATCTCTCTTCACTTCTAAATTCTGCATCAATCATAAATTATCCTCTATTTTTTAATTTTGCAATTATACAATTTAAATACATAAATATTACTTTTTTATAAAAAAATTAGTACCATTCTAAAAGTTTTGTTACTTCATCAACTACAAAAGTTTTTACTGAAGTTTTTTCAAGTGGTTTTTTTGCAACAAGTGCTTTGTTGATATTTTGCATTTTTGCCTCTTTGAGTCTTACATCTAAAGCATAAACCTCTCGCACATCACCAACAAGTGAAACTTCACCAATAAAGATAGTCTCTTTTGAGATAGCACGATCTCGAAAACTACTAATGATAGCAGCGAGTATGGCTAAATCTGCTGCAGTTTCGGTAATCTTGATTCCTCCTGTAATGTTTATGAAAACATCATAGCCCGAGAGAGGAATCTCTAGTTTACGTTCTAAAAGTGCTAAGAGCATATTGAGTCTATTGTTATCAAAACCTGTGGCTTGGCGTTTGGAGTTTGGCGTGTGTGACTCTGAAACAAGTGCTTGAACCTCTAAAATGATAGGACGACTCCCCTCCATGATGACAGTTAGTGCTGAACCACTCTGTTGCGAGTCTCGATTAAAAAAGCGTGAGGCTACATCTGTTGCAGATACTAAACCTTCTGAACGCATCTCAAAAACACCTATCTCACTTGTAGGACCAAAACGATTTTTAAATCCACGAAGTATCCGTAACTCTTGTGATGAATCTCCCTCAAAATATAAAACAGTATCTACCATATGTTCAAGAACTCGTGGACCTGCGATGGATCCCTCTTTTGTTATGTGACCGATGATAAAGATGGCAATATCTCTCTCTTTGGCTATTCGCATAAGTTCAAAGGTGATTTGACGGACTTGTGTTACAGAACCTGGGGCTGATGTGATAGCTTCTGAATAGATAGTTTGGATAGAGTCTATAATTAAAAATTCATATCTTCGCTCTTGTAGTTCAACTAAAATCTGATCTAATCGTATCTCACTTAAAAGATAGAGTTTATCTTGGTTTGAGTTAAGACGATTTGCACGAAGTTTTATCTGTCCTGCTGACTCTTCTCCTGTAACATAGAGAACATTTTTCCCCATACTTGCGATGTTTGAGCCAATTTTTAAGAGTAGGGTAGATTTACCAACTCCTGGACTTCCTCCTATAAGAGTAAGTGAACCAGGTACAATTCCACCGCCGAGAACATTGTCAAGCTCACTATCTTGTGAAGAGTATCTATAGATCTCCTCTTCGACTATATCATTAATACTCACTGCTTTTGCAGATTTAGAACTAGGGGATTTTGTCTGTTTAACTACCTCTTGTTGATGCTCATTTAACTCAATAAATGAGTCCCATGCTCCACAGTTAGTACATTTTCCCATCCATTTTGGAGTAGTAAGCCCACAGTGTTGACACTCAAATAGTATTTTTTTCTTAGCCATAATTTTTCTTTTTGTTTATTTTTTGTAATCTGTCCAACTAACAAAATAATTTTACATGAATTTTTTTAAAAGTCAGGAAAATATGGCAAATTGACATATTTTTGTATAATTTAATTTTGAGTGTTTTAATGGGACTGAAGTCCCATCCCCGAAAAGGGGTAGGGTAGGGGCTTGGACTTTAGTCCAATATGATTTTTAATGCTAAAGAGTTTCTTCCACAAATAACGCATCTAAAAGAGTATCAACAAACTCTTGTTTATTAAATGGTGTTAAATCTTCAGGTTGCTCACCTGTTCCTACATAGATGATAGGAAGTTCAAGAGCATAAGCGATAGAGAATATACTTCCACCTTTGGCAGTTCCATCTAGTTTTGTGATGATAACACCGTCTATTCCTACCATTTCATTGAAAGCTTTGGCTTGTGCTATTGCTGAGTTACCCTGTGTTCCATCTATTACTAAAACTGTTCTATGAGGAGAACCCTCGTGTGCTTTATTACAGATGCGATTTATCTTAATGAGTTCATTTGCTAAGTTTGTTTGAGTATGTAAACGCCCAGCTGTATCGATGATAACATTATCATAGCCCTTACTTTTGGCAGAATCAATAGTATCATAAGCAACAGCAGAAGAGTCATGTCCCTGTTTTGATGCAATGATAGGAACATCTAATCTTTTTGCCCAGAGTGTAAGCTGTTCAATAGCTGCTGCACGAAAAGTATCACCAGCACCTAAGATAACTTTTTTTCCCTCTTGTTGATATTTATAAGCAAGTTTAGCGATAGTTGTTGTTTTTCCTGCACCATTTACACCGATGATAAGTTCAACAAAGGGGGCTGTAAACTCAGGCTCTTCATATGATGTATGAGCAAGTGTAGCTAAAAGTTTAGAACGAAGTATCTCACGTGTTACTTTTGTTTGATATATTTCATTCATAATGATTTCAACTAGAGCATACTCGACATCAGCTTCTAGTAAAATATCTTCTAGTTCCTCTTTTGAAAAGGTGACTTTTTTCTTTGGAGCTACTGCTTTAATAGCTTCAACAGTCTTATTAAGACTCTTTTTTATAAAACCAAACACTCTACTTACCTAAGGCTTTTTTAATGTCACTCTCTATAAATTCTTCTTCAGTAGCACCTTGATAGAAGTTAATTAAAACACCATTTTTATACATAGCCATAAGAGGAATACCAAAGTTTTTTCCTATTTTTAGTTTTGTAGCTATGGCATCTATAAGACGAGAATTTTCACTAGAGTTTACAAATGTATACTCTGCATTGTACTCATGTTTGAAGTTTTCTAGTTTTTCATTTGCAATATCTTGTTCAACTGTAACGCCAACTACAAAAAGAGAGTCTTTATACTTTTTTTGAAGTGAAGAGAGGTGAGAAGCTTCTGCTTGACAAGGTGGACACCAAGTAGCGAATACATCTATAATAATTACCTTATCTTTCATTCCATCTACTGTAAAACCTGTAGGAGATTTTTTGATTGTGTACTGTTTTTTATCTAAAGCTGTAAGTACAAACTCATTTGTAGATAAAATTGAGTTTGCCTTTTCATTCATTGCAGTATCTTTTGTTTTTTCTTTATTATTGTCAGAACAAGCTGTAAATAATAAACCTAAAGAGATGAGAGTTGATAAAAATAGAGTTTTTGACATAGTTTTTTAAACCTTTTTAGTGTAATATAAGAGAAATTATAGCAATAAAAGATTAAATATGACTCCAAATAAAGAAACATTTAGAAAAGAGTGCTTAATAAAACTTAAAAATAGTACAAAACATGATAGACTCTACAAAACAGCATTAGTAAATAGAAAATTATTACTGCAACTCAGAGGAAAAAAAGGGAAAAAGATACTTTTTTATTATCCCTTAGGTTTAGAAGTAGATTTAACGAAGGTACTTCGTGAAATACGAAGAAAAAATGATGTTTATATTCCATTTATGCTTGAGCAAAGTTTTAAGATGGTACCATTTAGATTACCTCTTAAACAGAAGAAATTTGGGATTTATGAAGCAGGTAACACAAATAGAAGTATAAGAAAAATAGATATTGCTATTGTTCCCGTTGTAGGAGTAGATGGAAATCTACAAAGAATTGGTTTTGGAAAAGGAATGTATGATCGTTTCTTTGAAAAACTACCAAAGAGACCCTATACAATTTTTACACAACTAGAGTTATGCCATACTAAAGAGCTTATCTGTGACGATTATGATATCGCAGGGGATATACTTTTAACACCAAAAAAAGTTATAATAAATAAAAATATTAGGAAACGATAATGCTAAACGAAATACTACTTGGTGGTGGAACTGCCATCGTTAGTGGGGTTGTCGGTTTTTTCATCTCAAAAAAATTAACAAATGCAAATTTTGAAGTTTATACACAACAGGCAAAAGCGAAAGCAAATGCTATAGAAAATGAGGCTCAAACACTACTAGAGAGAGCTAATTTAAAATCTCGTGAGATTGAGCATGAAGCTCAAAAAACTTTTGATTCAGCTAAGCAGAGAGCTAAGGCTGATTTAAAACAAAGAGAGAACTCTCTTTCCAAAAAAGAGAGAGAATTTTCGCTCTATAAAGAGAAAGAAGATGAGAAACTTCAAACTCAATCACGAACTTTAAAAGCACAGCAAGTTAATTTACAAAGAAATGAAAAGTCATTGACATCTCTACAAGAGAAATATGAGAAGAAGATAGATGAAGTCATGCATGTTATAGAACATAGTGCAGGGATGACACAAGAAGAGGCGAAAACTTCACTACTCAAAAAAATTGAGTATAAAGCACGTGGCGATATAGCTCATATTGTACGACGTTATGAAAATGAGGCAAGAGAAGAGGGTGAAAGAAAAGCAAACTTTATCATTTCTCAGGCTACAAGTCGTTTTGCAGGAGAGTTTGCTAGTGAGCGTTTAACGAATTTAGTTCATTTAGAAAATGATGATTTAAAGGGTCGAATTATAGGTAAAGAGGGACGAAACATTAAGTCTCTTGAGACACTTTTAGGTGTAGATATTATCATTGATGATACTCCGAATGCTATTATGGTGAGCTGTTTTAACCTTTATCGCCGTGCAATAGCAACAAAGACTCTTCAACTTCTTATTGAGGATGGTAGGGTGCAACCTGCTCGTATTGAAGAGATATTTAAAAAAGTTTCAGATGAGTTTGAATCAAATATCTTACATGAGGGTGAAGAGCTTGTTATTGAGATGAATATAGGTGTTATGCATCCTGAACTTATGAAACTAATTGGGCGTTTAAGATACCGTGCAAGTTATGGGCAAAATGCCTTAGCACATACTCTTGAAGTGGCTCATTTAGCTGGAATTATGGCAGCAGAGATGGGTGGAGATGTAGCCTTAGCAAAACGTGCAGGTCTTTTACACGATATCGGTAAAGCATTAACTCATGACCATGATGGAAATCATGTAGATTTGGGTGCTGAGATATGTAAACGCTATAATGAAGATGAAGTAGTTATAAATGCTATCTATGCACATCACGGTCAAGAGGAGATAAATAGTATAGAGTGTGGAGCTGTTTGTGCAGCTGATGCACTCTCTGCTGCTCGTCCTGGTGCTCGTCGTGAAGTTTTAGAGAGCTTCTTAAAACGTGTGACAGAGATAGAAGAGATAGCTTCTGTCCATAGTGGTGTAAAACAGGCTTATGCCATAAATGCTGGTCGAGAGGTAAGAGTTATAGTAAATGCTACTTTAGTAAATGATGATGAGTCTATTTTAATGGCTAGAGAGATAGCTAAAGAGATAGAAGAGAGAGTTTCATACCCTGGAGAAATCAAGGTGAATGTTATTAGAGAGAGTAGGGCTATAGAGTTCGCTAAGTAGCGACTCTATAGATAGTAAACTATTTTTTTATAGTTGTAACAATTGCACCACGTAAGTCACCCATTTTATAACCTGTTGCTTTATCAAGTGGATATTTACTAGCAATTTGACGTTTTAAATCAATATTTTTTATCACACCGTGACATTTAAGACAAACTCTTTTGTTTATCACTAAAGGTTTGTAATATTTGTAAGTGTGTGCATCAACTTTTTGTATTAACTGTTTTGGTAAAATGATATTGTTCTTTTTCATATCTGCAAAAGATTTTAAAACTGCGAGTTCACCCTCAGTTGGTTTATTTGCAGGACTTCTATACTTAGAACTTATTCTCTGAATAGTTACACCTTTTGGAAGTTGTTTATTTACTTTTTCAGTTAATGTATAAGCTTCATTAGAACAAAAATCAAGTGCTTTCATTACACCACCACTTTTCATATTCTTTTTCATATTTTTACCGAGAGTTTTAAGAAGAAGCATTGAACTCTTCTGACCTATCTGTTTTACACTTTTAAGCTCAGCACTCTTTTTATTCATAGGTGCAGCGAGTAGTAAAGATGCACTAATGCTTAAAAGAGTTATAGTTTTTAATATTTTCATTATAAAAATTCCTTTATTTGTTAATTTGTGATGAAATTATAGCAAGACTTATAATAATTTAATGCAACTTTGACTATAATCTCGTAATTATTTTAAAGACAGGGAGCTTTTCTATGCCAGAATTGTTTACATTTTTCGGACTTATTACACACGATAAAACATTTATCTATATCGCACACATGCTACTTTCAGCAGGTATAGCTTTAATATTAGTAAGAGTTGCTATGTCAAATCTTACTCCAGTACCAAAGGGTACTCAAAACCTTATGGAAGCATACTTAAATGGTGTTCTTCAAATGGGTACAGATGTTATGGGTAAAGAGAATGCACGTAAGTACATTCCTCTAATAGCAACTATTGGTTTATTTGTTGGTATAGCCAACTTAATTGGTATTGTTCCAGGTTTTGAAGCTCCAACTGCATTTATAGAGATGCCTCTTACTCTTGCTTTAATTGTATTTGTTTACTACAACTATATTGGAATTAAAGAACAGGGTATTATTAAGTACTTCAAACACTTTATGGGTCCAGTTTGGTGGTTATACTGGTTGATGTTTCCAATTGAGATTGTTTCTCACTTTTCTCGTATTATTTCACTGACATTTCGTCTTTATGGAAATGTTTCTGGAGATGATAAGTTTTTAATGGTAATCTTAATGCTGACTCCTTGGTTATTACCAATGATTCCATTTGCATTACTTACATTTATGGCTTTCTTACAAGCTTTTATCTTCATGATGCTTACAACTGTTTACATCGGTTCAGCAGTAGTAGTAGAAGAACACTAGGTCATCGTCTTTATGCAAAAAGATATTTATGATCGCATCATAAGCTTTTTGCAGGGAGCATCATGGGCGATAGTCCTTGTTGGTGCTTACTTTACTTTTAAACTTACTATCTCTTTCGGTCTCTCTTTTTCAATCTTTCTAACACTCTTTTTTATTATTGTTTCTCTTTTTCTTGTTCTGGCTCTTGATGCTTTTTCAGTCAATAAACAAAAATTAGAAGAAGCTAAAAAACAGACAAAACTCTTAGAAAAAATCTACTCTAAACATACTTCATAACACTTTTTAAAGCTTTTTTTAGATAAAATAGAGCAATTATAATCTATTCTATTAAGGAAATCTATGTTTGAAGTAGTTATTGGTCTTGAAGTCCATGTTCAGTTAAACACAAAAACAAAACTTTTTTGCTCCTGTGCAACAAGTTTTAATCATAAACAAAACACAAATACTTGTCCAACTTGTTTAGCACTACCTGGTGCTCTTCCTGTACTCAATAAAGAAGTTTTACAAAAAGCAGTTATGCTTGGAACAGCTATTAATGCTACTGTAAATCGTACTTCTTACTTTGATAGAAAATCATACTTTTATCCAGATAGTCCTACCGCATATCAAATTACACAGTTCTATACACCAGTAATACAAAATGGTCATTTAGATATCGATTTTGAAGATGGTTCAAAAAAAACTATTCGTGTAGGTTTTGCTCACATTGAGGCAGATGCTGGTAAAAATATTCACGATGGTGATATCTCTAAGGTTGATTTAAATCGTGCAGGAACACCTCTTTTAGAGATAGTAACTGAGCCTGATATGAGAAGTTCTGAAGAAGCAGTTCTTTATCTTAAAAAATTGCATTCAATTATCCGTTATTTAGACATAGGTGATGCAAATATGCAAGAGGGATCATTTCGCGTAGATGTAAATGTTTCCATAAGACCAAAGGGTGATGAAAAACTCTATACACGTGTTGAGATTAAAAATATCAACTCCTTTAAGTTTATTGAAAAAGCTATAGAAGTGGAAGTAATTCGTCAGAGTGAAGCTTGGGAAGATGGTCTTTATGATGAAGAGATATGTCAAGAGACTCGTCTTTATGACCAAGAGAAAAATGAGACTCGTTCTATGCGTGGAAAAGAAGAAGCGGCTGATTATCGTTATTTTCCTGAACCTGATTTACTGAAAGCCGTCGTAACGGATGAGATGTTTGATAAATATTCTCAAATTCCAGAACTACCAGATGCTAAGAAAGAGCGCTTTATCAAAGAATTTGGATTGAACGAATACAATGCAGGTGTAATTACAGCAACTGTTGAGATGGCTCACTTTTTTGAGTCTATGATGGGTAAAAAAGGGGTAACAGCTAAAACTGCAACATCTCTTTTAACTGTTGAACTCTTAGCTCGTTTAAAAGGAGAGTTAAATATTACAAACTCCCCTGTAAATGCTGATATTCTTGGTGATTTGGCTTTACGAGTAGATGATAAAACTATTAGTATAAAAGCTGCGAAAGAGGTTCTTGACTTTTTAATGGAGAATGAGAGTGATGTTGATAGTGTCATTGAAAAACTAGGTCTTAAACAGATGACAGATAGTGGTGCTATTGAAGCGATATGTGATGAGATTATCTCTGCCAATCCTGAGAAAGTTGAACAGTATCAAGGTGGAAAAGAGAAACTCTTTGGTTTCTTTGTTGGGCAAGTTATGAAAGCTTCGAAAGGAAGTGCTAATCCTCAATCTGTAAATGAACTTTTAAAAGCTAAACTAGGATAAATATTTATGTTAAAAAGTCTGGTAGTTGATGCAGCATATTTTTTACAAACATCTAAGCGCTATCAGAGTAAAAAACAGTTTTTTAAAAATTTACTAGAGAATAATAAGTATAAATATAAAAAATATGTAGATATATTTATGATTATGCTTATTTTCATAAGTGTTGGAGTCTTGATTCGTGAAGTAAAACATCCTGTATATGATTACCTATTTCGCTTTAATAGTTATTTTATATCTACTATATTTTTAATAGAGTATCTTTTACGTTTTTGGATTCATAGTAGTGTAAGTGAAATTATAGTTGAACGTGCTGAGCATGATAGTTTTTTATCAAGAAAAATGGCAATTTCAAAAGCATTTAAAAAAATAATTAGAGTAAAACTCTCTTATATGTTTTCTATAACAGCTATTATTGATTTACTCGCTGTAATGCCATTTTTTCACGAGTTAAGACTGTTGAGACTTTTTATACTCTTTCGAGTTTTTAAACTTTTTCGTTATGCAAATAGTTTTCAGACACTCACAGGTGTTTTAGCAACAAAAAAGTTTGAGTTTTTTACATTAGCAATTTTCGCTTCAGTTGTAATCTTTGTCTCTTCTGTACTCATTTATGTTATGGAAGCAAATAATCCATCTTCACCAATTAATACACTTTTTGAAGCAGTTTACTGGTCAATAGTTACTATATCTACAGTTGGATATGGGGATATGACTCCTGTAACATTTGAGGGTAGAGTTGTTGCAATTGTAGTTATTACCGCAGGTATTGCAGTACTCGCTTTTAGTACATCACTTGTTGTTTCAGCGTTTACTGAGAAGTTAGATGAGATACGTGAGATTAAAACTATAGATGATATTACTAAATTAAAAAACTTTTATTTAGTATGTGGTTATGAAGATGTAGCACAAGATATTGTTCGTAAATTAAGTAAAAACAATAAAAATATCATTATACTTGATGATGATTTAGAAAGAGTTAAACAGGCAAAACGTGAAGGTTTTACTGCACTTAACTACTCTCCTGGAAAACTAGAAAGTTATAAAAAACTTCATATAAGTCTTGAAAAACAGGTAAAAGTTGTTTTATGTCTCTATGAAGATGATGTTAAAAATGTATATACTGCTTTGACGATTCGTTCTTTAAATAAAGAGGTTTTTATTCTCTCTTTATTAATGGAAAATTCAAATCGAAAAAAATTACAGTTTACAGGAATCAATAAAATAGTTTATCCTCAGGAGTTAATAGGACTTGTTACTAAGGAGCTTATTGGGCAACCTGTGGCATTTGAAATTATTCATGAACTACGTAGTGAAACTTCCAATGTTAAAATTACAGAACTTGCAATCACTCAAAGAATTATAGATAATTTTGCTACTGTTGGCGAGTTAGGAAATGAGGAGTATCGTATAGTTCTTCTTGGAGTCCATAAAAAGAGTCTGCAACACTTCTATTTTAATCCACTTGAAGAGACTTTTTTAGAAAATGGAGATTATCTTCTTGTGATAGGATATGATATATTTATCAAAGAGTTTGAACAGCATCTTCATACAAAGGTACGAAATGAATAAAAGTAGTGCATTGATTTTTGGCTTTAACAAGTATGCCGAAGAGATACTGAAAAATGTAAAAAAAGAGTACGATAATGTAAAAATCTACTCTATTAATGAGGATGATGTAAAAAATGAGGAGTATGATATTTCACATTTTGATCTTAGTGATAATTGGAAAGAGATTGAAGATGAAATTAATATTGAAAACTCTATAGCTTTTTGTATTTTAGAAGATACTGCTGAAAATATTTTCTTAACTATTTCACTTAGATCTTCTTATGAAAATTTATCAATCATAGCTATAGCATCACATAGAGAGAATGCAAATAAACTTCTTATGGCTGGTGCAAACAAAGTTATACCTCTTGTTGAAACAACAGCTGATATTATTACAAATATGTTAGAAAATCCTATATCAAATAGTGTCTTACATGATATACTTTATGAAACAAGTGACTTGAAAATTGCTCAGATTAAGATAGGTGAGAATAGTCATTTTAGAGATGAAGAGCTTTCTAAAATTAACTGGGGTCATTATAGTGGAATTATTGTACTTTCTGTGATGCATCAAGATATGAGTAGCGAGTTTATCTACTCTTCAAAAGCTAAACGCCATATTATAACAGAAGGTGATATTCTTGTTGTTGTTGGGTATGAGACAGATATAAAAGAGTTTGAAAAAAAAATAGGGAGCAATCGATATGTCAATTGGAGTAATTGGAGCTGGTAAGTGGGGAAGTGCATTAGCTTTTGCACTCAGTGAAAAAAATGATGTCTTAATCTCTTCAAGAACACCAAGAGATTTACCAAATTTTGTCTTATTAGAGGAGATACTTAAGTGTGAATTTCTTGTTATAACAGTACCTGCACAGCAGATCGCTTTATGGCTAGAAGAGAACTTTATTTATAGAGGGCAAAAAGTTTTAGTCGCAAGTAAAGGGATAGAAGCGAGTAGTGGTAAATTTTTAAATGAGATATATTCTAAATATATTCCAGATGAAAATATCGCTTTTCTCTCTGGTCCATCTTTTGCTATTGAGGTGATAGCTTCACTTCCAACAGCTTTAGTAGTGAACTCTTTAAACACCAAACTCTCTTTAGAATTTGCAGAACTCTTTCCCTCTTTTATCAAAGCATATACATCGACTGATGTTATGGGTGCAGAGGTTTCAGGGGCTTATAAAAATGTTATAGCCATTGCTGCTGGGATATGTGAGGGACTTGGACTAGGGAAGAATGCAGCAGCAGCCTTAATAAGTCGTGGTTTAGTTGAGATGCAGCGTTTTGGTTTAGCTTATGGAGCTAAAGAGGATACTTTTGTGGGTTTAGGTGGAGCAGGGGATCTTTTCTTAACAGCATCCTCTCCTATGAGTAGGAATTTTCGTGTAGGTTTAGGTATAGCAAAAGGAAAGTCTCAAGAGGAGATTTTAGAAGAGTTAGGTGAGGTGGCTGAGGGTATCGGTACTACCTATGCACTTCAAGAACTTTCACACTCAAATGAACTTTACTTGCCAATAGCCAAAGAGGTTTATGAAATGTTAGAGGGTAAATCTCCTCAAAAAAGTTTAAAAGATCTACTCTCTTCATAAATTAGAGGAAAAAAATTGTCAACAAATATAGTACAATCAAAAAAAATAGCTTTAGCAATTCTCTTTGGGCTGAGCTTTTTTGGAGTTGCATTAAGTTTTTTTACAAAAGAGCAATCAACTTTAATAGGATTGATAGCATTTTTAGTTACATTATGGACAAATGAGGGGCTATCTTTAGCGATAGTCTCTCTACTACCAATTGTTCTTTTTCCTGCATTTGGTGTTTTGGGAACAAAAGCGACCACTATTAACTACTCAAACCCTATCATTTATCTGTTCTTAGGTGGATTTTTACTTGCAATCGCTGTTGAAAAAACAGATCTTCATAGATATATAGCAGATAAAATTCTCTCTCTATTCCCTGATACTCCACGAGGAATTATATTTTCTTTAGTTTTAACATCTGGACTTTTAAGTTCCATACTCTCTAACACAACGACTACACTTCTACTTATATCTATAGCACTTTTTTTGAGTGATGATGTGAGATTGAAAATGCGTTTTGCCTTAGCTATTGCATATGGTGCAAATGTTGGAGGGATTATTACTCCTATAGGAACACCACCAAACTTAATTTTATATGGGATTATGAACGATGAAGGTTTAGAAACACTTAGTTTTTTTAAATGGGTAGGGATGGTTTCACCTTTGGCATTTATTATGCTATTTGTTGTTGGTTTTCTCCTGAGTCTAGGTCTATCTGATGTAGAAATTAAGAGAGATAAAGAAAAACATATCTTAGATGTTGATCAAAAAAAGGTCTTAGCTATACTTGGAGGTTTAGTACTACTTCTTTTTATAAATGCTCCTATTAAACCCTACTGGAGTGGTTTAGGCATGAGTGAACCCATCATTCTTTTAGGAGCTGGATTGGTTCTGTTTTTACCTTTTTTACGTATATTAGAGTGGGATATAGATTCTAAACAGGTACCATTTAAAATTATGTTTCTCTTTGGTGCTGGTTTCTCCATCGCAAAGGCATTCTCTGTAACGGGCTTAGCTGATGCGGTTGCATCATATCTTTTGGTAATTACAGATTTATCTCCTGTGATTTTACTTATAGTGATAGCATCTCTGATAACTTTTACTACAGAAATAACATCAAACACTGCACTTATTTCTATTATGCTTCCCGTAATTTATGCTATAAGTGAGCAATCAGGCATAAACACTACACTCTTTATGATGGTAGCAACAGTATGTTCTTCTTATGCCTTTATGCTACCTATCGCTACTGCACCAAATGCTATAGCAATGAGTAGTGGAGCTGTTCAGGTTAAAGATATGATACGATATGGAGTTATTTTAAACTTTGTAGGAATCTTTTTAATAGTAATAATAGCTGAATACTTTTGGAAAGGTCTCTTATCTTAAAGTTATGATAAAATTTCAAAAAAGGATATAAATAATGATAGTACACATTGTAATGTTTAAGTTTAAAGATGAAAACAAAGATGCAAATATCTTAAAAACAAAAGAGTTATTAAATGCTTTAGAGTCTAAAATAGAAGAGTTAGTCTCAATAGAAGTAGGTGTTAATTTTAATACAGCAGAGCGAGCTTATGATCTCTCTTTATACTCTAAGTTTCAAACAAAAGCTGACTTAGATACTTATGCTACTCATAGTGAGCATCTTAAAGTAGTCTCATTTATAAAAACTATTGTAGAAAGTTCTAAAGTAGTCGATTATATAGTAGAGTAGTTATATAATGATTTCTTTGGTATAAATTAAGACGTGATATTAATACTCAATAGATATATTATTCTCATAAATATTGAATATAATTCAAACAAATAAATATAAAAGGTAGACCTTATGAATAATCCAAATAATGAACCAACTTTAGAATCTATAGGTGATTATGATACCTTAAAAGGCTCTAAAAAGAAAATAGTATGGGGTGTAGTTATCGCTGGTATTTTAATAAGTGTAGTATATTTAGTTATTAGTAGTAACTACTCACATGTTGATGATCATATCAAGATTAAAGATCCAATTACTAAAGTAGAAAATATAACTGTTAAGTAAAATATTAGAATCACATAAGTAATTTTAATACATAAAGGTATAAAAAATGTTAATGACAATAGTAGGCATATATACTTTATATGTACTAATCACAATATATACAAGTGTGATGCAGATAGGCTTTATCAATCAAGCAAAGCGTAAACAAGCAGTTCTTTTAGGACAAGCTGACTTCTTAAAAGCTGCTCAGTATGCAGTTGCAAAAGAGAAACTTTCATTAGTAAATACTTTTGTAGATTATCTTTTCTTTATAGCATGGATGGGAGTAGGGATTACAGCACTTCAAAATAGTCTGTTTTTTGAAAATCAAATCTTTTTAAATATAGCCATAGTGATGGGTTTTGTAGTAATTAACTCTACTCTTGCACTTCCTTTTACTTATTATGAAAAATTTGTAATAGATAAAGAGTTTGGATTTAATAAATCAACGCTGGGACTTTGGATAAAAGATACTCTTATCTCTTTCTTTATGACACTTATTTTTGGTTCTCTTGTTGTATGGGGAATCTATGAGATTATTATTAATTTTGATTTATGGTGGTTATGGAGTTTTGTCTTTATTTTTGGAGTCGTTATTCTTATAAATATGCTCTATCCAGCGTTTAGAGCTACATTTTTTGATAAGTTAACACCTTTACAAGATGAAGATTTGGATGAAAAAATCAAAGAGCTAATGGATAAAACAGGCTTTGTAAGTTCAGGTGTTTTTGTGAGTGATGCAAGTAAACGTGATGCGAGACTCAATGCTTATTTTGGTGGATTTGGGAAGGCAAAAAGAGTTGTTCTTTTTGATACACTTATAGAGAAGTTGACAACAAAAGAGCTTTTAGCTGTTTTAGGTCATGAGCTAGGACATTTTGCCCATGGTGATATTTATAAAAATATAGCACTTGTTGGGGCTATGCTTTTTGCAATGTTTGCAATCTTTGGAAATCTTCCTGATTCTCTTTATATGGAGATGGGTTTAAGTAAAGAGCCTTATGTTCTTATGATTTTGTTGATGCTCTTTATGCCAGTTTTAGGATTTGTTATGATGCCTATTATGGGAATAGTTTCTCGCCATAATGAGTATGAAGCAGATAGAATGGGAAGTGAACTAGGTGGTCCAGCTGGAGCTATAGAACTAGCGAATGCACTTCAAAAATTAGTAACAGAAAACAGGTCATTTCCATTGTCTCATCCTCTGTATATATTTTTTCACTATACACACCCTCCTGTAATTGAGCGTTTAAAAGAGCTTGGTGTAGATATTGATACAAATGACAGTAGTTCTTTAGAGGCTCAATGCGAAGCAAATATTTAGTATCTGACTTACTCAAAGAGATAAGTCAAACTCTCTCTCCTCATATTCAAAGAGCTTCAAGAGAGGCACAGCTTCTCTTGATGTTTTACTTAAATAAGGATGAACTTTGGTTAATTACACATCAAAAAACTGAACTTGAAAATCTTGATGAACTTTTTCAGTGGGTCGAGAGGCGTTGTAAAAATGAACCATTTGAGTATATAACTCAAAAAGTAAGCTTCTATTCTCAAGAGTTTTTTATTAAAGAGGGTGCACTTATTCCTCGTCCTGAAACTGAGTTACTTATAGAAAAAGTTATAGAAAACTATCCAGATAAAAATGGTGAGATAACTTTTGTAGAGGTAGGTATAGGGAGTGGAATTATTTCAATAGTTTTAGCACAACATTTTTTAAACGCTAGATTTATTGCTGTTGATATTTCTCAAGCAGCTTTAGATATTGCGAAAATTAATATAGAAAAATTTGGACTCACTTCTCGTATTGAGTTACGATTAGGATCTCTTTTAGAACCAGTGAGTGAAAAGATAGATTATTTAGTCTCAAATCCTCCTTATATAGAGGATGGCATAGCCTTAGAATCTAACCTTGACTTTGAACCTCAAAACGCCTTATATGGCGGGAAAATAGGGGATGAACTCATTCAAAAACTCCTTGATGAAGTCTTAAATCGTAAGATTAAATTTTTTAGCTGTGAGATGGGTTATGACCAAAAGGATAAAATACAAAACTATTTAAGAAAGAGTCAATTTAATAGTTTAGATTTTTATAAAGATTATAGTGATTTCGATAGAGGATTCACACTAAAGGCATAGATTTGAAAAGAAATATTTACATAGATTTTGCATATTTTATTATTTTAGCTGCATCTTTTGGTGCAGTCTTAGTTTTAGGTGCTATTGTAGCACCTGTTATTTTTCACACAGATAAAATTCTTTCAGAGATGCTTATGGATAACTATAATGCTGGAATAATTATGGGTGAAATTTTTCATAGATTCTCTTATTGGGTCTATTTTTTAGCTGTTTATGTCATTTTATATGAAGCAGCTCAGTATAAAATGGGTCAGAGAGATGCTATCTCTTTTGGGGCAGCATTTAGTGTTGTTTTTACATCTTTGATGTTTAGTGCAATTTACTCCCCTAAAATTTTAGCAATGCAGGCTATGGGTAGAGAAGCAACACAGAGCGACACTTTTGATAACATACATATCGCAAGTGAGATAGACTTTAAAATTTTAGCAGTGGCACTTCTTGTACTCTTTATAAGAAGATTAATGCTTCTTAAGATTTCTTAAGTAAGAAGCTACAATCTACTGCGTTAAAAACTCTTGAAGCTACTTGTAGCTCCTACGAATTTTTGCCTTGTATCTTATAACTTCTTGTTTCATTGGCTATGAAGTTATTTATATCCTCTTACTTAACACTTTTTTAACACTTATAAAGGTAAAATCTACTTACTTAAAACAAAGGTAAGATAGATGTTTACAAACAAAATTTCAAAATTATTTTTTCTCTTTACACTTTTGAGTGTTTCACTCTTTGCATATCCACAAATTTCTCAGGATGTTAAAGATAAAAAGATTTATCCAATGGGTGAAAAAATCTATAATGCTAAGTGTAAAGGTGCAGATTTAACTCAGTTTAAAACTTATGATACACTTTTTTCCTCTCTTCAAAAAGATAAACCTTGTGGTGATTTAAATAGAAAACATACCGTAGCACTCTCTTTATACCTTTGGGATGTAAAATTTAAAAATGCTAAAACTTATAAAAAACTGACTGTAAGTAAAGATGCTAAGTGTCAGGTGTGTGGTATGTTTTTACATGGTCATCCTAATTGGGTTTCACGTATAAACTACCCTAAGGGTGAAACATATAATTTTGACGGAATGAAATGTATGTTTAAGTTCTACTTTAACAATAAAGAGGGCATTAAAGATATCTTAGTGCAAGATTATTATACACTTCAAACTATAAATGCTAGAAAAGCTTACTTTGTTGTGGGTTCAGATGTTTATGGACCTATGGGCTATGAACTTGTACCATTTAAAGATAAAAAAAGTGCTACAATATTTTTACTAGAACATAATGGAAAGAAAATTTACTCTTTTGATGAAGTAACTGAACATATGGTTCGCAATCTTGATAGGTAATTTGAATTTATATATTTTAGAGTACTCTGTAAAATATATTCTTCGTTATCGATATAAAAATATTTTTATCGTAATTGTAATGAGTCTTCTCATTGCACTCTTAGCTTCAACTCTTTTTATATCCAATGCGATGAAAGATGAGTACAATAAAATTATAAGCACATATCCTGATATTGTTATTACTAATCAAAAAGCACTTAGAGATAGTACTATAGATGAAAATGAAGTGAATAAACTTCTTGCTATTGAGGGTGTTAGTAGTGCAGTTCCTCGTGTTTGGGGGAATTACTACTTTTTAAATGCTGATAAAAAGTTTTTGATTTTAGGAAAAGATGAGTTTGAAACATATCCAAATCCACTCTTAAATGAAAATTTAGATATAAAAAATCACTCAATGCTTATCTCTTTAGGTGTTAAGAAAATTTTAGATGACAATTACTATCATAACTATTTTAATTTTATAGAGTCAAATGGTAGTATTAAAAAAATGCAGATTCAATCATTGCTCAATACTAAAGAATCATTAAAGAATCCTCTAGTAATTATTATGAATAAAGATGATGCACAAGAGATATTTCAATATAGTAAAAATGAAGTAACGGATCTTGCTGTAACTGTTGTAAACAGAAGTGAAGTTGCATTTGTAGCTACTAAAATTAGAATTCTTTTTCCATCTGCAAAGGTGAGTATAAAAAAAGATTTACGAGTTTTCTATGAAAATGTATATAATCTTCGTAGTGGTTTTTTCTTAACAGTTTTTATAATCACTTTTTTTACATTTTTCATTATTATTTATGATAAAGTAAGTGGATTAAATAGTGAACAAAGATATGAGATAGGAATTTTAAAAGCCTTAGGTTGGAGAGTAGGGGATGTTTTAAGTGCTAAGTTATATGAGGGGCTTATAGTCTCTCTTTTCTCTTATATCCTTGGTATTAGTATGGCGTTTATATATGTATATTTATTAAATGCTCCCTATTTAAAAGATATTTTTTTAAATAACTATGATTTAATTGGTGATTTTAAAATAGTGTTTAGTGTAGATTACAACACACTCTCTTTACTCTTTTTATTAAGTGTTCCTATCTATATTGCTGCAACTATTATTCCCTCATGGAGAGTTGCTACACTTGAAGCAGACGAGGTTATGAGATGATTAAATTAAATAATATTTCTAAAATTTATGAAAAAAATGTAGTAGCACTTGATAATGTAAGTTTATGGTTTAAAGAGGGTGAGTTAGTTGTTTTAAAAGGTGTAAGTGGAAGTGGAAAAAGTACAATTCTCTCTCTTATTGCAGGTTTAGTAAAGCCAACTACTGGTGAAGTCCTTGTTGATGAAAAGAAGATTTCTAAAATCCCAGACCATTTTGTAAGTCAATATAGACAAAAAAATATAGGCTTTATATTTCAAAAATATAATTTAATAAGTAGTCTCAATGTATCTGAAAATATTCTTCTTCCTCTTGTTCCTCTTAATCTTAAACGATCTGAGTGCAAGAGAAGATTAGAGAGTGTTTTAAAACAGTTTAGTATAGAAGATAAGAGAGATACTCTTGTTAAAAACCTTTCAGGTGGTGAGCAGCAGAGAACTGCTATAGCTCGTGCTAGTATAAACTCACCTAAAATTATATTAGCAGATGAACCAACTGCTAATCTTGATGAGAAATTATCCTTAGAATTTATAAAAATTTTAAAAGATTTAAAATCTCAAAATAAGACCATAATTGTTGCGACTCATGATCCTCTCTTTTTTAATCTTGATTTTGTTGATAGAACTATTGAAGTAAATAATGGAAAAATTATTTCATGACACTTATACCTGAAATTCTTGCTATTTATATTCTTGATGCTTTATTCCTCTTTTTTGCTACTATTGCATTTATACTCAGTTTACAAATTATCAAAGATTGGAATTTTAATGCAACAACTAAACTCCAATACTCTTTAGAAAAAAAGAGCTATTTAGGAAGTACAATCATAAAGTATATGTTTTATGTAAAACTTCCACTTTTTCTGTTTTTTATTTTTACCTTAGATAAAATATCTTTTATCTTACCTGGTGCAATGTGTGGGGCAGGGGTTGTTAACTCTAATGAATACGCAACTGTATTACTCTTTTTAAAACTGATAAATATCTATCTTTTTGCTTACTGGATAGTGTTAGATACTCAAGATATGAAACAAGAGAATCAGCCCTATTTAAAGAAAAAGTTTATGATCTTTATTCCTCTATATCTTTTACTGGTTTTTGAAATAGCCTTAGAGTATAAAACATTTAGTTCTATCAATGTTAAAGATGTAGTGGACTGTTGTGGTGCTATCTTTTCTACAAATGATAATACATATTTATCAAAAGCATTAAGTCTTCCTACATGGTCTTTACTAGGTATGTTCTACATAAATTTTATACTCTTAGTTTTGAGTGCTGTTTTTAAATATCGTTATATTTTTGCTACTCTAAATCTTCTCTTTATTCTTATCTCTCTTTTGAGCTTAGTCGCTTTTTTTGGAACTTATATTTATGAGTTACCTACACATCATTGCCCATTTTGTATGTTGCAACATGAGTATAATTATATAGGTTATTTTTTATATGGAGTTCTGTTTATTGGAACATTTAATGGCTTAGTTGTAGGTTTTATAAGATTTAATGCTAGGGAACTCTCTAAAAGATTGAGAGTATCTCTTCTCTTTAATTTTATATATGTAGCTGTTGTAACTCTCTATCCTCTTATCTATTATCTTAGAAATGGTGTTTGGCTCTAACGCTCACCAAACTTATCATGCCACCACTCGGATGGTGTGTATGTAGCACTTTTTATAGCCTCTTCATCAAATGGATATTCAAAATTATTACAGTACTCTAAAACAGTTTCATAAGCTTCATTTATCTGCATACTCATTTTAGTTGCTTTTTGAGGATTATCTGAATGTTTATCGGGATGCCATTTTTTCATAAGATTTTTATAACTGTTTTTCACCTCTTTAAGTGAGGCTGATTGACGAAGACCAAGGAGTGTTTTGGCCTTCATAAGTTTTTCGTAAGGAGTAGACAAGATTTAGTCTTGTTGTTGTCTCATATATGCTGGTATATCTAAATAGTCTGCATCAAGTTCACCACCAACAACTAAGCGTGGGCGAACTTTAGCACGAGGTGGTGCTACAGGTGTTTCACTTACAAACTCAGGGTTGTTTGAGAGTTCTTTCTCAAATCCTGTAGCAACGATAGTAATTTTGATATAGTTTTCAGCTAGAGATTCATCTGTAGATGTACCCCAAATTACTTCAGCTTCTTCATCTGCACTCTCATGAACAACCTCCATAGCTTCTGCTAACTCCATCATAGGAAAGTCAGGATGCATTTTAAAGTGTACTAAAACACCCATAGCTCCATTTATTGACATATTGTCAAGAAGTGGAGACTCTATAGCTGTTTTGATAGCTTCATAAGCTGCATTATCACCTTCATGTTCACCAACACCCATAAGTGCCATACCTTTATGGCTCATAACAGTTTGTAAATCGGCGAAGTCAAGGTTAATATCATTATCTCCACTTGAGAGAATAACACCAGATGTTCCACTAACAGCTTGTGCTAAAACACTATCTACTATTTTGAAACTCTCTTTCATCCCTAGTTTTCTATCAATAATAGATAGAAGTCTATCATTTGGAATCACAACGATTGAGTCACTCTCTCGTTTTAACTCTTCCAAGCCAGCTTCTGCAAGTTTAAGGCGTTTACGACCCTCAAACATAAAAGGTTTTGTAACTATTGAGATAGTTAATGCTCCAACTTCTTTAGCAATTTGAGCAACAACTGGTGCAGCACCAGTTCCTGTTCCTCCACCAAGTCCAGCAGAGATAAAGACTATATCTGCACCATCAAGGGCAGCATAAATTTCATCATAATTTTCTAATGCTGAATCTTTACCAATAGCTGGTTTCATCCCTGCACCAAGACCCTTAGTGAGTTTCTCACCTATCTGAATCTTTGATGCAGCAGAATTTTCACTTAAAACTTGTGCATCAGTATTTACTAACATCATTTCGATACCAGTAACACCCTCTTTTAACATATGACCGATCATGTTTCCACCACCGCCACCAACGCCAACTGCTATAATCCTAGCACCGTTAAGGTTACTTGCCTCTTCAACTACAAATGGTTCCATCATCTTACTCCTTTAAAATAACTGGCTTGCCCAGTTCCAAAACTTACTAACGCCACTATTATCGTCACTTGTTTTCTCTTTTTTATCATCTAACTTAATCATATTTGGTTTACGTTCTTCTTCTAATGCTTCAGTAGGCACTTCTAAGTTTGAAGAGAAGTTTACACTTGTATGAGAGGTTGGTTTTTCATTTGTATGACGAACACGTTTATTAGCATCAATCTCATATGCAGTATATGCACAAGCTGAATACATTACAAGTCCAATCGCACTTGAAAAATCAGCAGATTTTATTTCATCGAAAAGACCATCCATTTTAACAGGACGAGCAAGACGAACAGGCATAGATCCAAAAGTAGCTACAGCTAAATCTCGGATACCTTCCATCTTAGAAAATCCACCAGTTAAAACGATTCCCGCACCAATCTGATCTTTAAGACTACTATTCTCAATAAACTGAGCTAATATCATAAGTGTCTCTTCTACTCTTGCATAGATTACATTATGAACAACATCTAAAGAGACTTCATGTGTATTGTCCATATCACCAATTATTGGTATCTCTATAAGATCATTACTTTGGTCTGTTAAAGAGCCATAAGTCAGTTTTACATCATTGGCAACATTTAAAGGTGTATGAAGAGCCATTGATAAATCACTTGTCACATGGTTTGAACCTACACCTAAAAATTCATTATATCGGATAGAATTTCCAGAGTAAATAGCTATATTACTTGTATTTCCACCCATATCTATAACTGCCGCACCAAGCTCTTTCTCATCATCATTTAAAGTCGCGATAGAAGAGGCATAAGAGTTTAAAACTATGTTTTCAACTTCGACACCTGCTCTTTGCACTGCTTTTTTAAGATTGTTAAGATTTGATTTCTGTGTAGTTATGATATGCGTTTCAACCTCAAGTCGAGAAGCATTCATCCCTAGAGGGTCTTCTATAAAATCTTGATCATCAACCTTAAAGTTGAAAGGAAGGGCATGTAAAACTTCATACTCATTTGGAATATTAGCATTGTAAAGAGATGTATGCATTACACGTTCTATCTCTTTTAAACTAATCTCTTTACTCTGAATATTTACTATACCATTTGAGTTTAAGCTTTTAGTATATGCTCCACTCATTGAAACAATAGCAGAGTTTATATCTAAACCTGACACTCTTTTGGCATCTTCCACTGCACTCTTAATACTTCTTGAAGCTAACTCAATGTTAGTTATACTCCCACGTTTAAGACCCTGTGCTTTTGTTGTTCCTGACCCAGTAATAGCGATTTTATTATCGTTATCTATCTGAGCAATAATAGCACATATCTTTGTTGAACCAATATCTATAGCTAAAACAGTTCTGCTCAATTTAGAGTCCTTGGATATATATCTCAGTTGGATATTTCTTCTCTAATTTTTTAATTAAAGATTCATTGAAAATACCACTTTTTAATTTTGTCATTGAATTACTCAAATCATTCTCTTTAGTTGTAAGCAGTTTTTGTTCCAATATATAGAAAAGAACAATTTTACCACTATTTAAAACAACATAAGAACGTTTTTTAGTGTTTGTAAATAGTTTTTGTAAAAACTCATTTGCTTCTGCTGGAGAGAGTAAACTGATTTTGTCTGCATCTTTAACAGTTATAAATTGAGTTGTTGTTCCTGAAAAAGTAGCTAGTTTACTATTTGCTAACTCTAATAGTTTTGATTTTTTAAGATCTTGTGTATAAGCTATTAAAACATCTGCTTTAGCATCTTCATAAGTTTTAATTTCTGAAGGGTTCTTTTTGATTAGCTCAAATGTATAGTAGATACCATTTACTAAAATTGGTTTCATATATGGTGCTGTTAAATTTAAGCTAGCAATTTTATCTAAAGCCTCTTTTGAGAAAGGATTTTTAGTAGCTGAAATTGTTGCTGTTTTAAAAGTAGCATTTTTAAGCTTTCCTTTTTTGTATGCAATATAAGTTCTTATTGCTTTATCTTTTGTTGCTTTAGCATTTAACTCTTGAATTATTGCTGCTTTAGCAGACTCTAATGAAAGAATTTTCCCCTTTGCATCTTTAAAATGGTTTTTATTCTCAGCATAGTAAGTAGCAATTTGTGAATCTTTATATTTAGCATCTATTCTTGCTTGAGTGATATATTTTACATCATAAGAGATATCAGTTTTATAGTTGGCTGCTTTCTCTTTCCAGTATGGTTTTAACATAGCATCGGAAGTGTCTAGTTTGATTGCATCAGTTGTAAGAACTTTATAGTTTATTTTATCTGCAATATTTACAACTGTATTGAGAATATTTATCTCATTTTCAGTTACTTCTAGTGGTAATAATTTAAGTGTTTTTTGGATTAACAGATCTTTTCTTAGTCCAGATTCATACTCTTTAGCTGTAAGTCTATTTTGTGATAAGGCCATTCTGTAAATCTCTTTATTAAAAACACCATTTTTAAAAAAGTACTTTTGAGTACTAAGTGTCGCTGCTAACTCTTTATCACTAACTTCTAAGTCATAAGCTGCTGCAAGATTTAATAGAAGTGCTTGCTGTTTTAACTCTTGGAGTGCTTGTTTTTGAAGACCGAACTGTTTTGCTTGCTCTTCATCAAAGTTTCCTTGAAACATCTTGTTGTACTGTGCATAAAGACGAGAATAAGCTTTTTGAAGTTCCCCTTGTGATATCTCTACATTTCCAACCTTTGCTACTGCTCCAGCTTTGTCCCCGTAACTATACTGTCCCCAGCCAACAAAACCTGCTCCAACAAAAGATATTGTTGAGATCCAAATTGTTATAATTAGCCATTTTTTGTGTCTCTGCATCCATGAAATCATTTATAAAAAACCTTACTTTTTGATATTTGTGTAATGATAGGTAAATTAGGATTAAACCTTGATAAAAGGGGAGAAAAAGAGGGTTGAAAGTTTTTAATCTGTATCGAAATCTGTTTGTGAGTTATCTAACATAAGAAGACGACAACTCTTTTCTAAAATAGCGAGTTTTTTAGCCATTTCATGAATGTCACGACTATAAGCATAAACACCATAACCACGTATAACCATAATGTTCGTTTTTTGACTTTGAAGATAGTATGCGATCTCACTATCTGCTCTATCATACCAGTCATCAAACTGTTTTGGATCAATTATACTTATACTTCCTATCTCTTTATGACCAAAATAATCTTTAGGAATAATAGTGTCATTTTTAAGAGAGTATGCTGTAGTAAATTGTGGCATAGAGAAGCAGATAAATTTTGCTTCACTAATTTGAGAGTAGATACTAAAATGAATTTTAGCATCTATACTCGCCTGATTCCATCTATAATCTTTTTTAAAATAGAGTTCAATCAAGCTATTATCATCTAAAGCATCAAAAATAGCCTCTTTTGTGTTTATTAAAAAACGATTTGATTCAGTTTTAGCAGAGATACTCCCATGATAAATACCGAAAAAATCTTTTCTGAACATAGAGAGAGTTAGAGAAGAAAGTCTTCGCTTTAGATTTGACCTATTCATAACTCTTACTTAAACCAACCCTTCATCTTATCAATAGCAGAAGCTAAAACACTCTCATGAGGAGTAGATTCTATACCAAATGATTCTTGAAGTTTAGAGATTAAGGCTAGTTGTTCATCGTTAAGTTTTTCTGGATATTGAATATTTACAATAGCTATTAAATCTCCCTTACCGTGACCATGAACATCTTCTATACCCTCATTTCTAAAAGTGAAACGCTGTTTATCTCGTGTTCCAACTTCTAGTTTCAACTCTAACTCACCTGTAAGTGATGGAATTGTAAGTGTCTCTCCTGTAATCGCTTGTGTAAAGAAAACAGGTATCTCTATATAAACATCATTTTCATTTCTTATAAAATGTTTATCCTCTTGAACATCAAACGTGACATATAAATCTCCACGATCACCTCGTTTACCGATGTTTCCTTTGCCTGAGACTCTTAAACGATTTCCTGTGTCAATTCCTGCTGGTATTTTGATACTTAGAGACTCTTTTACCTCGTCATATCCACGCCCCTTACAGCTTTTACAAGGTGATGCTGCAGCACTCCCTGTTCCTTGACATGCTGGACATGTTTGTGCAAAAGTCATAAAGCCTTGTTGCATTGCTACCTGACCTTGACCTCCACATTGTTTACAAGTTGAAAGTTTTCCATCTTTAGCACCTGTGCCCTTACACTTTTCACAAGCTTTTTTGTACTTAAATGAGATCTCTTTTTCACAACCGAAGATAGCTTCGTTAAAACTGATTTTCATATCTACATTCATATCAAGTGGATATTTGTCCATATCAGCAGGGTTTTGGCGACGTCTACCACCACCTCCACCACCAAATCCATTAAACATATCTTCAAACATAGAACTTAAGTCATCAAAACCACCAGAAGAGCGACGGCTACCGCCACCACCCATACCTTGAAGACCCTCTTTACCATAACGATCATAGATGCTTTTCTGTTTTTCATCACTTAAACATTGGTATGCTTCATTACAGAGCTTAAATTTATGTTCAGCCTCTGTATCACCTGGATTTTTATCTGGATGGTATTTCTTAGCCATAGTTCTATAGGCTTTTTTAATTGTTGTTTTATCTGCACTTTTAGATACTTCTAAAATTTCGTAGTAGCTTAATTCTTCCATTTTTTCCCTATAATTAATAAAAATATTTTTGAGATTATACCCATAAAAAATAAATATTATAATGGTATAATCGCATTTATGAAACATATTTTTTCCCTACTACTTATTGCACTCACATTTATTAGTTGTTCACAAGAGAATAAAAAGCCTTTATCTAAGGCAGAGAAACTTTCAAAAATAGTTCCAAATACTTACCTTATTAAGAGTAGTTTTGAAAAACTTCCAAATTTTCAAGAAGAAAATTATGCTGAAGTTTTAAAAGAGTTTGCCAATAATTGCAGAACTTCAAAAGCAAAAAAAATATATGCTGGACTTTGTCAAAATTTAAACACTATTACAGATGCTAAAGATTTTTTAAAAAATAATTTTACTCCTTATATGATAAGTACGAAAGAGAGAAAAAAAGAGGGTCTTTTGACTGGTTATTATGAGGCTCAAATTCATGCATCATTGAACAAAAGTGAAAAATATCAGTATCCTATTTATGAAACTCCAAATGATCTTATAGTTGTTGATTTAAGTTCTATCTATCCTGACTTAAAACATTACAGACTAAGAGGAAAACTAGTAGGTAATAAGGTCGTTCCTTACGATACTCGTGCTGAGAGTAAAGCTGAAAAAGTAAATGCAAGTGTTATATGTTACTGTGATTCTAAAATTGATAAATTCTTTTTAGAGATTCAGGGTTCAGGAAAAGTAGCACTTGATAACAATAGCTCTATTTATATAGGCTATGATAATCAAAATGGTCATAAATATAGATCTATAGGAAGATACCTTGTAAAGATAGGAGCATTAGAGTTAAAAGATGTTTCACTGCAAAGTATTAAAAAATGGTTAAAAAATAATCCTTCCCGAGTGGATGAAGTCCTTAACTATAATAAATCTCTTGTCTATTTTAAACAAAGAACACAAGGAGCAACGGGAGCATTAGGTTTAGAACTAACACCTAAACGCTCAATAGCTGTTGATAGAAAGTATATACCACTTGGTAGTATGCTCTATCTACATGCTAAGGTTAATGATGAAAACTTAAGTAGAGTAGTTTTTGCTCAAGATACAGGAGGGGCTATAAAAGGTGCTATTCGTGCTGATCTATTTTTAGGTTCAGGAAAGAAGGCACTTGAGATATCTGGGCATCTAAAATCTGCTCTTAATTTATGGATACTCTTACCAAAAAGAGAGGAGAAAGAGATATGAATCGTTCACTAGAAAAATTCAGTAGACTTGTTGATTCACTACAGGAGTTACCAACCATAGGTAAAAAGTCTGCAACACGTTTAGCCTATCATATGATAATGAATGATACATTTGTAGGAATGAGAATTTCACATGCTATTGAAGATGCCTTAGGAAGTTTGAAAAAGTGTCGAGATTGTGGTGGTATGAGTGAGGATGAACTCTGTTATATCTGTAGTGATGATGGACGAGACTCTACTCTTATATGTATGGTTGAAAATGCAAAAGATATTCTTTTACTTGAAGAAAATGGTCTTTTTGATGGTCGTTACTTTGTCTTAGAATCTTTAGAGGAGTTAAGTATCTTAAAACTAGAAAATTTAGTTCAAAATGGAGTAAATGAGATACTCTTTGCATTGACTCCCTCTATCGCTAATGATGCTGTTATTTTATATATTGAAGATAAACTGAGTAGTTATAATATTGACTTTTCAAAAATAGCACAGGGCATTCCAACTGGCGTTAGCTTAGAAAATATTGATTTACTTTCTCTTACACGAGCATTAGAGGATAGAGTAAGAGTTTAGATTAAAAAACTCTTTGACATATGTTTTTTAATATCCTCTTTTGATAGCTTGCCCTCAACAAAGAGTTCATTTGCTAAGACACCTTGACCTAAAAGCATATCTGCACCATCTTTATAAGTGATATTTTTCTCTTTGGCTAATTGTAAAAAAGGTGTGAGTTTACCATAAATAGCATCTGCAACATAGTTTGTGTTTTGTAAAATTGATTCTACTAACTCTTTTGGGGCAGGGAGCTCTTCATCTTTAAGACCAGCACTTGTAGTGTTTACAACTAAGTCATATTTTTCAAGTTTAAAACTCTCCCATGTGTAGGTATCACAAGATAATTCATCAAAATATGAGAGTCTTGAAGCACTTCTATTGAGTACACTTACATCTAAATTCTCTTGTTTAAATCTTGAACAGAGAGCTTTTGCCGTTCCTCCAGCACCTATCACTAAAATATTTTTGATATTTGAAAACTCCTCTATCGCATACATAAAACCGTCTGCATCAGTATTGTAACCGATAAGTTTTCCATTTTCATTGATGAGTGTGTTTACTACACCTACAGTTTTAGCAAATCCTCGTACTTCATCACAGGCATTAAATGCAGCTTCTTTATGGGGAACAGTAACATTGGCGCCCTTTAGCCTAAGTGCAAAAAAAGTCTCTTTGAGTTTGGAGCCATCTTCTAAATGGGTTCTTGTATAACAAGCATTGTAGTTTAAATTTGAAAAAACACTATTGTGCATTAGTGGAGAACGAGAGTGTGAGACAGGGTTACCAAAGATAGAAAAGAGTTTCATACTATTTTCTATCCAAATCTTCTAAAGAGTGGATAAGTGCACCGAGTTTGTTTTCAACCTCTTGATACTCAGACTCTTTCACAGAATCAGCTACGATTCCAGCTCCTGCTTGAAGAATTACTTTATCATCTTTGACCATAGCTGTACGGATTGTAATAGAACTATCCATATTTCCATCAAAACCAAAGTAACCGATACTACCACTATAAAAACCACGTTTAAGACCCTCATACTCAGCTATGAGTTCCATTGCTCGAATCTTCGGAGCACCTGTCATAGTTCCAGCTGTAAAAGTTGCCATAAAAAGATCAAACATATCTTTGTCATCTGCTAGTTTCGCTACTACATCTGTTACTATATGCATAACATGAGAGTAGTGTTCGATATGCATCATATCTTCAACTTTTACAGTTCCAGTTTTTGCTACACGACCGACATCATTTCTACCTAAATCTATAAGCATAAGGTGTTCAGCTAACTCTTTAGGGTCAGATAACAGATCAATCTCTAAGGCTCTATCTTCCTCTTTTGTAGCTCCACGTTTACGAGTTCCAGCGATTGGTCGAAGAAGTAACTCTCCATCTTGAAGTCTTACCATAACCTCAGGAGAAGAGCCAACGATACTAAAATCTTCATACTCCATTAAAAACATATATGGAGATGGGTTTTTAGCACGTAAAATACGGTAGAAACTAAAAGGATCAACTTTAATGTTTCTAGTAAAACGATTTGTCATTAAAATCTGAAATACATCACCACTCTTAATCATCTCTTTTGATTTATCTATCATCTCAAAAAATTTCTCTTTTGAGTGTGCAAAACTACCCTTGTCATTTCCAATATTATGAATACGATGTTTATATGTGTAAGAACCCTTTAAGTCATCATGTATAGGCATGAATTTTTCTTCATACTCTTTGAGAGTTGATATAAGAGTTATCTGATGTGTTTTATGTGCATAAATAAGAAGCATTTTTGGGAGTATTAGGTCTAAGTCTGGCGTTTGAAGTTCATCTTCTAGTGAATCCATACTTGAACCTAGTTTAGGTTCAAAAACTTTTACCATATCGTAGCCGATATACCCTACAAATCCATCTACATAACCAACATTAAGTTTTTTTGTAGCTTCTTTATATGGTTTTGTATCTTTTTGTTTGTAGTACTCTTTTAAAAAAGTGAAAGGACTCTCTTCTTTTATATGTACCTTAGAATTACTGTCAGTATAAATAGTTTTATCATCTATATACTGTAGACGTTCTCTAGCTCCGATACAGATAATAGAGTAGTTACCCTCGCTACCTCCAGCAGACTCAAAGAGATAAGTTATCTCATTTTGAAACATCTCTTTGAGTTTAGAGTAGACAGCTATAGGTGCTAACTGGTCGAGTGTAAATTGTTTAGAGTATATCAATGTTAACCTTCTTGCTTATATTTTTACTAAGAAAGCACCAGGTTCAACTTTTGAACGTAAAGTACGTCTTGCTTTTTTTGCTTCATTTGAAGTTTTAAATGGTCCAACAAGTACTTTGTTCATAGATCCAACTTTATGGTATCTATAGTGATAACCTAGTTTTGTTATAGATCCTAAAAACTTTTTATTAGGTTCGTATCTTGAAAAGCTACCAACTTGAATGAAGTATGAACCTTTTGTTATGTATTTTGGGTTTCTTACTTTTTTATGTGTTGTTTTTACAACAACTTTCTTTTTCTTTACCACTTTTTTAGGTTTTTCAATAACAGGATCTTTTACAGTTACCTCTTCTTCAAAACTCTCTTTTTTTAGTTTTTGTGCTATCTTATCTAAGTCAGCATCAGAGCTATCTTCATCTTGAATCACTTCTACTTCTTCAAAAAGAGGTTCTTCTGTTACACTATTTTTAGCAACACTTTGTGGCTCAGGAGGGAGAACAGCTTGTGGTAAGTTTTCTGTACCACTTGAACTAAGAGAGTTCATAAGCATCACTACAATAATTAAAATAACCCCTAATGTAGCTACTGCTAAGATGATTTTTTTATTAGAGTTTGTAGCTCCACCTTTGTTTAAGATAATGTCATTGAGTTCATGTTTTTCATTCATCTATTTTTCCTTTTATAAGTGCTTTGACCAAGAAGCTCCGCGCTCCTTAGCATATACATCATAGGGTATAGTGAGTATATTATACTCATCTGGCATATCAGCATTTGGAAACATACGCCACTGTTTTGGCTGTTTAGCTGCTAACTTCATACTTATCATTTTACCGAGTTGAATAGCCTCTTGTAAAGTAGTATGACCTTTATGAATATAAAGATGAAGATGACCTTCTGTTTTTGTTTTGTAGGCAGTGAAGTTTATATAACCCTCTTCACGAAGAAGAAGTTGTGCTTTGTGGTAGAAACGTTCAGGGTCACGTCCATTGTAATCTATAACAATATTTTCAACCTTAGCATTTTTGTTAACCAGAGAGTGGGCAACTGTTATATCACCTTTGAGGTGTTGGTTGATGATAGATTGAGTTAATGTAGCATCAACTCTCTCATATTTATTATAAAATGTACGCCCCTTAAAAGAGAGCTTATTTACTACGGTATCTCTTTTAATCCAGTAGTGGTCACTTACCATCTTAATAAGTTTTAAATCCATAGAAGTCATAAGCTCTCTCCCTTTTTAGTAAGTTGCTTGGTTATATATTACAAAGTTTTGAGCAAGTGCTTTTAACTCTTCTTTAATAGTAGCTTGAAGTTCAGTGTTTGTGATATCATCTAAAACATCAGCCATTCTATTTCCAATAAGTTCAAACTCTTTCTCTTTCATCCCACGGCTAGTAAGTGCAGGTGAACCAACACGGATACCTGAAGTTACAAAAGGACTACGAGTTTCACCTGGAACTGTGTTTTTGTTAATAGTGATACCTGCATTTACTAAAGCTGCATCAGCATCTTTTCCAGATATATCTGTTCCAACAAATGAAACAAGGATTAAGTGGTTATCTGTTCCACCTGAAACAACATCATATCCACGTTTTACCATTACTTCACCAAGTACTTTAGCATTTGCTTTTACCTGTTTTGCATAATCTTTCCACTCTGGAGATAAGTTATATTTAAAACCAACAGCTTTAGCAGCGATAACATGAACAAGTGGTCCACCTTGAAGTGCTGGGAAAATAGCTGAGTTAAGTTTCTTAGCTAAATCTTCATCATTAGTCATAATCATACCACCACGAGGACCTGCAAGAGTCTTGTGAGTGGTAGTTGTAACAACATCAGCATAAGGGAATGGGCTAGGGTGCTCACCAGCAGCAACTAAACCAGCGATATGTGCAATGTCAGCAAATAAAATAGCACCAACTGCATCAGCAATTTCACGAAACTTTTTAAAGTCTATTTCACGAGCATAAGCAGAAGCACCACATACGATGATTTTAGGCTTAACAATTTGTGCTATATCCATAACTCTATCGTAGTTAATTCTACCATCAAGTTCAACACCATAATAGAATGGAGAGTAGTTTTTACCAGAAAAAGATGGTTTAGAACCGTGTGTTAAGTGACCACCATGGCTTAAATCCATACCTAAAATTTTATCACCAGCTTTAAGAAGTGCTGCATAAACTGCACCATTTGCTTGGCTTCCTGAGTGAGGTTGAACATTTGCAAAGTTACATCCAAAAAGCTTACAGGCTCTATCTATTGCTAGTTGTTCAACACCATCAGCATACTCACAACCACCATAGTAGCGTTTAGCAGGATAACCCTCTGCATACTTGTTCGTAAAAACTGAACCCATAGCTTCCATAACTGCTGGAAGTGTAAAGTTTTCAGATGCAATCATCTCTAAGTGGTCAGTTTGACGCTCTAACTCTTTTTCACATAAATCATATATTTCACTATCGTATTCTTTTAAAAAACTCATTGTATGTAATTCCTTGTTATAATTAAAGCGATTATACTCAAAAACAGATAATAAAAGACTTATTAATTAAGATATTTATCTATAGAGTTATTTATTAGTTTTAATTCAATAGTATATTGTTTCACTAATTCAGGAATGTAATCATATTTTTTTAATGATAATTTTTTTAATATGTCAGTCACAATTAAGTGAAGTTTTTCTGCTCCAATAGTTCCAGCTAAGCCTTTAATATCTACACAGAGTATACGTAACTGTTCATATCGAAAATCTTCTACAAGTTTTTTAAATGTTTTATCAGTTTGACCATAAGCATCTTTAAATTCTAAAAGAATCTCTTTATAAAAGATTTCACTTGAACTCGATTTTGAAATACCAAGAGTAATATTTAAACCATCAAATTTCATACTTTTTGCACTTTCATCTTTGAGATGTTTTTGGGATACTTGTTGAATGTTTTCTATAAATATACTCAACACACTATATAACTTCTCTTTTTCTAATGGTTTAGCCATATATCCATTCATTCCAGATGAGAACATTTTTGCGATTTCATCACTAGAAGTTAAAGCACTCAATGCGATAATAGGAATATTGTTGTACTTACTCTCTTCTCTAATTTTAATAGATGCTGTATATCCATCCATTACTGGCATATTTATATCCATAAAAATAATATCAAAGTTTTTATCTTTTGCAAGAATTTTAAGAGCCTCTTTACCATGGTTTGCAATAGTGATTTGCATCTTTGATTTACCAAGTATTCCTACAAAAACTTTTTGGTTAATGGTATTGTCCTCTACAAGGAGTATCCGTTTATTTTGAAATTTGATAAAATCAGTTAAGCTTATATTTCTTGTGTTTTGAAAAGAGTTTCTATGAACAAGCATATTCCCAGCATTTACAAAACCATCTTTTGTGATTTTTGAAGTATCATGAACACTCAGTAGAAGTTTATTTAAAACATTTGTAATCTGCCATCTAGTTAAGGGCTTAGATATTTTAGCATCTGCCATTGAAGCATTTGGAAATTTATCTTCTATTTCAAATAAATTTGAAGTAGAGATTATTTTACTATTTGTATTTTCTAGTTTCGCTACTGTTTTATTGGTAAAGAGCTTTTCATCAAGAAATATAATATCATATATATCAAAATACTCAAAGTATGAGATATACTCATTTTTATCTATAACTTTAACATCATGTCCTAAAGCTACTAAGATATTGTGCATGTTTTTTGCAACATTATCAGAAGATTCAATTAATAATATATTTTGAGCTTTTATTTTTTTAGTTAAACTATACTGATCATCTATTGGCTCCAAGACACCTTGTATATAAGGTATAGTAAAAACAAATTCAAGATTTTTATCAGCATTATTCCTTGCTATTAAATCACCTTTCATTAGTTGAGATAACTCTTTTGCGATAAATAGTCCGAGACTATCATACTCTTCTGTATTATCATTATAGTTTGAACAAAATATATCTATCTCACTCTCTGCATCAATTTTTAAATCACTAGTAATTGAAAAAGAGAGTTGATCATCTTTTGAAAATAGACTTGTTCTTGTTATGTGAAGTGTAAGTTGCATTGAGTTGTTCTCTACACAGTAAAGAAGAATGTTTACTAAAACTTTACTAAGATTAAGTGTATCTGAGTTTAACTCTTTAGAGACATTTTCATCAATATCATAGATAAGTTCAAGTCTCTTTCCTATTGTATTTGCTTTTAATGTACCCGATACATCACTAAGAAGATTTGAAAGTTTTAAATTTTGATTGTCAATAATAACTTTTTTAGATTTGATGCGTAAAAAATCAATAAGATTTGTAGTTATTGCAAGAAGTTGATGTTCAGACTTTGCGATATTGTCTTTTTTAGCAATAGAGTAGATACTTTCACCCATTTTAGAAACAATGGCATCCTGTGTTTGATGCTCTTTATCTGCTAGCTCTTCTTCTTTTTTATGTTTCTTCTTAAATGTTCTAATCTGTTCAGATGATAAAAAAAGTGCAAAAAGACTGATGAGTCCTAGACCAAAGAGTGCTATCCACATAGTGAAATCATCGCTACTTGAGTCAATTTGAGTTGTTGGAATAATATTACTTGCTGATAAAATGCTAAATGAAGTTAGTAAAAGTAAATATTTTGTATACATATAAAGCTCGCTTATTTTTATAAATTATAGATAAGTATCACATTAAAGTGATACTATCAGAACCTACTTAATATTTATATCTCTTCTTGAGTTTCATTTACTATAGGTTTCATTGCTGGGAAAAGAAGTACATCACGGATACTATGCTCATTTGTAAGTAACATAACAAGTCTGTCGATTCCTATTCCTTGTCCAGCAGTTGGAGCCATACCATAGCTTAGTGCTTCAACAAAGTCACTATCCATCTCATGTGCTTCATCATCACCACTATCTTTAGCTTCCATTTGACCTTCAAAACGAGAAAGTTGGTCAATAGGATCATTTAACTCAGAGAAAGCATTCGCTATCTCACGACCAGCGATGAAAAGCTCAAAACGCTCAGTAATTTCAGGATTATTATCATCTCTTCTTGCAAGAGGAGAGATCTCTACTGGATACTCTGTAATGAAAGTAGGGTCGATAAGTTTCTCTTCAACAAACTCGTCAAAAAGCTCTCCTTGAAGTTGTCCTAAGTTCATCCCTGGTTTTACAGTGATATTTTTAGTTTTTAAGTATGCAATGATTGATTCTTTATCTCTGCATGATTCTGCTGGAACACCACCAACAGTTGTAAGTGACTCTATAAGTGGAATCTCTTGAAAATTTCCAAAGTTTACTTCCATCTCACCATATGGTAAAATTGTTGGAAGGTCTAAATGTTCAAAAAGATACTGGAAATACTCTTTTGTAATTTCGATTAAATCTTTATAAGTTTTGTATGCCCAGTAGAACTCAATAGATGTAAACTCAGGGTTGTGAGTAGCATCCATACCTTCATTTCTAAAGTTACGGTTTATCTCAAATACAGCTTCAAATCCACCAACAATTAAACGCTTAAGATATAACTCTGGAGCTATTCTTAAAAATCTATCAATTCCAAGAGCATTATGGTGTGTAACAAATGGTTTAGCATTTGCTCCACCTGCGATAGGGTGCATCATTGGCGTTTCAACTTCTAAGAAACCTTTATCTTCAAAGAAACGACGAGTTAAAGAGATAACTTTTGAACGAGTTTGAAAAGTTTTACGTACTTCAGCATTCATAATTAAATCTAAGTAGCGTTTACGATAACGAATCTCTTTATCTGTAATTCCATGAAATTTTTCAGGAAGTGGAGAGATCGCTTTTGTAAGAAGTGTTAAACTATCAGCATGAAGTGAAAGCTCACCTTTTCCAGTTACAAAAGGGTAACCACCAACTTCAATGATGTCTCCAACTTCAATGTTCTTTTTAAACATAGTGTTATAGAAACCTTCAGGAAGATTATCACGTGCTACATAAATCTGTAACATTCCAGACTCATCTTCAATCTTTACAAAAGATGCTTTTCCCATAATACGTAGAAGTTTAATACGACCACTTACAATGTAGTGACGATTTTCATCACGTTGATCCTCTTTCTCTGCTATATCTGAGTTTACGTTTAAATACTTCTCTATAGTAGAGTTTCTTTTTGACTCATTAGAGTATGGATTATGTCCAGCTTCTTTTAGTAGTTTCGCTTTTTCAATTCTTTGTTGAATAAATTTGTTGTCAAATATCAATAGTTTTCCTTAGTAAATTTTATCTGTTATTTTTTTTGGCACTCTGCACAAATACCATAAATCTGCATAGAGTGATCACTCATCTTAAAACCTAACTCATCTGTGATAACATGTTGGCGTTTCTCTATCTCTTCATCTACGAACTCTGTTATCTCTCCACATACAGTACAGATAAGATGATCGTGATGCTCTTTTGCACCAAGTTCATACTTTTTACCCTGTGCTCCAAAAGAGAGGGATGTAACAACATTTGACTCTTCAAGAAGTGCTAAAGTTCTATAAACAGTAGCAATTCCTGCTTTTAAATCAGGCTGTTTATCTTGGATAAGATGGTGTAAGCCCTCAGGTGTTAAATGCTCATCTGAATTATAGAGTGTTTCAAGTATAACTTCTCGTTGAATGGTAAACTTTAAATTGTTTTTTTTAAGTAACTCTTTAAAGTCATTTAAGAGTTGATCATACTCAACTGTTCTATCATTAAAGTTAGTATTTATATTCGGCATATTAATTCTCTTTTAAATTTTTTGCTATTTCTTGAATCTGCTTTTGTGAAGCACTTTCTACTATATCTTGTGTTTTTTCTTTAAGAACCTTTGCACTTTTATCTATAGTTTTGTTTATATCTTCACTCATACCTACTGGATCCATTTTCATAATATAAGCACCTGTCTCTACCATAATAGGGAAGAGGATACTATTGCTCATATTTGAATCAATAGTTGACTTGATAGCTTTGATACTATATGCTGCATGTGCGATAACTGCAGCAATTAGAAAAAATTTACTTGCTCCAAAAATAAAGCCTAAAATTTTATCAAGAGGACCAAGACCACTTAAAGAGCTTAATTTTTTGAAAATAAATCCTACTAAAACCATAAGAAGCCAAAATGCAGCTAATGTAGTTAAAAATCCTAAAAAGCTAACAGCAGCAGGACTAGAAAAGTTGAAGATAAGAGTGTTTAGCTCTTCTCCAACACTATCTCCGACTCGAGAGGCGATAAAAATACCACCAATAATTCCAACAAGACCAAAAATTTCTTTAAAGAAACCATTTATAATTCCTTTTAAACCTAGCAGAAGTATAATGACTGCTGTTACTAAGTCAAAGTAGTTAATTTCCATGAGGTATAATCTCCATATTCATTTGATTTTTTCCACCAGTTTTTGATTTGTATAGAGCTTTATCTGCTCTATCAATAAGAGAGTCTGGAGTATCTCCTTTATCATATTTTGTAGTACCTATACTCATAGTTACATTGATAGATTCACCCTTGTATATTAGTTGATTATTTCTTACAAGTTCTAAAATTCTATTTGTAATTTCTAAACAAGCTTCAGGTGTTATTCTATTTAAAATGATAACAAACTCTTCACCACCATATCTAAACACTTTGTCTCCATCTCTTAAAGTTTTTTTAAGGATATTAGCAATAAAAATTAAAATTTTATCTCCAGCAATATGGCCATAAGTGTCATTTATCTTTTTAAAATCATCAATATCTAAGATAAGTAGATGCAAGTTATAGGATGCATTCTCTCTTTGACAAAGATTATTTAAGTAAGTTGTTAAAGCTCTTCTGTTAAAAACTTTTGTGAGTGCATCAAGGTTTGAGTCTCTCTCTAATTTTTTCACCTGCATCGTTAATTCTGTAATAATACTATTTGCACGTTCTACTTCAGAACTCATTTGATCTTGAACTAGTTTAAATTTTTTTATCATACTTGGAAGATCTATATGAACTCCTGAATATTCATTCATAGTCTCTTGATGAATCTGTACTATCTCTTCAAAAATTTCATTTGAATCTTTAAAAGATGAAATACTCTTATCTGCAATATCCTTATAAGCATTTGTAAATGCTAGTTTTGCATGTTCTGTTGAGACTAAGTCTGTATCTTTAATACTAGAAATAGTACTAGCAGCATCGTAAAGAAAAGTAACAACTTGTTCTTTTGTTGCTTCATCTTGCATCTCAATATCTTCAATAAGCTCTTCGTACATTTGAGTTACAAGTGACTTTAGATCTTCTTTTTGCATAAACTTTCCCGTTTAAAATAATAGTGCCATTATACTCACATAATCATAAATAAAACTTTTGTATTAGTTTTAGGATAAAATAAGCCTTTTAATAAGAGATAACTTAAAAAGTAAGGAAATTAAGAAATAGACATC
>CAZTNH010000002.1:0-41536 GCA_964615395.1 uncultured Sulfurimonas sp.
TCTTGACAAGCTTTTACTATCTCTTTAATACGAGATTTATCTCCGATATTTCCAGGGTTAAATCGGATACAGTCAACAGACTCTGCGGCGATAAGTGCTAGTTTGTAGTTGTAGTGAATATCTGCAACGAGAGGGAGGTCTATCTGCTCTTTTATGGCTTTGAGTGCGAGGGCATCTTCCATATCAGGAACGGCTACACGAGCGATGTCACACCCTGCAAAGTGTAAGCGTTTAATCTGCTCAACAGTAGAAGCGACATCGTATGTATTGGAGTAGGTCATCGACTGAGTGCTGATTGGTGCATCACCACCAACAGCTACATCACCGACATATATTTTTTTAGTTTGGACTCTATTTATCATAGAGCCATTTTATCCTTTTTTTTATGAAAAAAGGCTTATCTATTTTTTTGGGTTCTGCTTAGAATTTAAAATCTAAGTTTGTATATACATAACGCCCTGGTTCATTCATAAGCATAACATCTCCACCACCTGTTAGAAGTGTTAAGTCAGCATATGTATTACTTACTGCATAAGTAGAATCAAAGATGTTATTTACACCAAATGTAAAGTCAAATTTTTTGTTGATAGCATGTTTTACTTTAAAGTTTAAGATAGCCCAAGAGTCTAGCTCTTGCTCACCATTGTCACTATCATACTCATTCCATGTATCACTTGCTTGTACTTCTAATGTAGCTTTAGAGTTGTTTTTATACTCATAGTTCAGAGCCATAGATCCACGAAGTGGTGCAATATCTGCTAAGTTTGTATTTGTTTGACCATCAAGTGCCTTATCTTTTTGACCTCTTTTATAGGCTGCACCCATATCTAATGTCATATCATCATTTAAGTAAACTGAAGCACTTAGTTCAGCTCCGTAGATTGTTACATCAATATTATCAAAAGCATTTACAGCAGCTCCAAATGTATTTACATTATTCGTATCGTAGTAGATATAATCTTCTATGCTAGAGTAGAATGCTTTTACTTTGAGTTTAAAGTAGTCATTATCTGTCTCATATCCTAAATCTACTTCACTGTTTGTGCTCTTTTTAAGGTCAGGTGTTCCAACAAGGTTACCCATAGAACCTAAAAAGTATAACTCTCTTGCATCAGGTACACGAGAAGCTTGACCAATACCTAAGAAGATTTTATTCTCTTTATTTAAGTTGTATTTACTCATGATATTTAAGCCTAATGATGTGTAATCATTATCTTGGTAAGAGTCATTAGTGATAGTTGTGTCATCATATCTTGCTCCTAGACTAAGAGAGAAATCTCCATACACTTTTTCAAGTTTTGAAAAGATTGCTCTATTGTCTGTAACTGCATTGTCAATACTTTTTCTATTAGCTATAGCATCAGCTGAACCATTTTTAAGATAGAAACCATCCCATACTCTTCGACTCCCATCGAGACCAACTAGAAGTTTATAACCATCAAGTTCAAAACTATTTTTAAGTTTAAGTCCATCCATATCTGTTGTTAACCAGTTAGTCATAACTGCTCCACCTGTGTTAATCGATGACATTCTATAGTCTGTTCCCATCGGGTGGTCAACATCTGAGTGGTAGTATTTAAGGTTGATATTTTTGTAAATATCATTGATAGAGTCAATGTTATAAGCTACACTATAGATGTTTGAGTCATCATAAAGAGCATCCATTTTTGAGTTAGCATAAAGAACATTATCACTTCTGTTTGCTGTTGCACTTAAACGAAGCTCTTGATTTTTAGCTGTTGTTATAAATGCTTTTACCATTGCACTATTTTTTTTGTAAGCTTGCATATCGTGGTACTCAGGTTGTAAACGAGCATCTTTAGTTGTTCCAGCAAGAGTTGTAGTCGCTACATAGTTATCAATCTGAGTCGCTAGAGTGTCACCATTTCCATCTTTATACTGATCACTTGATTCAGTAGAAACACTAGCACTTACTCTGATAAAATCATTTCCACCACTAGCACTCGCACCAAACTTTTTGTAGTTAAAAGAACCAAAACCTACATTTATCTGACCTTTAGCCTCTTTAGAAGGTTTTTTTGTATTTATTTTGATACCACCACTTAATGTTCCAAATGTTTCAATATCATATGGACCCTCTATTACTTCAATAGTGTCAATCTGATTGGCAACAATGTGAGAGATTGGGGGATCCATTCTGTTTGGACATGCTCCATAAACCTTAGTATCATCTACTTCAACAGTAATATTGTCACGTTTTTGTCCACGGATAAAAACATCATTAGCTATACCACTCCGTCTACTCATATCAATACTTGGAACCGAGTTACTAAGTGCTTGTGCAACATCTGCTGATGTTTGTGCATTTTGAGCGACATCTGTTATGGTAGTTGATTCTATATTTATAGGAGATATTTCAATCTCGTTAGCATGTAATGTGCAGAGTGTGAGTAGTGAAAGTGTTATTGCTTTTTTCATAGTAAACCTTAAAAATTCTGATTAGATTATAATATTAAAGTAGTGTTACAAAAGTGTTAATTATTAGTAGTTTTAGGGTAAGATTTCATTTATGAGTAAAATAGAAAAAATAAAACGTACCATTTTAATTGCATTAGGCTTCGGTTTAGCTACCTATCTCATTATGAGTGGATCAGCTATTTTAAATAAAAAAGATGTAAACACAAGTAAAATCCCAAAAATAGAAATTCAGAAGAACTAAGCTATGGCATATATAACCCTCAGTAGAGAAAACTTTTTTTATAACCTTGATACAATCGCAAAAAAAACTCTCTCAAAAGATAAAATAGCCTTAGTTTTAAAAGATAATGCTTACGGTCATGGACTCTTAGAGATAGCTACTTTAGCCAAAGAGTATGGCATAACTAGAGCAGTAGTTCAGTTTAATAGCGAGGCTCTTTTAGTAGAAGAATTTTTTGAGTATATCTTGGTCTTATCTGATTTCCCAACACTTCAAAGTAAAAAGATTAGATATACAATCAACTCACTTGATATGATAGAGATGTTCCCAAAAGAGACACTTGTTGAGTTAAAAGTAAACACAGGTATGAACCGCAATGGCATAGAGATGCAAGAGTTACAACTAGCATTTGAGATGATAGAGAAGCAGGGTCTAAAACTTGAAGCTGTTTTTACTCATCATGCTTGTGCAGATGAGCTTACCCCTATGTATCAACATCAGTGTGAAGCTTTTGAAAAAGTTAAAAGAGAGTCACCAGCTGGTGTTCGTTTTCACTCATGTAACTCAGCAGGACTTTTTCGTAGTGAGAATTTTGATGAGGATATGGCTAGAGTAGGGATAGCAGCTTATGGCTGTATGGATCTTCCTCCTGAGATAAGTGAAGTTGAGTTCAAGCCTGTCCTCTCTCTTTATGCTAAAAAAGTAACATCAAGAGAACTCTTAAAGGGTGAGAGTGTTGGATATGGAGCTACTTATGTGAGTCAAAAAGATGAGATAGTAAGTACCTACGATATAGGCTATGGAGATGGTTTCTTACGATCACTTTCAAACAGCTATCAAACGCCAGAAAATGTAAAAATAGCAGGACGAATCTCTATGGATAATAGCTCTTTTTTATGTGAGAGAGAGGAACTTCTTATCTTTGATGATGCCTCTAAAGTATCAGCCCAAACGAATACAATTAGTTATGAGATACTAACTTCTCTTAAGTCATCCCTTAAACGCCAAGTGATTTAGGGAAGGACTCTTCTACTCTGCCAATATTTACTTCTCCAGTATGGGTTGTTGAGGTTAGAGATGGTGACACCAACACTCGTGGAACTATTTATAAAATTTCCATTTTCAAGATAAATTCCAGAGTGTCGAGTGTTGTAGCCAGTTTTAAATAGAACTAAATCTCCCTCTCTGATGCTTTTTCTAGCAACCCAGTAACCAACTTTTGCCTGTTGTTTGGTTGTTCTAGGTACTCTTATGTTAAGTGCATCTCTATAAATCTGTTGCACTAAAGAGGAGCAATCTACTCCTCTTAAAGAGTTTCCACCATAACGATAAGGAGTGCTTTTCCATTTTTTGTACTCTCTGTAGAGGGCTGATTTTACGGAGAGTGTATGCTTCTGTTTTGTTTGATATTTTGTTCTATCCGAGGTATGTGTAGGTTTTTTTACATATCGGCTAGAACATCCACTCAAAAGAAGAAGAGTGAGTAGTAGATAAAAGAAATTTAAGTTTATGAGTTTATCTTTATAATAGCATCGGAGAAGAGAATGCCATCTATACTTAAGAGTGCCATTTCCTCAATATCTTTCTCTCTCTCTAAATGTACTAAAATCTTTGCATCAAAAAGATAAGACTCAGCAATCTCTTGAGCCGTTTTTGCAAGCTCTTTTTGAACTAAAATATAAGAGGCTTTCAAAGAAGAAGCATAGATAAGTTCAGTGATATTTTGAACACTTAGTACAAATGCAACACTATTGGCGTTTAAATAATCAATAATGTCTAAGTTATCCTCACTAAATTCTAAAAAAACTTTTGAAGAGTTTGGAGTTTTTGAGATAGCATCAATATCAGTGATATGATAGAAACTCTCATTTTGAATAAATCTATGTCCGAAAAGTAACATTAACTCTCCTATTTTTTTGCGTTTAGACACTCTTTTGAGCAGTAGTATTTTGAGCCACTTAAAAAAGATTCATCAAGTTCAGCATAAACGCCACAGTTCGCACACTCTACCATCTCATCAGCATCTTTAGTCTCTTTTTCAGCACCCTTAGCCTTTGAAATATTTTCAGGTTTTTTCTTAATAAACATAAAATAGACTATACTAATAACACCGATAATAAGTAAAAGTTTCATTATCATAAATTTTTTCCTAAAAGTAGATAGTGTCTGTTGTCTGTCTCTATAATTTTATGTTGCATATCTCTTGCTCCATCTTCAACTTCATCAAAAACTTTCTCTCCCTTATAGAAGAGAAATTTTGTTCTATCATCTTGAAAATTTTCACTGAGTTTAAGTAACATTTTTGTGTCAGTTACAGCACGAGAAGTAATCATATCAAAGATTTTTGGCTCCATCTCTTCCACTCTTTTTTTAACAACTGTAACATTTGGAAGTTCTAAGTCAGCTTTTATAAACTGTAAAAAACTAGCACGTTTTACAAGAGGTTCAACAAGTGTTACCTCTGTGTTTGGAAGTGCAAACGCTAGAATCATACCGGGAAAACCAGCTCCCGTTCCTATATCCATAAGCGTATCTACCTTAGGTAAAAAACTTACAGGGAAAACAGCATCATAGATAAAACTATCGACTGTTTTATTATCTTTTGCACCTGTTAAATTATGAATTTTATTCCATTTGTGGAGATGCTCTTTGTACTTTTGAACATTATAAAAAAAGTTATCTGGTAACTCTATATTTTGTGAAATGAGGGTAGATTTTAAATCCAATAGATATCCTTAAATATATGAACTTATGAAAAAAGTTTTTTCATAAGTGTAAAGAAGACTTTAAAGAGGCCTTTATTCCCAATCAAGCCATCTATAAATTCATCATATGTGACACCCTTCTCTTCAAGGTAACCACGAAGATATTTCTCACTAGCTTCCATGCCACCATCTTTTTCTATTTCAAGGAGTTTTTGATAAATAGGTTCAATAGCATCTATAGCTTTTTGAGGTGCAGCTTTTCTAAATGCTGTATGTGAGATAACTTTGTTTGTAATAGGGTCAACCTTTGGTTCAAACTCTGTGATAACCCAGTAATAACTTCCATCTTTAGCTAGATTTTTAACTATTGCCATAATGTTTTTTGCACTATTAATCCGATCCCACATCATTTTAAAAACAACTTTTGGCATATCTGGGTGACGAACTATTGAGTGTGGTTTACCTATAAGTTCAGCTTCTGTATAACCTGAAATCTCAACAAAGTAATCATTTCCATACTCGATTGTACCTTGTGCATTAGTTTTTGACACTATGTAGCGTTTAGGATTTAGTTTTATTTCATTTTCTATTGGCTCTGGGTGTAGCACAATTATCTCCTTGTAAAAACATTAATACAATTATATAGTTTTTTTATTAAACTTATGTAATAATAGAGGTAATTTTTAATATAAGGTTTTAAAATGACGAAATCTGAGATGATAGATGCTATTGAAAATGCAAAATTGATTCATCTTGAACAGATGAAAAAAATAGAGTCTGAAATAGCTGGAATCAAAATAAAAAATCCAACACCACCTGGAAAGATGGATTGTGAATGTGGAATTTGGTTTAACAATCATAAGCAGATTATGCAAGATATTTTAGGAATGCAAATTTATAATAGATTAGATGTGAGTCATGAAAAATGGCATCACGATTATATTAATATTTATAATCTTTTTTTTAAAGAGGAGAAAAAGGGTGTTTTTAGTAAACTTTTTGGCTTAGGCGAAGATGATGAGATGATAAGAGATAAAGCAAAAATTTATTATCAAGATTTACAAAAAGATACAGAAGAACTTTTCAGAATTTCAGACTCTGCTTTAAGAAGAATAGGTGCTTTAAGCGACTCTAAGTTTCGTTAAGTACTTTTTTCATCTCATCTACTGGAAGAGGTTTATAGTAGAAGTAACCTTGTATCATGTCACAACCATGCGTAATAATAAAATCTCTCTGTTGCTCAGTCTCTACACCCTCTGCAATAGTTGTAAGTTTTAAACTTTTTGCAAGAGCGATAATAGCTTGAGTAATAGCTATATCATCCTCATCTTCAGGGATATCTTTTATAAAAGAACGGTCTATTTTGAGTTTATCAAGTGGAAGTTTTTTAAGATAAGCTAGAGAGGAGTAACCTGTTCCAAAATCATCAATAGCTAAACTGATTCCTAAATCATGGAGTCTGTTTAATTTTTTGATAGACTCTTCAGGATTATTCATAATCTGACCCTCTGTTACTTCTAGTTCTAGCCATGAAGAATCAAACTCTAACTCACTCATCATCTTTAAAAGATACTCTAAAAAATCTTCTGAATTCAACTGTTTCATAGCAAGGTTTAAAGAGAGAACACCGGGGTTAAGACCCTCTTCTTTCCATATTTTAAACTGTTTCATAGCTATTTTCATAACAAGACGATCTATTTTAATAATCATTCCACTCTCTTCAGCAAGAGGAATAAACTTAAATGGAGGGATAAGACCTAAAGTAGGATGATCCCACCGAACTAGTGCCTCCATGGAGACTATTTTTTGTGAAGATGTATCTATTTGAGGCTGATAGTGAACTATAAATTGTTCCTCTTTAATAGCAATTCTTAAACTATTTTCCATCACAACTCTCTCAAAAGCAAATGCTGTCATATCACTAGAGTAAAATTGATAGTTATTTCGCCCCTCTTCTTTTGCTTTATACATGGCTGCATCTGCATACTTGATAAGGTTAGCATCTCCAGTAGCATCATTTGGGTAGATACTTATCCCTATACTTGAAGTGATATGAAGTTCATGAAAAGTAGTCTGAATCGGTAAATTCATAGCATCAATAATTTTTTGAGAAACTTTTGCTGCTGATTGGACATCTTTAATATCTTTAAGTATAACAGTAAATTCATCACCACCTAATCTTGAGAGCGTATCATTTTCTCGAATCGCTTTTTGAAGTCTTTTACCTGCTTCTATGAGCACTTCATCACCAATATGATGACCGAGAGAGTCGTTTATCTTTTTAAATTGGTCTAAATCTATAAAAAGAAGAGCAAATTTTTCATCTCTTCGTTTAGAGGAGATGATGGCTTGAGAGAGTCTATCTTTAAAGAGTGCTCTATTAGGAAGATTAGTAAGAACATCATGATGTGCTTGATATTTTAAGAGTGCAGTCTGTTTATCTAACTGCTCTTGTATTCCTTTTTTTTCTGTTATATCTTGAATATATCCTATATAACCGTCACAGTTACCATCTTCATCTTCTAAGATACTTAAAGATATATCACAGATGACTTTTGTTTTATCTTTTCTAAGCATATAGGCTTCAATATCTACAGACCCTTTTGTTTGAATAATATGAAATAACTCCTCAAGAGCATATCTATTTTCATTATCATAAATATCTAAAATAGATTTTCCTATCATATCTTTAGAGACATATTGAAAGAGTGAGGTACTTCCTCTATTCCAACTGGTGATTTTTCCATAAACATCAGTTGAAATAACAGAGTCGTGAATATACTCTAAGATTTTAGCCTGTTTTTTATACTGTATCTCTAAGTCAATGGTTTCAGATATATCTGTGTCAAAGATAACATAAGCATTTTTATTTTTATACTGGAGTGAATGAAGATAAGATTGAACATGGTATTCACTATTATCTTTTCTTTTATGAACTGTTTTATTAAGAATAAAGTCCTGTGTAATAAGTTTCTTTTTCAGTTGTTTTATTTTGCTCTCTATAAGATAAGGGTTTATATCTCTGATATTCATCTTTAAAAGTTCATCTTGTGTATACCCAAGAGCATGACAAGCTCCTTGATTTACATACATATAATCAAGTGTTTCAAAATCTAAAATATAAATTTCATTAGAGGAGTGTTCCATCAGTTGAGAGAGCTCTTGAGCTTCGTCTTTAATAGCAGTTTGTTCTGTGATATCTAAGGTTGTACCTATTATTTTAAGAGGATTTTTCTCCTCATCATAGATTACTTGTGCATTGAGTAAGAGAGTGAGTATCTTTCCATTAGAGTGTCTAGCCTTACATGTGATACTAGCAGGTTTACCAGAAGAGACAATTTTTGAAATAATCTCTTCAACATCAGCTACATACTCAGGAAGCAACCGTTCTATAAACATCTTTAAGTTTACATTAGTTCCTTTTTCAATGCCATAAATTTCATAACTTCTATCAGACCAGATAGATTTCTTTGTTCTTAAGTCTATCTCCCAACTTCCAAGAGCAGAGATTGATTCAAGTTGTCGTAATATCGTCTCCCGTGCTTTAAGTTTGGCTATAGCAGTCTCTATAGAATCCGATTTTATCTCTATTGGCATGAATTTCCTTTAAAAAAGATGTCCCATCTCATCACGTTTAACATTTAAGTAGTCCGTGTTAAATTTATTTGCTTTCATAATGATAGGTACTCGTTGGAGTATCTCAACACTTTTGAGGGAGTTGATTTTAGCAGGGTTGTTTGTTAAAAGTTTTATCTTTTTGATATTGAAGTACTCCAATATATAAGTTACAATTTCATAACTTCTCTCATCTGCTGCAAAACCTAACTGATGATTTGCTTCTACGGTGTTAAGACCTTGATCTTGAAGGGCATAAGCATTTATCTTATTTAAAAGACCTATATCTCTTCCCTCTTGTCTTAGGTATATGACCATTCCACCCTCTTTAGCTATAAGGCTAAGGGCATACTCTAGTTGATCTCGACAATCACACTTCAGACTACCGATGGCATCGCCTGTTAGGCATTCAGAATGAACTCTAACAAGAGGCTCTTTTTCAAGCTCTTTGGCATAGATAACTAGGTGTTCTTTTTCGCCTTCTTTGAAAGCTTTTACATTGAACAGACCAAAACGTGAGGGTAAGTTTGCTACTTCTGATATTTCTATATTCATTAATTTAATCTTTAAAAGGGTAAAATATTGTTCTTAAAAATAATTATAGCTAAAAAAAGGTTTAACAATGTTTCAAAGATTTCGCCGTACTCGTTTAAATACACATCTTCGCTCTTTAGTAAGAGAGACTCAGGTCAGAGTTGATGACTTTATATATCCACTTTTCATAAGAAGTGGGGAGGGTATAAAAACTGAAGTATCCTCTATGCCAGGTGTTTTTCAGATGAGTATTGATGAAGTTATTAAAGAGTGTGAAGAGCTTAAGAGTTTAGGCATCTACTCAATCATTCTTTTTGGGATTCCTGATACAAAAGATTCTATAGGAAGTGACTCTCTTTGTGAGCATGGTATCATCGCTTCATCTATTCGTGCAATTAAAGCAGTTCATCCTGATATGTTTATAGTAACTGACTTATGTTTTTGTGAGTACACAGATCATGGGCATTGTGGGATTATAGATGAAGTGATGCAGACTGTAGATAATGATGCAACTCTTGAAATTTCAGGAGAACAAGCACTTATTCATGCGAGAGCTGGAGCTGATATGATAGCACCGAGTGGTATGATGGATGGGATAATTGAAACACTAAGAACTTCTTTAGATGCAAACGGTTTTGAGAACTTACCTATTATGGCTTACTCTACAAAATTTGCCTCAGGATACTATGGACCATTTCGTGATGTAGCAGAATCGACTCCTAGTTTTGGAGATCGTGCTTCGTATCAGATGGATCCTGCAAATCGTCGTGAAGCTATAGCTGAGTCTGTAAGCGATGAGGCTCAGGGGGCTGATATACTTATGGTAAAACCTGCTCTTGCATATCTTGATTTAGTTCGTGAGATAAAAGATGCTACCTCTTTACCAATGGCTGTCTATAATGTAAGTGGTGAGTATGCTATGCTTAAGATGGCTGGAATGAATAACTTGATAGATTATGATAGAGTTGTTATGGAGACTATGGTGGCGTTTAAACGTGCTGGTGCAAACATCATTATCTCATATCATGCCAAAGAAGTGGCAAAAATGCTCCAAAACAGTTAGAATAAAGAAAAGTATAAGTAGAATATATATTAAACAATAAAATAAGGATGAAAAATTGAGACATTTTTTAACACTTAAAGATTTTACAAAAGAAGAAATACTAGAGATTATTACGATAGGTCTAGAGATAAAGAAGAATTTAAAAGCTGGCGTTTACAAGAAAGAACTTGAAATGCAGACTTTAGGAATGATTTTTGAGAAGAGTTCAACACGTACTCGTGTGAGTTTTGAAGCAGGTATGTTTCAACTTGGAGGTCATGCACTCTTTTTAAGTAACCGTGATATTCATCTAGGTCGTGGTGAACCTGTGGCAGATACTGCAAAAGTTATCAGTAGTATGTGTGATATGGTAATGATAAGAACATTTAAACACTCGATGATAGAGGAGTTTGCAGAAAACTCTTCTGTCCCTGTTATAAATGGACTTACAGACTCTTATCATCCTGTGCAACTCTTAGCTGACTATATGACTATGGTTGAGTATGGAGTTGAAAAAGATGCAGTTGTAGCTTATATAGGTGATGGTAACAATATGACACACTCTTGGATGATGCTTGCAGCTAAACTTGGGTTTGAGTTACGTATCGCTACTCCGAAAGGTTATGAGGTTGACTCTGATGTTTTAGAAGAGAGTTTGGCTATAGCTAAAGAGAGTGGGGCTGTTATTAAAGTGATGAATGACCCTAAAGAAGCTATACGAAACGCTACTATTGTCACAACTGATACTTGGGCTTCAATGGGTCAAGAGGATGAAAAAGAGCAACGTATCAAAGACTTTAAAGGCTTTATGGTTGATAGTCTTATGATGTGTCTCTCTAAACAAGGTGCTAAGTTTTTGCACTGTTTACCTGCTTACAGAGGACAAGAAGTTTCAGAAGAGATAATGGATATACATTCAGAAATTATCTTTAATGAGGCAGAGAACAGACTTCATGCTCAAAAAGGTTTAATGGTTTGGTTAGATAAACATAAAGGATAGAGAGATGAAGTTAGCTACAGGGTCTTTTCTACTACTGCTTTTAAGTTCGCATACTCTTTTTGGTGCAGCTGAAGTAGTTCAAGTTGGTGAACATTTTCAAAATTCAAGTAACTGTAAATCTTGTCATTTACGAATAGTAAATGAGTGGAAGAAATCTTGGCACTCTAAAAGTCACTATCAAAATGATGAGTATTTTAGAAAAAGTCTTGATTATGTTGCTAGAAAAAATCGTAAAAGTGTTAATAGTGTTAAAGTAAAATGTGCAACTTGTCATAACCCTCGAATCTCAGTAACTAGTACAGATGAAGATTATGAGATAGCTTCTGTTATGGGACTAGATAAAGGTAGTGCAGTTGATAAGGCTGTTCACTCTAGCTCAATAAGTGAGGGAATTAACTGTGTAGTTTGTCATAATATTGATAAAATCCATGATAAATTACCTGCATCTTCACGAGGAATAAATCGTGTCACATGGACAGAGTCAGGAACTATGACAGGTCCTTTTACAGATGCAAAATCTCCATATCATAAAACAGTTCATCATGAATTTATGGACAAAAATCCAAATAAATTATGTTTTGTATGTCATGCTAATGATAGAAGTACAAAAGGTTTAGTCTTTACAAATATGCAAAAAGAGTATAAAAAAGATTCTAAAAGTTGTGTAGATTGTCATATGGGTGAGAAGCATAAAGATGTAGCTGCTACATATAAAATGCATAATGGTAAGGCAAAGATTAGAGATGTAAGAGATCATGGTTTCTCAGGAGCACATACAGCTTCAATGTGGAAAGATGCTCTTGAACTCACTTTAGTGGATAAAGGGGATAATATTCTCGTAACTATTAAAAATCCTCAACCACATAATATTCCAAGTGGATTTGGCTCTCGTGAAATTCTTATGACAATTTTATTTAAACGAGGTTCAAAAGTTGTTGAGAAAAAAGAGATCTCTTTAACAAGACACTATACACGTAAAAAATCTAAAGTAACTATTGCTCATCTTGCAAAAAAACAGAGTAAAGATATGAGTATTCCTGCAAAAGGTAAAAAAGTTTTTAAGATAGCAAAAAGTATTGAAGCGATAAGTGTTGAAGTAGAATTGGATTATCGTTTAGTCAATGATGAGGTAAGAAGCCTTCTAAAATTAGAAGACTCTCCGTGGTCGAAAAAGTATTTTATAACAAAATCTACATTAGATTTTAAATAGAGTTATTTTAAAATAACTCTATAACCATCCTTTAGAATCTTCTAAAATAGCTCTATTAGAACTATTGTAAGCTTTCACAATCGCTTTAATTAACATAGTTCCTTTTTCAAAGAATAGATCAGAATCTACATCTTTAGGTGACTTAAGAAGTTTTTTACTTGCAAGAAATTGATACTGCTCTACTTGTTTGTTAATATTTACAAGTTCTTCTCTTAATGACTTAGGTAGTTTACCTGAGTATTTACTTAGTAATCCACTCATATCATCTTGAAGAGTAGTATTGTAAGTAGTCATCTCATTTACAAGTAAGTAAACTTGTTCGATATCACTCTTCTTAATAACTCCTCTAGCTGCAACTCCTGAACCATATCCTCTTAATTGCCCTACATACTCTGTAAGTGGAAGCATATCATTCATCATAATAGAAGATGCCTCTTTACCAAAAGGATTAAGATCTTTACTTGTTCTTTGACTAATCGTCTGTGCTAACATTAAAATCTGCTCTATCTCTTGTGTATAATCACCAAAAGTCTTTTTAGGAGCTTGTTTAAAAGCAATAGAGTTAAGCTTAATAAGAGACTTTGATATATCTGAAGCTCTTGAGTTAATAACAACATCAGTAGCTAAAGTTGTAGATTCCATCTTTCCTATAGCTTTTTTAATATCACTTCTACTATTGTAAACTAAAAGAAGAGAGGCTGTGTTACCATTTAAGTAGCTATTTGTAAGCCCTCTTGTTTTTTGTGTTGCTAAAAGCAGCTCTTTTAAGTTGTTTATATAGATACTATTCTCTTTTTGTGCATCATTACTAAAAAGTGACTTTGCCTGTAGATTGAGTAGTAAAAACCCGATGATTAAAATTAATCTCATTTCATTTCCTTATATTTTATATAATAATTATATCTAATTCAACTTAATAAGCTCTTAATATTGAATACCTGTAACTCTTCTAATCTCTTCCATCTTTGGACGTGCAATTTCAGCTGCTTTTTTTGCACCAAGTGCTAGTATTTCTCTCACTTCACCTTGATTTTTTGCATAGTATTCACGTTTTTGGCGTTGTTCACTAAAGTGTTCCCAAATTACATCTGCGAGGTAAAGTTTGAAGTGACCATGTCCCTCTCCTCCACGTCTGTATCTCTCTTGAAGTTCTAAACATTCGTTTTTATTTAAAAAGAGTTTAGCCATATTGTAAACATTACATCCCTCAAACTCTTTAGGCTCTTCCATCGCTACATTTTCAGTTACTATTTTTTTGATTACTTTGAGCTGTTTTTTCTCTTCACCAAAAATATTTACTGTATTTCCATAACTTTTTGACATCTTCTGTCCATCAATCCCTGGAACAGTCTGAACATCCTCTTGTACTTGAAAATCTGGAATAGTTAAGATGTCTCCATATTCATTGTTAAACTTTGTAGCTATATCACGAGCAATCTCTACATGTTGAATTTGATCTTTTCCTACAGGAATAATATCGGGAGAATAGAGTAAAATATCGGCTGCCATTAAAACTGGATAGGAGAAAAGTGAATGGTTTGCAGAGATGCCTTTGGCTGTTTTATCTTTATAACTATGTGCACGCTCCAAAAGTCCCATTGGAGTAAAAGAGGAGAGTATCCAGTAGAGTTCTAGTACCTCTTTTACATCTGATTGTACCCAAAAAGTGTTTTTACTCGGATCAATTCCAAGTGCTAAAAAGTCTGTAGCTGACTGCATAGTAAGTTCTGCTAACCTTTTACCATCTTTTACACTTGTCATCGCATGATAATTTGCTATAAATGTAAATGTATCGTTTTTTGATTGAGCCTCTACCATCTGCTTGATAGAACCAAAGTAGTTTCCTATATGTAAGTCTCCAGATGACTGAATCCCTGTTAATACTCTCATTTTTTATCCTAATATAAAAATTATTAGCAGTATTATACCAATCTCAGCTTTATTTTGTTATTATGTAAGCATATAAAAAGTATTAGAAAATACTTTAATAAAAAGGATAGATTATGAACTTACAAATTCGCTCAAAAGATATAACATTAAATGATGCTACTAAAGCTCATATTGAAGGTGCTGTTGAAGCATTTAGAAAATACTCACTAGATATTACAAGTATTAACTGTGTTGTTGCAGCTGAGAAAAAAGGTGTTATGGTTGAGTTTGATATTAAAATCGCTCATGCACAACCTATAATCATTACTCAAAAAGATGATGTTTTAGATGCAGCTATTGACTTAGCAATCGACAAAGGAACTAAAGCCCTTCGTCGTCTTCACGATAAAGTAGTAGATCATAAAACTGATTCTCTTAAAGATTTAGAAACAGTAGACGCATAATTTAGTATGTCCTTTAAGGGCATACTCTTCTCTCTTCTCCCTCAAATTATTCAAGGATTCTCATTGAAATTTTTTTTAGTTTTTTTAATATCGATTGCTCTCTATGCTAGTGAAGTAGAAAATAAGTACTCTTTAAGGGTAGCTCATGGATTTGCTTCAGAAAATGATTTAGGTCAAATTCTTTTAGGTGATTTTGGTACACATCCAAGAAATTTATCTGTTTACTCTTTAGATGGAGGGTATCTCTTAAAAAAAAATATTGCTAATCATCCTTTAGATATTTATGTAAAGGGTGGTATCTCTTACTTTAATGAAGATGAGTTCGACAATATGTTTGAGGGAACTCTCTATCTAAAAGCATACTGGAATTTTGACTTTTGGAACAATAGAGTAAGAGTAGGGGCAGCAGAGGGAATCTCTTATACTCCTTCTCATGTTCCTGAGTCTGAAGTTGTAGAAGCAACTGCTGAGGGTGACAATACTTCTAAGTTTCTTAACTATCTTGATATAAGTTTAGATTTTGATTTGGGACGACTTGTGAAGTATAAGCCTATGTATGAGACATATATGGGTTATGCTCTGAAACATCGTTCGGGTGTTTTTGGACTCTACAATGGAGTACATGGTGGTTCAAACTACAATATGCTCTATATAGAAAAAAACTTTTAAGGATTTTAAAAATGTATAATTGGGTACTTTGGTTTCATGTCATATCGTTTATCTCTTGGTTTGCAGTGCTATTTTACTTGCCACGACTCTTTGTTTACCATGCAGAAAATATTGAAAACAGTGGTTTTGTGGAGGTCGTTAAGATTCAGGAGATGAAACTTTATAAGTATATAGGTGTTCCCTCTATGTGGGCTACAATTTTGAGTGGGTCATATCTAGCATATAGTTATGGTCTTGCTGGAAATCCATGGCTGCACATCAAGATAACATTAGTACTATTTTTAGTAATTTATTTTTTCTCTATGAATAAGTATCGTATAGAGTTTTTAGAAGATAGATCTCAAAAGAGTGGAAAGTTTTTTAGAATGTATAATGAGATTCCAACTCTTTTAATGATGCTAATAGTTGCAATGGTTGTTTTAAAACCACTGTAGGGTTAGAGTTACTTCGTTCCTCTCTTTTTAGCTTTAAAAAGAAGAGGTGTTCCTGTAAAGTTAAATGCTTCACGCATTTTGTTTGCAAGGTAACGTCTATATGTGAAGTGTAAACCACTCGGTTTATTCATCACGATAGCTACTTTTGGTGGACGTGTCTCATACTGAGTTGCATAGTAGATACGGATAACTTGACCACTTACACTTGGAAGTGTATGACGGCGAAGAGCTTTTTCTATAACTTCATTTATCTTACTTGTCGGTATTCTCTGAGAGTAGTTCTCATTTATCTCTAAAATCATATCGTGAAGTTTATCAACTCTTAAATGACTTTTTGCTGAGAGTGTGATAATAGGGGCATATGCTAAAAACTTAAATCTATCACGAATCTCTCTGATGATTTTATCATGCTCCTCACGTTTAGAGATATCCCATTTGTTAAGAACTATAATAGAAGCAAGTCTATTACTATCTACGAGTCCTGCTATCTTCTCATCTAGGTCTAAAAATGGCTGACTAGCATCTAAAACTATAAGTGCCATGTTGGCATTGTCTAGCATCTCAGTTGTACGCATTAAAGCATACTTCTCAATTCCCAAGATTTTACCACGACGACGAAGTCCTGCTGTATCTACAAATGTAAGTTGCTTATCACCATAAGTAACTGTCTCATCAATAGGGTCGATAGTCGTTCCCGCTACACTACTTACAACTGAGCGTTCTTCTCCAAGAAGAGCATTGAGGAGTGAAGATTTACCAACATTTGTACGACCAATAATGGCTATTTTGATATGGTTAACATCCTCTTCATCAAACTCTTTGATACGGTCATTGTTTCCAAAGATAGTATCATCTTCTGTAAGACCATCCATCTCATCTTCATCCCAGTATGTATAACCATCATCATCTTCATCATGGCTATTTACATTTGCAAAGAAATCTTCATCATCAAGTTCAAGTTCAGGTTCTGTTACTTGAATATCTTCTACTTCTTCATCCTCTTTGATGATATCTTCATCAGGAATTTTACTTGCTATCCACTCTAAAAGTTCAACTGTATTACGGTTGTGTGAAACAGAGATACCGAAAATATCTCCAGTTCCAAACTCATAATAGTCCCAAAGTTTCTCTTTCATCTTGTCATTGTCTATCTTGTTAACAACAAGAGCCATATCTTTTCCCATAGATTGAAGTTCATAAAAAAACTTTTTATCTATATCTTCAGGGATACTTTTCCCATCAACCATATAGAGGATGATGTCGGCTTGATAGGCAGCTTTAAGCGACATCTCTTTAATCTTATCAAAGAGTTCACATCCTGAGTCAAGACCACCAGTATCAAGGAGAAGAGCCTCTCTATCAATAAAAGTTACCGTTCGGCGTTTAACATCACGAGTTGTTCCTGCGATATCTGAAGTGATGGCATCACGATTTTTAATCAAACGATTAAAAAGAGAGCTTTTTCCAACATTTGGACGACCGATAATTGCGATTTTTTTCATATAAGAGACCTTCTTTCGTACTTAAATAGTATAATATTTTTGCAATTATATCTAATCAGTCTTAGTTTTAGAGTTAAGTAAGAGGATATCAATAACTTCATAGCCAACAATCTTTAAAAGGTTTAGATTCAAGGCGAACTTTATTTGGCGATACTGGTATCGTTAAGTAAAGTTCAACGAAGAAGATGAGCCTTTTAAAGATTGCCCTACGGGTGAAACAAGAAGCTACAACCTACTGCGTTAAAAACTCTTGAAGCTACTTGTAGCTCCTACGAATTTTTGCCTTGTATCTTATAGCTTCTTGTTTCATTGGCTATGAAGTTATTTATATCCTCTTACTTATGTGCATTAAACTCTATAGTTGCATCTTGTTTAAGCTTTGCAAATCCCTCTTTAGGGACACCTGGCCAAACAACGATGATCGCAATAAAGACAATGACTAGAAAGATGATTAGTTTGTTCATTTTTTTATCCATAATTGAAATTTATAAAAGTATAATAACATAATTAATCAGATAAGGGAAATATCAATGATAAAAAAATATTATAGCTATGAAGAGTTTAAAGAAGATACAAAGAAACTTATAAAAAAAGTAGAAAGTTTTGAAGCAGAAGCTATCGTTGGCATAGCGAGAGGTGGGTTAACTCTAAGTCACTGCATGGCTGAGGGACTAAATCTTCGAGAGGTTCAAACGATTAGAACAGAACTTTACGATGGAAGTTGTAAACGCCAAGATATTTCACTCTTTGGTATTTGTGATTTTAAAAGTGTAAAGAGAGTCTTAGTTCTTGATGATATAGCTGATAGTGGGGAGACACTTAAGGCAATTATGAACTATTTGGAATTAAATTTTAAAGAGATAGAGTTTAAATCAGCGACACTTTTTTATAAAAAAACATCTGTGTATAAGCCTCATTTTTGGATAAATGAGGCAAAAGAGTGGATAGAGTTTTTTTGGGAGAAGGATTATGAAGCTAAGAAGTAAGAACTACTTTCTAGCCTCTTCAATCATCTCATAAGCTCGATTTATCTCTTGAGTCTTTTGAGTTGCCTCTTTCATGTAACTCTCACTTTTTCCTTGTGAAGCGATAATATCAGGGTGATATTGACGAACAAGTTTTTTATAAGCCTTTTTGATAGTTTTCATATCATCATTGGCGTTTACACCTAAAAGTGCATAAGCATCATCAATACTTGCTTTTGGCTGAACATTTTGCATCATTTTTTCAAACTGATCAAAGATAGCATGATAAGCATTGGGGTCAAACTCTAAGGCTTCGGCAATAAGTGCTAAAATCTCCTCTTCACTTTGACTCACTTCACCATCAATAAATGCTAGTTGGATTAAAAATCCCATAAACTGCTGTTGCTGAGCCTTGTTTCTTTTGATAGCTGATGCTAGAGCGTGTGCGATATCTTCTGTGTTATCACTTCTATCTTTCTCTTCATTAAAAATCTGTTTTAAAATATCTTTTGTTTTAGCAGGTTCTGGGAAAACAGCACTAATATCATCAAACATAATACCAATAAGTTGTGCTTCAAAAGCATCAACTTTTCCATCAGCTTTAGCAACTTTAGCAACGAGTGCCACAAAAAGACCGAGGTCACTTTTGCGTAATGAGTCATGAGAAACAGAGAAGTTTTTAAAAGCCTCTTGCGAATAGTTAGTGTATTTTGTGTAGCTTTGATAGACTTTATAAAAAACAAAGGCAAGAAGCCCGAAAACAATGAGATTACCCATAGATATTCCTTTTTTAGATAATATTTATGGGATTATACTGCTATGAAGTTAACACTTTTACTCAAAGCTTAAAGTGTTGAAAGTCTCAGATGGGTCTGATAAAATTACTTATGGGTATAATTCCATTTTAGAATAGAGTTTAATATGGGAGAGATGAAATGCAGAGAAGTTATATCTATATGAAAGGATTAAATAAGGGTGTAAAATATATGCTACTTGCATCTTTTACCTTTGCGATAATGGGTGCATTTGCTAAACTCTCTTCTCAAAGTATGAGCTCTTTAGAAGTAGTGTTTTTTAGAAATATTGCAGGAGTTTTTTTAGTAGGATTTGCAGTTTTAAAAACGCCAATGATACAAAAAGGTGGTAAACCTTTTTTACTACTTTTTCGTGGAACTATGGGTTTTGTAGCTCTTTTGGCTTTTTTTTATAACATCGCACATATTCCTTTGGGTGATGCGATGACTTACTCTAAAACATCACCAATCTTTACAGCTATATTTGCATGGTTTTTTCTTCATGAAAAACTTACATTTAAGGGTTGGATTGCTATTTTTATAGGTTTTATAGGTATTTTGTTTATTACCCAGCCTGCAGGAGTTGGTTTTAGTAAATATGACTTGTTAGGAATATTTTCAGGTGTAGGAGCAGCACTCGCATATACATCTATACGAGAGTTAAGAAACTACTACGATACAAGAGCAATAGTTCTCTCTTTTATGGGAGTTGGGACGATAGGACCAGTTATACTTTTTATGATCTCTCCCTATTTTGATATACCCGAACTTGATTTTGTTTTAGGAAAATTTGTAATGCCTGAGGGTATAGTCTGGTTTTATGTTATAGGGATGGGAGTTTTTGCAACGATATCTCAACTCTTAATGACGAAAGCTTATGGTGAAACTAAGGCTGGAATTATAGGTGCAGTTTCCTATTCAAATATACTTTTTTCTATAATTGTTGGTGTTATGTTAGGGGATTCTCTTCCTTCGATGAGTATGGTGTTTGGAGTTGTTTTGATTGTTCTTGCTGGCATAATGGTGGCTCGTGCTAAGTAGGAATATAAGTGGAGATTAAAAAGAATAAGGTATAATTATATGCTCTCAACCTATTGGTTGAGGCATTTATCCCATTATTAGGATGAACTTATGAAAAAGTTTCACCTAAAGCTAACTTTTATAGTTTTCCGACTGAAAGTTAGTTTTGAGCTAAAGAGGGTTTAACCCTTTTTGCCGTAATGAGAGTATACACTAAAATTGATAAATTTACAAAATAAGAAGATAATTATGAAACTATTAGCAGGACCATGTGTTATTGAGAGTGAAGAGAATATTTTTAAAATAGCTAAAGAGTTAGAGCAGTATCATAACGATGATACTATCGACTTCTATTTTAAATCAAGTTTTGATAAAGCAAATCGTACATCTTTAAACTCCTTTCGTGGGCTAGGGATAGATGAAGGTCTGCGAATACTTCAAAAAGTAAAAGATGACTTTGGGTATAAAATAGTGACTGATGTTCACGAATCAACTCAAGTAGAGCAGGTTGCAGAAGTTGTGGATATGCTACAAATTCCAGCATTTTTATGCCGTCAAACTGACCTACTTGTTGCTTGTGCAAAAACAGAGAGAGAAGTAAACATCAAAAAAGGGCAATTCCTCTCTGCTGAGGCTATGAAATACCCACTTTTAAAAGTCTTAGAGACTCGTGGATGTTCTGAACCAACTTATGAAAATGCACAAAAACATGGCATTTACCTCTGTGAGCGAGGGAACTCTTTTGGCTATGGCAATATGGTTGTAGATATGAGAAACCTTGTTATCATGAGAGAGTTTGCACCTGTTATCTTTGATGCTACACACTCTGTTCAGATGCCTACAGCTGAGAATGGAAAAACAGGTGGAGATAGTTCTATGGTACCTTACTTAGCTAAAGCAGCAGCAGCTATTGGTGTGGATGGTTTCTTTTTTGAGACACATTTTGACCCTAGTATAGCCTTGAGTGATGGACCAAATATGTTAAAATTAGAAGAGTTGGAAGAAGTGATAGCAAAAATCAAACTTATTAGGGAGATTTAATTATGATAACTGTAACTATAGATGACCCAGAGTTAGAGAGAGTTTATCACACTTTTAATGGTAATGATAAAGAGTTTACAAAATATCTTACATTAACTGCTTGTGCAAATAATGTAGAGTATGGAGTTGATGCTGCGATGATTGAGGCTTCTTATGATGAAGCTTGTAGTGATGAGAGTGAAAAATTCAATCATGAAGAGGTATGGGCAACACTTTTTGGAAAATATGAAAAAAATTAAATATCTAAAAGCTTCTATCCTTGATTTAGAAAATATATTTCAAATCGTTTATAATGATAAACAAAATGCAGGACAAGAGTATCTTATAAAATTAAAAAAATTTATAGAACTCCTAGAGATGAACCCTAAGATGGGAAAAGATTGCTGGGAGAGTGGATTTAACCGTGATTGTAGAGTTCTTTATTATAAAAACTATACAATTCTATATAAGGTAAACAAGACATACATAAGTATAAAAAGAGTTTTAAGCTCAAAACAAAACAACAAAGGAGATTAAATGGAATTAATCGAAGGTAAATTAAAAGTAGTAAATGGAAAAAAGATAGCGATAGTAAGTACAAGATGGAATCACTTTATAGTAGATAGACTTGTAGAGGGTGCAAAAGATGCATTTGATCGTCATGGTGGTGATGATGCTGATTTAACTCATGTTTTAGTGCCAGGTGCATTTGAGTTACCTATGATAGTTGACCAACTTTTAGCAAGTGGAAAATATGATGCAATTTGTGCTTTAGGTGCAGTTATCCGTGGGGCGACTCCTCATTTTGACTATGTAGCAGCTGAAGCGACTAAGGGTATCTCTTCTATGAGTTTAAAATACCAAAAACCAGTCTCTTTTGGACTTTTAACAACTGATACTATTGAGCAAGCTATTGAGCGTGCAGGAACAAAAGCTGGTAACAAAGGTTTTGAAGCGATGACAGTTGTTATCGAAATGTTAGATCTATATGAGGCACTATAATGGCAACTAGACATCACGCACGTATGGCTGTTGTAAGCCTACTTTACGCATTTGACTTAGGAAATGGAAATACAGCTGAACATACAGATGAGATTTTAGAAGAGAAAAAGATTCGTAACAAACAGAAAGATTTTGCACTTGATCTTTATGCTGGAGTTATGGAGAACCTTGATGCTTGTGATAAGAAAATCATTGAGCATTTAAAAGATTGGGATTTTGAGCGTTTGGGAAGTATTGAGCGTGCTACTCTCCGTCTTGCTACTTATGAGATTCTGTTTGGTGAGTTAGACTCTGCTGTCGTTATCAATGAGGCATTAGAGATTACAAAAGCATTTGGAACGGAACAGTCTCCAAAATTTATTAATGGTGTTTTAGACGCAATCAGCAAAGATAAGTAATGAATAGATTACTATTTTTAGTACTTCTTTTCTCTTTGACTCTATCTGCATCTAAGGCGATAGACTACACAAAGAAAAATAACTGTTTAAACTGTCATAGTGGAATAGAGCATATTCGTGAGGAAAACTCAGGAATGAGTAAAGCGATTGAGAAGATGGCAGCAGAAGCAGGGTATCCTAAAAATAGTTGTATTATCTGTCACGGGGGAAATCCTGCGACAAAACATAAAAGTAAGGCTCATAAGGGAACTATAGAGTATTTTAAGACTCATAAGGGTCCTAAAGCTTACTACCCAGCACCAGCATCTTCATGGATAAATGAAAATACATGTGGTATCTGTCACCCAGTTCAAGTAAGAAATCAGATGAACTCTTTGATGATGACAGAACAGGGGAAAATCCAAGGGGCGATGTGGTCTTTTGGTGCAAAAGAGGGTTACCAGCACAATAATGGTAACTATATAACTCACAATCCACGAGACCCAATGAGTCGAAGTGGTACTAAAGCCTACAGAGCATATATGGAAAAACTCTCTAAAAAAGAGTCTCAAGCTTTTCCATCTCAGATGAAAGAACTCCCAAAAGCTCCAACAGTAGAAGAGGTTACAAAAGATCCATCTTTAGCTGTTTATACATACCTCCGTCAAGAGTGTCTGCGTTGTCATACAGGTTCTAAAGGACGTGCTAAACGTGGAGACTTTAGAGGAATAGGGTGTGCATCTTGTCATGTACCTTACTCAAATGAGGGATTTTATGAGGGAAATGATAAAAGCATAGATAAAAAACATGCTGGTCATATGCTCTCTCATCAGATTCAATCCTCTCGTAAAGTAAAGGTTAAAATCCACGAGGTGGAGTACTCAGGTGTTCCAGTTGAGACCTGTTCAACTTGTCATAACCGTGGAAAACGCATAGGTGTCTCTTACCAAGGGCTTATGGAGACTTCGTATCAGGCAACATATGATGCACAAGGAAATGGACAACCAAAACTTCATACTAAACGCTACTTACATATGAAAGAGGATATTCACTATCAAAAAGGGATGTTATGTCAAGATTGTCATACATCGAATGATCTGCATGGTGATGGCTTTTTAAGTGGTGCAAATGCAGCAGCTGTTGAGATAGAGTGTCAAGATTGTCACGGTACGACAAAGGCATATCCATGGGAATTACCACTAGGTTACTCTGATGAGTTTAACACAACTGCTGCTACTGGTAAGGCTCGTGGTGTTACGCAGAACTTAGCTGAGTACCTCAAACAGGGCTATGTACCTGATAAAGAGGATGGTTTTATCTTAACAGCTCGTGGAAATCCACTTCCAAAAGCTGTCAAAAAAGGTAACAAAATCATTATGCACCTCAGTTCAGGAAAAGATATAGAACTTAAACCTCTTAAACTCCTAAAAGAGGAGAAACATTTAAGTAAAAAAGCTCTTGTGGCTATGGATGTAGTGAGTGCGCATACTGATAAGATGGAGTGTTATACTTGCCATGCAAAATGGGCTCCTCAATGTTACGGCTGTCATGTGAAGATAGACTACTCTGGTGGAAAGAAAAATGTTGATTACCTTCAAGCATCTCACGATCACGATATGCATGGAACTACTGGTGGTATGAGAGATTTGAAAAAGTATCTTGTACCGGGAAAAGTAACTGAGACTCGCTCTTACTTACGATGGGAAGATCCTGCTCTTGCTCAAAATGGTGAGGGAAGAATCACTCCTGTTATCCCTGGATGTCAGACTACTATTACGGTTATTGGTCAAGATGGAGAGGCTCTTATACAAAATCATATCTACAAAATTCCAAATGTAGAGGGTGCAGGTAAAGAGGGTCAAAATGCTATAGATATGGCACCAGTTCAACCTCATACTATAAGTAAAGAGTCTCGTTCATGTGAGTCATGTCATACATCTGACAAGGCATTAGGATTTGGTGTAGGTGGTGGAAAATTAAATGCCGATCCTAGTAAAACAACTATTATTGATTTAATGAGTCCAGATGGAAAGATTTTACCTCACAAGGTAGATGAGCAGATACCAGCTATACCAAATCTAAAACATGATTACTCTCAGTTTATAGATGAGAATGGAACACAACTTATGACAGTTGGACATCATTTTAAATTATCTCAGCCTTTAGATAAGGCTCAAAGAGATAAGCTTGATCGTCGTGGCGTCTGTCTCTCTTGTCATATCTCTATTCCAAAAGGAAACCTTGCCGTGTCGGCTATGACACACATAGCAGAGATGGCAGAATTAAATATTGACAACAAAGAACACAATAGTATTTTAAATAAAATTTTAAATTTAAGTGCATGGGTTCAGATAGTAGGAACTATTTTTATAGTACTGTTACTTTTGCAAATAATATATACAATTTTTATTAAAAAACGATCGATAAACCCAAGAAATAGAGGATGGAAATAGTGATAAAAATTATATTAATACTATCTATAGGATTCAGTTTATATGCAAATGATATAATTGTTAAAAAATCTTGTGTAGATGTTTCAACAACAATAAATAATCTTAAAAAGATTGTTAAGATGAAAAAGTTGAGTGTTTTTGCTGTTATCAACCATAGTGGAAATGCTAAGATGGTAGATATGAAATTAAATGAATCTAAAATGCTTATCTTTGGTAACCCTAGACTAGGCACATCGTTGATGCAACAGGATATGACAGTAGGTTTAGATTTACCTCTAAGAATTTTAGTCTATAAAGATAGTGATGGTAGTGTTAAAATGGCTTATCGTGATGGCTCATGGCTAAACAATAAACATATTTTAAATGCACCAAAAAAAGTAGCTAAGGTAAACAAGGCTATGGATATATTTACAAGTAAAGCGGGACAATGTACAAAAGATTAACAAAAGAAGAGGCACTTGACCTCATAAAAAATGCAGATTTAAAAGAGCTTGGGCGTTTAGCATCGGCTCGTAAGAAAGAGTTACATCCAAAAGGGATTACAACATTTGTGATAGATAGAAATATCAACTATACAAATATATGTTGGGTAGATTGTAAGTTTTGTGCCTTTTATAGACATGAGAAAGATGCTGATGCTTATGTTCTTAGTTTTGCTGAGATTGATGCGAAGATTGATGAACTTTTAGAGATTGGTGGAACACAGATACTCTTTCAGGGTGGAGTCCATCCAAAACTTAAAATAGAGTGGTATGAGGATCTGGTTGAGCATATTCATACAAAATACCCAACTATTACTATTCACGGTTTCTCCTCTATAGAACTTGATTTTATCGCTAAAGTTTCTCGTATAACAATTCAAGAAGTACTTTCGCGTCTAAAGGCAAAAGGTCTAGCTTCTATTCCTGGGGCTGGGGCTGAGATACTCTCGGATAAGGTTCGTGATATTATCGCTCCTAAAAAGATAGATAGTGAGGTCTGGATAGATGTGCATCGCCAAGCTCATAAACTAGACATAATGAGTACGGCTACTATGATGTATGGAACGGTTGAAACCGATGAAGACATTATAGAACATTTCGATATGGTTCGCAGACTTCAAGATGAGACAGGTGGTTTTCGTGCTTTTATTATGTGGAGTTTTCAGGGAAAAAATACTGAACTCTTAGCTGAGATACCAGATATGGATAAACCATCTTCTAACCGTTATTTACGATTATTAGCAGTAGCTCGTCTCTATCTCGATAATATACCAAATATCCAAAGCTCTTGGGTGACTCAGGGTCCTTACATAGGTCAGATGGCACTTCGTTTTGGAGCAAATGATTTAGGAAGTACAATGATGGAAGAGAATGTCGTAAGTTCAGCTGGAGCTGCTTATGCGATGGCAAAAGAGGAGATGGTTCAACTCATCAATGATATTGGCGAGACGCCAGCAGTAAGAAACACTGCATATGAAACTTTAGAGATTTTTAACTAATGAAATTTTTTATAGCACTTCTAATAATAGGACAGATTTTAATGGCAGCAAAAATAGAAACAATAGAGATAGATGGTGTAAAAGTACCTTTAATTTATGAAGAAGACACGAGACTTCCTTTAGTCAGTACACAGTTGATATTTAGAAATAGTGGAAGCATTAGTGATGTAGATATTGCAGGTCTTGCAAAATTTAGTGCAAAAGTTTTAAATGAGGGGACAAAAAAACTCGGCTCAAACTCTTTTGCTGAAAAACTAGAGTCTAAGGCTATTAGTATCTCAACATCAACAGGAACTGAGACATTTGTTATGAATGTAAGCTCTTTAAAAGGTGAGTATAGTGCATCTCTTAAATATCTAAATGCCATTTTAAAAGACCCAAACTACTCAAAATCATCCCTCTCTAAGATAAAGACTATGACTCTTGGAAGTTTAAGTCGTAAAGAGAATGATTTTGATTATGTGGCATCAAATGAACTGAAGAAACTTATGTTTGGTGGTACTGTTTTAGGTCAGCCATCTTCAGGAACGAAAGAGAGTGTAGAGAGTATTAAAATCTCAGATGTAAAAGCATTTATCAAAAAACACCTTGTACTCTCTCGTGCTATAGTTGTAGTGGGTGGTGATGTCTCCATAGATGAAGTGAAAAAAGAGATGAAAATGGTCTTAAAAACTTTGGCTATTGGAGAGGATAAACCCTTAGCACACTTTGATGTTACTAAAAAAGCAAAAACTGTTATACTCAAAAGAGAGACACAGCAGGCTTATATCTACTTTGGCTCTCCATACAATATGAGTGTAAATGATAGTGAGTATTATAAAGCACGAGTAGCTACTTTTATCTTAGGTACAGGTGGTTTTGGATCTCGTTTGATGGAGGAGATACGTGTAAAACGTGGTCTTGCATACTCAGCATATGCCAGAGTACATGTGAGTAAATCTAGCTCTTACATGAGTGGTTATCTACAGACAAAACTAGACTCTATGGATGAGGCTAAAAAGACTGTAAGTGAAGTGATAAATGAGTTTGTAAAAAATGGTGTAACAGAAGATGAGTTAGAGCAGACAAAGAAGTTTTTACTCGGAAGTGAACCTCTAAGAGTTGAGACTATGAACCAGCGTTTAAGCCGTACTTTTTTAGAGTACTACAAAGGATTTAAACTAGGTCACTCCCAAGTTGAACTTGAAAAGATTAAAAACCTAAAACTCAAAGATTTAAACGATTACATTAAAGCACATAAAGAGATTTTAGATATTAGTTTTGCGATAGTGACAAAATAGAGATAAATTATCTTAAAAGTATGGCAATTTGTCATACTTTTTATAACTCTTTGAAAAAATGATTATAATTGTGTGTCAGTTGGCGATTATGAGTTGTTGATGTTGTATTGTGAGGAGTGTAAAGATTCTTAATGAATCTTTTTTAGGTGGGACAGGGTTAGCCTTTAAAAAGGAGTAACAATGCGTCTTACACTCGTAATTGTTATAATCATAATTCTTTTAGAATTAAGATTGTATTAAAAGCTTATGAGGAGTTAGCGCTCCTCATCTGTCCCAACTGAATAAAAGTATAGCATATTTTTTTATTCTTGGAGTAAACATGTCAATATTAATTGAGCAAAATTATTTATCTTTAGAAGAGGAAAATAGTCTGAAAAATAAGTATAAAATTATAGATTTATTCGCAGAGATTGAAGGTACAATAGGGAGAGCATAATGAATCAAAATAGTAAACATAAAAACTATGAGATTTTGAACTTGCTTGGATATGGATTGTCAAAATTTGGTAAAGATTTTATTCAAGAATTTGGAGTAACAAATAAATCTGCATTTTATAAATATTGTGTTGATATAAATATTGCAGATACAGGAAGTACTATAAAAAATAGAATGGACTTATTTGACCCATTTTTCCCTAATAATAGAAAAGGTTGGTGGCAAAAAGGAGATGCCTATATACATAGAAAAGAGTTGATTGATAGTATGTTTGGAAAAGAAAATTCTCATGAATATGCTAATATAGTAAAGCTTTATTTACAAGAACATTTTAATATACATTCAAATTACTTAGATATAAGACCAATAATTAAATCTAGATTTAAACAACTACAACAAACAGGTCTAGAAGCTGAATTATATTTTATGAATAATTTCAACTCTATAAATAGATTCAATGGTGCTACATTGGAAGATGCACGATTATTTGGTGATGGATACGATTTTCAGTTAACAATAAATAATAATTGTTATTTAGCAGAAGTAAAAGGAATAAGGGGATTAAAAGGAAAATTTAGAATGACTGAAAATGAGTATATGAAAGCTAGTGAATATAAAGAGGAATATTTTGTTACTTTAGTTTTAAATATGAATGACAATCCTAAATTTTTACTCATAGATAACCCTGTGAAAAATTTAAATTTTGAAAAAGTAGTAACTAAATCAAGAGAAACTAATGAATATCATCTAAAAGATTATATATGTTAACTTATCAAGAAAAAAAAATAATTTTAGAAAAATATTTATTACTAGAAGCAAATTCATATATAGATGGTATAAAAGATGAATTATATGTTCATTTTTTTGTAAATGAAAATGATTGTAATTTTTTAGATTTTCTTTCTAATAAGAAAGAGATAATTTGTAAAATAGATTTTGTAATCTCAAAAGTGGTACTTCATGAACATGAAGATGCTAGAGAACAAATTATAGAAAATTACATAGGTGTATAAATGAGCACTACACTTATAGGTCAAATCGATAGAATACTTTTTGAAGAAGATGGTTTTTTCATCGCTGTTTTAAAGTCGGGTGAAAAGATAAGTGGGACTTACTATGAGAGTGCTGTTGAAAATATAAAAAGTTCGGCGATAACTCTTAGTGGTGAGTGGCACGAACATAAAAAACATGGGAAAACTTTTAAGTTTGACTCCCTTAAAGTAAACCAAAACGAACTCTTTTTCTTCTTAAACAAAATCATAAAAGGCTTTACAAAAAAACTCTCAGCAGAACTTATAGAGAAGTTTGGGCAAGAGGGTCTTATAGATATACTCGATAATGATATAGAGAGACTTTTAGAGTTTAAAGGCATAAAAGAGAAACGACTTAAAAAGATTCAAGCCTCGTGGAAACAGTTTCGTTCTATGCGACGACTAGGTGAGTTTCTAAGTCCTTTTGATGTCTCTCCTGCACTCCTTACTACTATAGCTACAGCGATGAAAGATGTAGATGAACCCTGCACAAAGATAAAAGACAATCCTTATGTACTGACTCACATCAACTCTATAGGTTTTAAGAGAGCTGATGAGTTGGCACTGAAGATGGGAGTTGAACGAGAGAATGAGGGGCGCATTAGCTCTGCTATGGATTATGTTCTTTTGAACTACTGTGAGGCTCAGGGGAACTCTTGTATATCCAAAGAGGTACTTTTTGGTGGGCTCAATGAGTTACTTGGGTTTAGTAATAAAGCTAACTTATATGAGGCTGCCCTTATCGAGCGAGTAGGTGAGGGGAGTATAGTCATTATGAAAAATGATAGAGTCTCTCCTGCTAGACTCTATGATGCTGAGAAGTATCTCTATGATGAGTTTAAAACGAGAGCGAAGATGAGTAGTGGTGGTTTTGTAAAGAACTTAGATGAGTTTTTAGCAGACTCTGAGCTTAAACTAGGCGAACAGCAAAAAGAGGCAGTTGTAAAGATAAACGAAGGTGCATCTCTACTCTTTCTCGTTGGATATGCAGGAACAGGAAAAAGTACAACAGCAAAAACACTCCTAACACTTCTTAACACAAGATTTGATAAAAAAGAGATAATGACTTGTGCTTTGAGTGGAATAGCTTCTCAACGAATTAGCGATACGACAGGTTATGAGTCCGCAACTATACAGTCTCTTCTGTTAAAGCATGACTCTTCTGATAAGTTCCCTTATAGTGTGATGTTGATAGATGAAGCTTCTATGATAAACTCCTCTCTCTTTGCAAGACTTATAGGAAAAATCTCTCGTAAGGCTATCATCATAATAGTAGGAGATGATGCACAACTCCCTCCTATCGGGGCTGGAAATGTTCTGAGTGATGCGCTTACCCTAGAACTAGCTCCTACAGTAAAACTTACAAAGATTTTTCGACAGAGTGAAGATCAGGCTATCACACTTATAGCAAATGATATTCGTAAGGGTGAAGTACCTCTTTATAGAGAGAAGTATGATGACTTTGAGTTTGTAGATGTGAGCATAGATAACTACTACTCTCTTAGAAATCAACTCTCTACAGATGAGCTTAAAAACCTACGAGATGAGAACTCAAACAATATCATAAGTGAGATAGTTCACCGTGTTGTGGAGTCTATAGAAAAAGCGAGATACCGACTTAAAAACAAACAGATAAAAGAGTATCTTAACTATTTTCAAGTGATAACTCCTATGAAAGGTGGCATACTTGGAAGTGCAAATCTTAACAAGGTTTTGCAGGAGTACTTTAACCCTAATCCTAGTAAATGTATTAAAAGGGGGGAGTTAGAGTTTCGCCTTATGGATAAGGTTGTTCATACGAAAAATGAAAATATGACCTCATGGAGTGGGGATGGTTTTAAGATGGGTGAGGACTCAAACCAGCGACGAATCTTTAATGGTATGAGTGGACTCCTTTTTAAGATAGATGAGGATGAGGAGCAGGTTTTTGTTTTCTATCCAAATGAGGATGTTGTAGTAGTTTATGAGTATGAGGAGTTAAAAAGTCATCTGATGCTCTCTTATGCTCTTACTATTCATAAGGTTCAAGGTATGGAGTATGACATTGTAGTTATTCCTATGAGTTTTACACACTTCATTATGCACAATACTAAGTTAATATATACAGCTATTACTCGTGCAAAACATAAGTGTATTTTAGTTGGTGAGGGTGGGGCATTTGAGAGTGGATGTCGAAAGTTTGAGTCAACACGGCGAGATACCGTGTTGTTAGAGTTATAACTCTATTGAAATAATTTTTCTAAATCCTCTTTGGAATTTAATGTTTCGATTTTAGTAATCTTACTATCACTTATATGAACTACTACTATTTTTTCTTTATCTATACCTTTTGAATATTGAGCAGAGAGTTTATCATCATTGATAAGCATAATTTTAAAAGGGAGTTTTCTAAGATCTGGAAGTATAAATATACTTTTTATAATTGAGGGTGCAGGAGATACATCAGCTATATAAACTGCATGATGTTTAGCAAGAAAGTCCGTAGGTTTTGACTCTAAAAATTCATTACACATATGTCCCGTTTCTTTTGCAAAAGAGAAAAAGAGTGTTGTCGTTGTCGGTGATATGCTCTCTACTTTGTCATTTTGATCTTTAAGTTGTGTTAATGTGAGTGTTTTACCTACAACTAACTTAGGTGTAATATTTTTTGATGTTTCATTTTTACTACTGCATCCCATAAGGAGGAGTGTGACTGATAATGCGACGATTAATTTTTTCATATATATCCTTTAGAATTGTATAATACTCTATTTTTAATTATAAAAGTGGCAGAGGTTTATTCTTAATATGTAAATTAATAAACTTTAAAGGAGTTATGTGTAAAATGCCAAAAACAAAATAAGGAAAAACAATGGCATGGGCAACAGCAAGACATATACTAGTAGATAGTGAAGAAAAATGTAATGAGTTAAAAACTGAGATAGAAAATGGTACAACTTTTGAGAGTGCTGCAAAAGAGAACTCCTCTTGTCCTTCATCTGCACAGGGTGGAGACTTAGGTAAGTTTGGACCAGGTCAAATGGTACCTGAGTTTGATAAGGCAGTATTTAGTGGTGATGTTGGTGTAGTTTATGGACCAATTAAAACACAATTTGGTTACCACCTACTAGAGGTTACTGGGAGAGGATAATCTCTTCAAGTTCCTCTAACTTCGCACTTATAACACCCTCAAACTGTGTTTTATTAAAAGTTTGTTGGCGTTTAGCGAGTTGAGCAGTATGGATTGAGATAAGCTCAATCATCTGCTCCTTACTAATCTTCGCATCTAAAAACTCTAAAACCTCTACAATCCCTATGCTTTTCATAGAGTGTGGTAATCTAGTATATTTATGCTCTAAGTAGGCCACTTCATTTATCAAACCCATCTCTAACATCTTGAGTGAGCGTTTAGAAATTCTCTCTCTAATAGTATCTCTATCTACTTCAATATTAAAAACACTCATCTCTTTTATGATAGGTTTAGGAGGATTTTGTAAAAACCACTCTGTAGGTGTAAGATTTGAAGCTCTATAGATAAGAAGTGCCTTTTCAATACGATAGGAGTCATTTTTATCTATCTTTTTCATATACTCTTCATCTAAATTTAGGAGTAAATTATAGGACTCTTCAAGGTTTTTAAGATTCTCTTGAACCTCTTGACGAATCTTTGGAGTGATTTTTGGAAGTGGAGATAAACCTTGCATAAGAGACTTAAGATAAAAAGATGTCCCCCCAACAATGATAAGATTTTTAGAATCTTTTTTACAAGTCTCTACTACTTCTTTGTAAAGATCTATAAAAATATCTACACTAAAATACTCATCAGGGTTTAAAACATCTATACCAAAATGTTTAACAGCTGAAAGCTCCTCTTTTGAGGGTTTAGCTGAGACTATATCTATCTCTTTATAGATACTTAAAGAGTCTATAGAAAGTATATAAGCATCAATTTTAAGTGCGATTTTAATAGCTAAATCACTCTTTCCTGATGCAGTTGGTCCAATAATTGCGAGTTGTTTCATGGGGAAATTATATCATTTTAAACCACTTTTAGGTAAAATAGCTTATATTTATTTATAAAGAGGATAGTAAACTTGCAAAAAGTTATACAGAAGATGAAAGATTTTAATGAGTTGGTGATGTTTGAGCACTCTATATTCTCTTTACCATTTATTTTTATAGCTATGGTTGTAGCTGCTGATGGTTGGTTTGGGTTTTATCTTTTGGTGATGGGTATTTTTGCAGCACTCTCGGCTAGAAACTTTGCTATGGGTGTGAACCGTTATGCCGATCGTGATGTTGATGCAGATAACCCTCGTACAGCTGGACGACCAAATGTTGATGGGCGTTTAGATAGTAAAAGTATCTTGATATTTATCGGGGTAAACTTTTTTATATTTATCGCTGTTGCTTATATGATAAATCCATTGGCATTTAAGTTGAGTGTTCCTATTCTTGCTGTTCTTGGTTCTTACTCTTACTTTAAACGATTCTCCTCTATGGCACATATCATTCTTGGTATCTCTCTTGGTTTAGCACCTATTGCTGGAGTTGTTGCTGTTTTAGGAACTATTCCTTTATGGTCTGTTCTTTTGAGTCTTGGCGTTATCTTTTGGGTGGCAGGATTTGACTTGCTTTACTCTCTTCAAGATATAGATTTTGATAAAGAGAAAGGGCTTCACTCTATCCCTTCTATCTATGGAGCAAAGGCTACTCTTTTTATCTCAGCTCTTTTTCATGCTCTAAGTGTTCTTTTTTGGATACTTTTTGTTTGGGCTGCTGGGCTTGGGATATTTGCTTTTATTGCAGCATTTGGAAGTGGGGCAGTTTTGGCTTATGAGCAGATGTTAGTGAGAAGAGATTTTACACAGATAGATCGTGCTTTTTTTACAGTAAATGGTTATTTAGGCATTGCTTTTTTTATCTTGATTATTATTGATAGGGTAGTAGCATGAGTGATCCACGTTTAGTTGCAGCTCCCATTAGTCTCTACTTTAGTGAGGCTACTTTAGACAAAGATGCTTACGAGAGAGAGTATCAGCAGTTGAGTGAGTCTGATGAAGATCCCATTAGCCAGTGGTTGAAACTTGCAAAAGCAAAGGGCGATACTCGTGACACAGACCCTGTTTTACTTCAGTTAGTGGTAGAACTTCATAGAAAGATAGATGCTTTAGAGATGTTTTTAAAAGATGAAACACCAAAAAGAATCTCTCTTACTTCAAGTGCAAAGATAGCCTCTATAGGGTTTGAGCATTTCAAACTCCATGATGCTCTTTTAGAAGTTGGAAAAATTTACTATGGTCGTATAGAGATGCCTGTTTATCCTCAAAGAGATGTGGGTGTTTTTTTTAAAGCCGTAGATGAAAAATTAGCAGAGTTTGTAAAGATGCATGAGCGAGATGAAAAAGAGTGGTGTGCTTATATGACTGCACGTGAAAGAGTTCTTATTCGTGAAGCAAAAGAGAATAAATGATGGTGGATTTACAACATTTTAGTATAGAGTATGTGGTTGTTGCAATGGCGGGGATTATACTCTATCTACTCTATTATGTTTACTCTAAAGATGCAGACTACTCGAAAAACATTCGTTCTGTAGCTACTGTAGTTGAAGAGTTAAATCGTGAGTTTTACTATCTAAAAAAGAATCTTGTTGAGACACAGGGAAGCATCAAAGAGAACTCTCAAAGAATGAATGATGCAGAGATTTATCAAGAGATAGAGAGGAGTGTTTATGATATGGTTCATCCTCTTAGTCAAGGTCTTCAACAACTTCAAGAGAATATAAATGCCATTGATTCTGAACTCAGCAATCGAATTTCACATATAGAGAGCGGGGTAAAGCAGATAAGTATTCCAACGTCCATACATGGGAATGATGATGAGAAAGTTCTCTCTCTTTTTAAACAAGGTGTCTCGGTAGAAACTATCTCTAAAGAACTTAATATTTCTCAACCAGAAGTAGAGTTCGTTCTGAAAATAAATAAGATAAAATAGATGACAGGCGATAGAAAACTCTTTACCCTTGTAAGTATCCTTATAACATGTAGTGTGATTTTATCCTACACATTAGCTCCATATACTACACTTCTTTTTAATGTAAATGAGTTTCATTTTGCGATAAGACAGACGATTTTTGCTTTTTTAGGTATAGGAATTATCTTTACACTTTCACAATTAGATCCCGATAAATGGCTTCAGCCCATAGGGTTTATACTCTTTTTTGGCTCTCTTGCTTTGATGATTGCTATGCCATTTTTACCAGAGAGTGTAGTTTCTGCTGTTGGTGGTGCAAAACGTTGGATTAAGATAGCTGGTTTCTCTCTTGCTCCAGTTGAGTTTTTTAAGGTTGGATTTGTCTACTTTTTAGCATGGAGCTTTTCTCGTAAACTCGGAGATCACGGTGACATGGGACTTTTAAATGAGTTTAAACGTTTTGCACCTTATGGAGTCATCTTTATAGGGGCTATGTTTATTATCGCTTTTTTACAAAAAGATTTAGGACAAGTAGTTGTTTTAGGTTTAACTCTTCTTTTTATGACTCTATTTGCAGGGAGTAGTTTTAGATTTTTCTTCAGTATTTTAGGGGGTATTTCTCTTGCTATTCTTATCTTTATTTTTACAGCAGAACATAGAATAATCCGTATAAAATCTTGGTGGGCATTAGCACAAAATAGTGTTTTAGAAATTTTCCCAGCATCCATAGCTGATAAGTTAAGAGTCCCTGTAGAAGTAGAACCTTATCAGATAGGACACTCACTAAATGCCATAAATAATGGTGGTTTCTTTGGTGTTGGCATAGGAAATGGAACATTTAAGTTAGGGTTTCTCTCTGAAGTCCATACTGACTTTGTTTTAGCTGGACTCTCTGAAGAGTTTGGTTTTTTTGGAGTTTTGTTTGTAGTAACCATCTTTCTTCTGATGCTTCAAAGAATCTTTAAAGTTGCAAATAGAACAAAAGATAAAACAGTCTATCTCTTTAGTATAGGAATAGGCTTGATTTTATCTTTCGCTTTTTTAGTAAATGCTTACGGTATAAGTGGGATAACTCCCATCAAGGGTATCAGTGTTCCCTTTTTATCTTATGGTGGTTCGGCGATGCTTGGAGCTGCTTTTGGAGTTGGAATGGTTCTGATGGCATCAAGAAAAGTTGAGATGTATAAGGTAAATGAGATATGAATATATGTATAACAGGTGGAGGGACAGGTGGTCATCTTATGATAGCCGAAGCACTTCTTGAAGCGGGGACAAAAGCGGGACATAACTGTATATTTATAGGTTCTACAAAGGGACAAGATAGAAAATATTTTGCAGATTCAAAGCTTTTTTCAAAGGTCTATTTTTTAGAGACAACAGGTGTGGTTAATCAAAAAGGTTTAGGAAAGATAAAGGCTCTATTGAGAGTTTTTTCTGGAGTGCTTCAAGCTCGAAAACTTTTAAAAGAGAATGAGATAGATGCCGTTTATAGTGTAGGTGGTTTCTCTGCTGCTCCAGCATCAATAGCGAGTATTTCAACACTTATTCCACTCTTTATACATGAACAAAATGCAGTTGAGGGGAGATTAAACGCTATCTTAAAACCTTATGCTACGAGCTTTATCTCTGCATATGATGAAGCTTCTTCTATCAAAGGCTATCCCGTAAAAGAGATTTATTCTCAGAGTAAACGAGAGAGAAGTAGTTTAGATACTATTATATTTTTAGGTGGAAGTCATGGGGCTAAGGCTATCAATGATTTGGCTCTATCTGTAGCGCAAGAGCTTACTAAACGCCAGATTAAGATTATTCATCAAGCGGGTGAGAGTGACTTTGAGAGAGTTCAAAAAGAGTATGAAACTTTAGGTATAGAGGTAGAGCTGTATGCCTTTACAAGTGAGCTACCAAAGCTTATAGAAAAGGCAGACTTAGCAGTAAGTCGTGCAGGTGCTAGTACACTTTGGGAGCTTACAACAAACGGCTGTCCCGCTTTTTATATCCCCTATCCATATGCAGCAGGAGACCATCAGTTCTATAATGCTAGTTTTATAGTTGAACATGATATGGGTTGGTGTGAGCGAGAGGGTGAAGAACTTACACAGAGAGTTTTAGAGGTGATAGCATCTCCAGAGTTACAAGCAAAAAGTAAAAAACTTTTAGAGTACTCCAATGATGATGTTGCGATGAAGATGATAAAAAGTTTAGAGGATTTAGTTTAGATGATACATGAAGCTGCGCAGATTTTAGTAGATATGATTTTTGATTGGGGGTACATTGGTATCTTTATAATGATGGCGATTGAGAGTAGTTTTATCCCTTTTCCTAGTGAGATAATTCTTATTCCTGCTGGGTATTTAGCGAGTCAAGGGGAGATGAGTATCTGGATGATAATGTTGAGTGCTTTAGGTGGTTCTCTCGTGGGTGCATTTATAAACTACTATCTAGCATTTACACTGGGACGAAATATTTTAGAGAAGTATGGAAAGTATTTCTTTATCAAAGAGAGTACACTCCTAAAAATGGATACATACTTTCAAAAACATGGAGCTATCTCTACTTTTACAGGAAGACTTATCCCTGGTGTGAGACAGCTTATCTCTATTCCTGCGGGGTTGTGTAAGATGAACTTAGCAAAGTTCTCAGCTTATACAGTTTTAGGTGCAGGTATTTGGGCATTAGTTTTAACACTTTTAGGATACTTTATAGGGGAAAATCAAGAGCTTATTAACACTTACTTAAAGCAGATTACTATTGTAGTTTTATTTCTTTTAGCAATTATAGCTGCGATATACTATAAGAAACAGAAATAAAGGAGTCTATTATGAATTATATGTTTCAGAGTGGATTTTTGGGAACTTCAGCTCCATTATTTATGGATATGGTGACACTTATCGTTGCGATATTGCCACTTTTAGTTTATGGTGCGATTATCCTTGCTAGAAAGAGAATGTTTAAGGCACATATGATTTTTCAAAATATCATATTTATATTTTCTCTTATAATAGTAGGGTATTTTGAGTATGGTGTTCGTGTTGGTGGTGGATTTGATGCTTTTATGAGTGAGAGTAATAGCTCTTATTCTTATGCTTTAGTGGTTTTAGTACTTCATATATTTATAGCAATTACTATGCTCTGTCTATGGACTAAGACTATTCTCGCTGGAAATTATAATTATAAAAAATCTATCCTTCCAGGAAAAGCTTCAAATGCACATAGAGTTATAGCTGTAAAAACATTTATAGCTATTATATTTACATCTTTTAGTGGCGTTTGGGTCTATATACTCCTCTTTGTCTATTAGACTTCTTGCATAACATAGATATAGCTCAGAGGGGTAAGAAGTGATGAGATAGGGCAAAATAAATTTTTATGCTAGATTGCTACTTTTTATCCCTCCCTACGGGCAATTTATAGAGAGCTTTACTCTTCGTTAGATAACCCCAACCGTAGCTATGGCTATGCTTGAGAACATCTGCCTTGATTAAAACTCTCTATAAACTGCTGAGCTATATCTATGTTATGCAAGAAGTCTATAAAAAAAAATTAAACTAAGGAAAAAAAATGATAAAAATTGATGAAAAAGCACCAGAGTTCTGTCTTCCAAATCAGGATGATATAGAGATATGTATGAGAGATTTAAAAGGGAAGTGGATAGTTCTTTACTTCTACCCACGTGACAATACACCAGGCTGTACGACAGAGGCTTGTGAGTTTACAGAGGCTGCACCTGATTTTTCTGATTTGGATGCTATCATCTTAGGTGTAAGTGCAGATAGCACAAAAAAACATCGTAACTTTATAGAGAAAAAAGATTTGGGTATCACACTTTTAAGTGATGAGTCTACAGATATGATGCAAGAATATGGCGTTTGGCAACTCAAAAAGAACTACGGCAAAGAGTATATGGGCATAGTAAGAACAACTTTTATCATAAATCCTGACGGTATTGTAAAAGGACTCTTTGAAAAAGTAAGAGTCAAAGAGCATGTGGCGAAAGTAAAAGAACTTTTAGAAGAGTTACAGAAGTAACTTTATAAAGTTTCATCTCTCTCGTTCCATCTTCTCTTGAGGTGGAACAGAGGAGTCTATCTTAATATCTGTAACGAAGATAGAAACGAATATCTTGTGCTTTATCTACAACACTTGATCCATAACCTGCTGCATTAGCTTGTTCTATACTCATCGCTGTTCCAGTTGTATTTCCAAAGAAACCATTACTACCACTGTAAGCATAATCTATATAAGTGTAACGAATTTGTAGAGATAAAATCTCCTTAACAAGAGGTTCAGTAAAGTAAACCTCATATGCATCACCGCGAGTAGCGAGCTTAGAACCAATGTTTGTATCTTCAGCATATGTAATACTTCTCCAGTATGCACTCCCTTTGTTATACTCAAGACCCCAGTGACCATCTTCACTTATAAGTGATGGCATTTGAAGACCGACCCAAGCAGAGTATCCAACTTGAGACTCCTTAGAACCTAACATACCTGTCGGATCAACTCCTCCGTAGTTAGCAGATTCACCTGAACGATCTTTTGGATCGGTAACACTAATAGCACCACTTATAAAGAAGAATGTATCTTCAAGATAGTCACTCCATTCATCCCCAATTCCATTCATTGTAATGTTTGCAGTAAAACTGTGTAGGTTACCAACAGTATCAAAACCTTCTGCTTGATTTAATGGATTGTGAGCATCGATGAGGTTAGTAGCATAGTAATACTGCATAGCCATACCGTATTGACCATCATTGTAAGGTACAAAAATCAATCCTGCTAACTCCATGTTTGGCACATCATCTTCTGTTTCATAAGGATCAGGAGAAAATCGTGGAGAGGCATTTGTAAGTCCTCTTCCCGCACAAAATTTTAGATACATACCATCTATACCTGTCACATCTTCAAATGAAAACTTTGAACTAAGACCATCAAATTCAACATTTATTGTATGACCCATTGGAGAGGATGCACAATCATTATCACGAAGATTTACAAGATGACCATTTGTTGAAGGACGACGACCTATACTAAATGTCCATGGAACTTCTGTTCCTAAAAATGTGTCGTTTTTATAGAGAAAGTAAACTGAACGTACTCTTACAACTCCATCATAAGCATTTTCATTAGTAATCCAGTCAAATGTTTCATAGAGTGATCTTTCGGCTTCTATGCCTGATCTTCCACCAAAAGCTTTATTGTAAGCAAGTTGACCACTAAAACTAAGGTTATCAGTAGCTTTCCAGTTCATATTGATCCATAATCTATTTGTCATAAATGAATCATTGCCTTGTTCTGAACCATTTGCCATCTTATATTGTAGGTTATCAACTGAAAATCTATAATCAACATTAAATTTTAGATGAGAACCATTAGATGCTTTGTTGAGTTCTGTAATGTTCTCTTCAAGATCATTGATTCTCTCTTCAACAGAGTCGCCTTCTTCTTCGCTATTTTCTTCTTTATCAGATGGAACAACTTTTTGAGTTACTATAGGTTTTTTGAGAAGCACTTTCTTTTCACTTTGAACTTTAGCATTTTTTGTCTTAGTAGCTTTAAGTCTATTGATCTCATTTTTCATCTGTTTCATCTGAAGTTCCATAGATTGGATACGTTCATACATAGAGTGTGCATTTAAATTAGATGTCAAAATAGTAGCAGCTGCTAGTGAAAATAGTAAAGGCTTATTCATAATTTTTCCTTATAATGTAATAACTTTGTGATACTATACATCATATAGTATAAAAGCAATTTGAAATATTGCTTAATTATATAAGAAATTATAATACTAGTTTAAAAAGCTAGATTTAAATAATATTTGAGTATAATTTCACGATTTTTCTTCTTCTCTTGAAGTTGGAAATATTAAGCAGGTATGTGTCAAAAGTTAGTGCAACTCTTTTTATAAAGAGTCTATGTCCGACATTACCGAAGTCAACTAACAAATTTCTGGCTTGAAATAACAGCCCTTAAGGATTACCTATGGTAACTATGAAAGACCTTTTAGAATGTGGTGTACACTTT
>CAZTNH010000003.1:0-35225 GCA_964615395.1 uncultured Sulfurimonas sp.
CTACACTATTCCAACAGTTACTCTTAAAACCTACAACTACAAAGATAAAGAGTTTATAAATCGAGTAAGCAAAGCAAAAAAAATAGAAGTTAGAAAGTTAAAGATAGCAGATTTAGTAGATGATGAAAATTTCCCTAATACAGAAGTTGATTATAAAAAGTACATTAACTATTTTCAGTCTTTACTTCTCTTTTTAGCAGGATTTTTAGTTGCAAAAGTATTAGAATATCTACCTAAAAAATCATCAAAAAGAGAAGAAAACAGAGAGCATATTAAAAATTCAAAAACAGCAAAAGAGCTACTTATAAGGGCTACACCCTATCTGCTAAAAGTAGATATAAAAGAGGAGATAAAAGATTTAGAAGAGTTGATTTATAACAAAAACACTCAAAATAGTTTTACTCTTTTAAAGAAAAAAATTATAAATAAAATTAAACTTCTCTAATGTTAATAAAGTAATTAAAATCTTAAATGATTTCAAAGTTATATTAAATCTAAAAAGGTATAATGCTCCAAATTTATATCTTGTTCTAGAGCTTTTATCTTACAATATCATCTTCTAAAAAAATTCATAAAGTAAAAAACAGTATGTATAACATCTTAATAGTAGAAGATTCTCCTTCCACTAATGAAACTATTTTTCTATTGTTATCAGAGATGAAGATGTATAATCTTCATCAGGTATTAAACTTTCAAGAAGCAAAGAAATTCTTACAAAAAGATTCATATGATTTCATCATACTTGATTTAAATCTACCAGATGCTTATGGAGAAGAGTTAGTTTACGACATCAAAAAATTAACAGATGCCAAAATCATTGTCCTTACTGGAGATATAGATATTGAACTTAGAGAAAGTTTATTTAAAAAAGGGATACTTGATTATCTTGTAAAAGAAGATCATTTAACAACTGCTATAGAAGCAATTAACTATGACATTGAATCAACTCAAAAAAACAGTAATGACACTATCTTAATTGTTGATAATTCTACATTTATGTGTAAGCAATTAAAGACAATTTTAAATGCTAGAAACTATAATGTAAGTGTTGCACATACTGCTAAAGAAAGTTTAGAAATTTTACATAAACAAGAGATTAATGCTATTGTTCTTGATATGGAATTACCTGATAAACATGGGCTAGAACTACTTCATGAGATAAAACATATTGATGAAATTTGCCATATTCCTGTTCTTATTTTATCTGGGACAAATGATCCTGAAGTTATTAGAAATGCTTTGAAAACTGGAGCATCTGACTTTATAAAAAAACCTTTTAATGTAGAAGAATTTACACTTAAAGTTGATTTATCTGGAGAGATGAATAGAAAACATATCGAAGCCAAAATTAAAATCTCAAAAAATGTTAAGCGAATATAAAGAAGCCTTAGATGAAGGTTCACTTGTAAGTAAAACAGATTCTAAAGGTCGAATAACTTATGTAAATGACCTATTTTGTAAACTCTCAGGATATACGAAAGATGAATTAATTGGAAGCTCCCATAATCTTGTTCGTCATCCTGATATTCCTAGTGCTACTTTTAAAGAGATGTGGAGAACACTTAAAGAAAATAGAGTTTGGAAAGGTCTTCTACATAATCGCACAAAATTAGGAGAAACATACTATGTTAATAGTATGATAAAACCAATTTTAGATATAAATGGAAATATTGTAGAATATATAGCGATACGTACTGATATAACAACACAAGAAGCATATAAAGAGATTTTAGAAAAAAATTTAAGTCTTGCTAATAATAATGTTGAATATCTCAAACAATATGAAAAAGCTATTGATGAGTTTGTTGCCGTCATTAGAACAGATACAAATAATATCATAACTTATATAAATGAAAATTTCAGTTCTTTAAGTGGTTACTCTAGAGATGAGCTTATAGGTCAAAATTGTAAAATATTAAGAGCACCTAAACACATTGAGAAAGAGGATTGTAAAAGAACAATATTAGAACTTCATAAAAAGAAAACTATATCTATACTGTTTGAAAATATAACAAAAGATAAAGAAACTTACTATGTAGATACAAAAATATATCCTCTCCAAAATAAAGATGGAGATATAATTGAACATCTTCACCTTATGTATAATGTAACTGATATTATAAAAATACATGAAGAGCTAGAAGCTACTCAAAAAGATATCATCTACCGAATGGGTGAGATAGGAGAGAGTCGAAGTCAAGAGACTGGTAACCATGTAAAGTGTGTAGCAGAGTACTCGAAACTTCTAGCACTTTTAGCAGGAGTAGATGAGGAAAAAGCAAACTTCTTATATGCAGCATCACCAATGCACGATATTGGTAAAGTAGCTATTCCTGACACAATTTTAAAAAAACCAGGTAGATTAACTTTTGATGAATTTGAAATTATGAAAACTCATGCAGAGATAGGATATCAAGTTCTTAAAGGTTCAAGTCGTTCTATTCTAAAAACAGCTGCAACAGTTGCACATACACACCATGAGAAATGGGATGGTAATGGGTATCCAGAGGGATTAAAAGGTCAAGAGATTCATATTTTTGGTCGAATCACGGCTATAGCAGATGTTTTTGATGCACTAGGAAGTGAGAGAGTTTATAAGAAAGCATGGAAATTAGAAAAAATTCTAGATTTATTTAAAGAGGAAAAAGGAAAACATTTTGATCCTAATCTCATAGAACTTTTCTTAGTAAACTTAGATAAATTCTTGAAAATAAGAGAAAATTTTCAAGATTAATCTTAACTAAAAAAATCAACTAATATTTTTTGTAGAAACTCTTTTGAACGTTCTGTTTTTTGAATTTTTACATCAAAAATCACTTTTGTTGATGGATATTTTTCTGAGTACTCACGGTAAAGATCACACTTCATGTCCATATGCTTATTAAACTCACCTATCACATCTTCCATCTCTTTACGAGTAGAGATAAAACGCATATAGTGCTGAAACATACGCTCACGAGTATCCATAACTATATGCTCATCAAGTTCAGCAGCCATACCTTTAATATCCCAACGAGAGAAGTAAACGCCACTCTTCACTGGAGGCATTACCTCTGCATAGATAGCACGAACATAGTCAGGATAATCATCAAAAGATTCTGTTTCTGTCTCACATGAACCATCATCACAGTTATCAAAAGCATGTTTTTTCATCGCCTCAAATTCATTTCTAAAATCGCTTACATCATTTTCATTCATAACTAATCCTTTATAATTTCTTCATATATTTTTTGAACAAGTTCCTCTTTAGAACTAACATCATTTTTCTCTAGTAAAAAGCCACGAAGTGTTTCACCCTCTTTAACAATAAAATCACATCTATTATAAACTTCTACTATCTCATCTTTGTAGTCAAGCAGATCCAAAACTGCTGTTTGAAACTCTTCTTCAATATAAGCACCATCTACATGAGATTTTTTCATATTTGCTACTGTAAAGTAAAAATCATCTTCACGGATATTCATTGGAATTATCATGGCATCTATACTATTGGCTTTGATAAGTCTATTAATCTTTGCAAAAAGATTGTTTGTTCCCGCTTTTTCACCTATAAGACCAAAAAGCTTTGTTTTTTTTGAGATGATATTATCAGCATTCATTGTCTCAATAGAGTTCATATTTTCACTCACTATTTTATCCCCCATAACTCATTTGCTTCTTCTTCTTCAATGCGACAACGTGTACACATCACTTCACCACCACGATAAACAAATGGCATTCCACACTCATCACACCGTTTTATATTAAAACTTACTAATGTTTCTCTTTTCGGCTTATAAAGCTCTTTGAGATTAAAAGTCTCTTTAATCGTAAGTGAGTTCGGTTCACAAACATCATGGCATGATGCACATTTAATACAGTTAAAGGCATCAAATGCTATAAAACCACCATATTTATCTGAGCTAAGTGCTCCTGTTGGACAGATTCTATAACACATTTGACAGTTAGTGCAACTCTCTGCATCTAAAACTTTTTGCGAAATAAAAGAGATATCCTCGCTCTCAATAACATGAAAGTTTTCAGGAACTCCTGCACGCTTCATTGCCATTTGTAGAAGTTTTCTTCTATCTGGTATACTTTTATTTCTAATGTTTTGTATATCATCTACACTTGCACTATGTTCACGTAACTCTTCATCTAGAGATTCTATACTATTCGTAAATTTATGTTTTGCCTTTACTGCTTCTTTAATAGAAATTTTTGAAAGAAACTCTCTTCTATCTGAACTATTTTCATCTTCTTTTACAGAAAGTTCTAGTGACAACTCTTCAAATGTGAGCTTATTCTCAATACTCATTGCTTCAAGTAAAAAACTAACCTCTTCAACTCTATCTTCAATGATTTTAAGATTTATTTTAGCTATTTCACATTCATGACAAGGAGTTTTATCAAAAATAATATCTCTACTTGAAAGAAGAGAAAGACTTAATATCTCCTCTACACTTAGTGCTGCTAAACAAGGAATAGCATCTTTTTTACAAGAAATCTCTTCGCTATCAGATTCCAAAAAAGTAAAAATAAAGTTCATAGGATTAAAATCATCTAAACTATATGCATCACTTGGACAGGCAGATAAACAACCTCCACAGCCGACACAATCATTTGGAATAAATGATGGAAGTTGCTCATCTATTTTAATAGTTTCAACAGGGCAAGCAGTTACACAAGCAATACACTCTGAAAATTTATTTGTAGTACGAACACACTTCGCTATATCTAAGGTTAAAAGGCTCATACTTCGTAGTTACATTTCCCATCTTTGATAGACTCACAAAGATACTCATAATCACTCATCATAAATTCTAGAGCTAAATCTGCAAGATCGAAATAGAGCGCTGTTCCAGCTTCACTCTTGACATTGAGTAAAAACATTGGTGCCCACTCTAAAAGATGCTCTTTTAAGAATTTTTGTTGAATTTTTGCTATCTCTTGTGCAGTTTCAATATTTCCATCTAGCATCGCTTTTTTCTCAGCATCACAAAGCATATACATAAACTCAAACTCTATCCCTATATGATCCACACTTACAGCTCTTGCTTTTCCTAAGTCAACTCTAAAATCATGTTCATTAAAGAGTTGTAGAACAGGGTTCTCACCTGCTGTTTCCATCATCTGATCTTCTCTAGTGTAAAAAGATTCATAAGGAGTCATATGTAATAAAAAAAGATTTGTAAAATCTACATTTAAATAACTCTCTATTAATGTTTTATGATCCATCTCATTACGACGTTCCCATTTTTTATAACTTGGGAAAAAAGCCATCATGTTTTCATCATTTTCAATAGTTAGTAAAAGTTCTTCATCAACTTCATTCATAAGTAAACGGGAGATAAGAGCATAAATATTTATACGTGCATCTTGATTTGTTAGTATATCTTGCATTAAAAAAAATCCTTTAAATTAGCTATAACTTTTTGAGTAATTTATATTAAAATTAATAAATTAAGCAAGAAGTCATTTCAAATGAGTATATCGAAGCACCCCTAAAAGAGTGCTTACAATATATGTCTAAGTGTCTCTAAGCTCTACGAAGTAAGCTTCGTTTGAAAGAGGAACAGCTGGACGTTTAATATGTTGTGGACGACGAAGTGTATCCCCAACTTCAAGTGGACGAGTCAATTTATCTCTCCAAGCTTGATATGTTTTAAAGTTATTTTCATAGTTAACTGAAATATCACCGATTTTATCATCAGGACCAGCTTTCTCTATAATAACTTTTTGGTGCCATGCATGGTTACCAGCAATTGGGTCAGCATGAGTAGGTGCAACAGCATTTTGCCATGAACCTGAAAGACCATCCCACCAGATATTATCAAGATCTTTATTAAACTCTTTAAATCTCCAAATATCATGACGAGGATGAATACCTTTCGTTGGTTTAAGTGTACCCACTTTACCATCCATTTTCATCTCATAAGTTGGTGAACCAATACCCATTACACCAAGTTTATGCTCAAATCCTGGAATATCTACAGACTCAACAAGTTTCCAACGACCAGCATGGTGAGAGTTCGCTAGAACACCCGGCATAGTAGCTTCAGTTGGAACAGCCATAGCGATAAAATAACCTGAATCAAGATTAGATACAGTATCTGTAATCTTCACTTTAATAGCATCACCACGTTTGATTCCTAAACGATCAGCATCTACAGTATTAATCCAAACTGGATTATGATTCTGAGAGATTTCCATAAGGTGCTTAGAGTTCACAGAACGAGTATGAATGTTATACGGCAGTCTAAATACTGTATTTAAAGCAAACTCATTGTCATTTTGCATAAAGTCATGGTGAACTTGAGTTACAAGGTGAACCATTTTCTTACGCTCTTCAGCATTTCTTGGGTAGATAGGAATAGCATACTCTGGCCATTTCCACTCAGCAAACCACTCAGAGTAGAACTCTAGTTTTTTACTTAATGTATGGAAACCAACATGAAATTCACCATCTATCTCAACACCAATAGATTTCTTACGACCATCATGTTCAACCCATAATGCGCCATATTTATCTTGTTCAACTTCACTACGAGGATATTTATGTCCATGTGCATAAACATAATTTCTATCCATTTTAAGCTTCTCTTCTTGAGGCTTATAGATATTTTTCTTCTCAGTCCAAGCTCCATGAACACTCATATACTCATATACTGGGAATTCAGCATTTGGATACATAGCTTTTGCTTCTTTGAAAAGATTTGGTAAAAGACTCATAGCCGCATCAAACCACTCAGGTACTGTTACAGCACGAGTTGGATCTTTTTTACTTGCCCAGTATTTTCTAATACCTAAATCACCTTTTGGATCAATATGATGAACCATGATGTTTGGCCAGAATTCTGACTCTTCCCAAACTTCACCAAGACCAAATTTCATGTGTGCTTCAAGTGTAGCACGAGTTGGATCTTTTGCTTTCCATCCCATTCTCTCAGCTGCAACACGAACAACTGCTTGACGGAATTCTATACGTTGTTCTGGTTTAGATGGAGTTGATTGTTGATCATTTCTCTCACCTGCAAGTCCAACTGGAAGAATGTAATCACAGTACCAGTTAGTTTCAGACCAAGTTGGAGAAAGATTAAACGTTAGTTCAACTTTTTTCTCATCTTTAAGAAGCTCTATCCAACGGAAACCATCAGGGTTAATCCAAACTGGATTATACATACGTGGAAACCATACTGAAAGTTTTGTAGGGATATTAAGCCCTTTTTTCTTCCATTTTTGTTGCCACTCTGTATCCATAAGAAGGTGAGGCATTAACATACTCATCTCATATGAAGAGAGTGGATACTCAGGTGGCCATGCAATCTCATTCCAAACATCAACTTTCGCTGGACGTTCACCTGATACAGTTGATTTCTCACCTTTACCAGCTACAGAAATTTCATGCCAGTGGTGCCATGAAGTACCACCAATATCACCACGAAGAGCTCCACGAAGTGCTAATGTTAAGAAACCTGCACGAGCGATCATCCAACCACCACGGTGAGCGATAGGACCTGAACGCCAGATATAAGTAGCAATTTTATCACCTGCATTGATATACATTTCAAAAAGTTCATCTAACTTATCTTCATAACCTTCAATTTTACACTCTTTAGTCACAAACTCTTTTGTGTAAGGAGCATACATCTCTTTAAGCATTTCAATAAATGATTTGTAAGATTTATCTTTTGGCATAGTTTGAATATATCCATACTCATTTTTGAGTTTTTTGATATAAGCAGTATCTGCCATTAATCTATCCCAGTTAATCCAGTTCTCAACGAACTCATGATCAACTAAATCTTCACCATTAATATCTTTTTCATGTAAAACACGATTTGCAAGATAAAGATAAAGAGCTGTCTCTGTACCTGGCCATACTGGCATCCAAAGGTCTGCAATACCTGCAGAGTTTGAAAGACGTGGATCAAGAACAACCATCTTAGCACCATTAGAGCGTGCTTCAGCAATAAGACCTGCTGATTGTTGGAAGTAGTGACCTGCATCTGCAGCATGTGAAGATTGTAAAAATACTAACTTAGCATTTTTCCAATCTGGTGAGTTTCTATCATCATTTGCCCACTGAATAGAGCCTTGACGAGCACCAGCAGAACAGATGTTTGTATGAGAATCATATCCATCACAACCCATTGAGTGTGGTACACGGTGACCGAAACCATTCTCATTTGGACGACCAACATGGTACATCATAGATTTTTTACTCATCTCATCACCAACAGCTAATGTATCGTGCATTTTCTTACCGATAGTAGCCATCGCTTCATCCCAAGTAGTACGAATCCATTTACCATCACCACGTTTAGAACCTGGAGCTCTTTTTAATGGGAATGGGATACGATCTGGATCATACATTTGTGATAAAGTTGCATAACCTTTTGCACAGTTACGACCACGAGAACCATCATGAAGAGGATTACCCATATACTTTCTAACATCTAATCTTCCCTGCTCAAACTCTGAAGTCTTAATCCATGCAGTAAGACCACAACCCGCTTCACAGTTTGAACAAACTGTAGGAACGATAGTGTAGTCATTTACTTGAATACCATCAGGATTAGATTCACTACGAACACCGTGACGTTCAATACCACCACGTTTCCAGTCATTACCATCTAGTTCTTTAAAGCTATTCCACTCTTTTACATCAGGGTAAAAGCTAAGTGAATCAGGAGTATTAGTAAACTTTGACTCTTCTACTGACTCAGCAATAGCATTAGTTTCAAATACACCCTTTGCAATAGCTACACCAGCAACGCTAAATGCAGCACCTTTTAAAAATGTTCTTCTACTTTGTAAATACATTAATATATTCTCCTTAACTCAATGATAATAATTGTGGAATTATTAGCCAAACATGTTTAACTACCCACAGACCTGCAATCGCTAAAATAGCTGCAAGTGTTAAAATACTGTTACTTCTGCTTACTCTATAAAGTGCAATAAGAATCATTGGTAATATATAAGCAACCCATTGTCCTATCCAGAACATAACTGCATATTCGCCATCACCTTTGATATATGCTAATGTAGCAGCAACTTCTTCTGCTTTCATTCCACCAAAAATATACTCTGACATATAGATAATAAATGCAAGCAGTGCACTTAGACCTAAGATAGAAGCAAAAAAGTTCTTTGTCTCATCACTTAGTTTATTTCCACCAAGTAAAATCATAGCTGCTGAACCACTTAAAGTAGCTGCTAAAAGCATCTGTACTGATTCTGTTGGCATTTGCCATAACTCTCTTGCTGTTGCTTCTGCCATAATACCAGCAGTATAAAGAGTAACTGGAATTGCTAAAAGTGTTACCCAGAAAAGTAATTTATCAAAGAAACCTGTAGCATCTTTTGTTAATAAACATTTATCTTTTCTAATCATTGCAGCCATCATTACAAATTCTAAACCTACAAATACTGTAGCCATCCATGCACCAACAGTAATTGCTGAAGTCCAGTGAGGATAGAAAAAGATATGCCACATTCTAAATGGTTGGTGTAAATCAGCTAATGTAAAGAGTAAAAATATATTCATCATCACAAAAGAGACGATAATAGCAGGAGTTCTAAGTCCCTTCATCTCACTAGCATTTTTTCTAAGTAGTAAAAATAGCATAAAGATTAGACCAGTACCAATACTTTTTGCCCACATATTCATAGTTACATACCAGTGCCAAAATGGTTCTGGTAAAGCTACATCCAAAGTTACTACTGCATTTGTTATTGCTAAAGTTTCATGTACCATTAGTGATGCCCTCCTAGTGGAAGATGCGTGATATTATTAAACAAGTTGTACCCTTCTTCTCTTTTTGAAGCAAGAGGATTAAGGTTAACACTACCGCCACCAACATAGAAATGGTGAGGATCAGTTCCCTTCTCAGGTTTACGAACTTGAACATCTCCCTGATTTTGCATAATATACTTAGAGATGTTAGATTTTGGATCTTCAAGGTCACCAAAAATATTCGCTCCAACAGGACAAGCAACAACACAAGCTGGCATCATAGATGATGCAATACGGTGTGCACAGTAAGTACACTTATCAGCAGTCTGTGTTTCAGGATCTATATAGATTGCACCATATGGACAAGCCATAACACAACCAGCACAACCAATACATCTAGTCTTATCTATATTAACAATACCATTATCAATATAGTGAAGAGCAGATACTGGACAGATTCTCTCACAAGGTGCATTTTCACAGTGATTACATCTTAGAGGTGTAAAAGTTCTTTTCGTCTCTGGGAAAACTCCCACATCTACATACTTAACACGTAATCTCCATGTACTAAGTGGAACTTCATTCTCCACTTTACATGCGATCTCACAACCTTTACAACCCATACACAGGTGTAAATCAACTAGGAAACCTAATTGCATATATTCTCCTTTGACCATTAAAAAATGGTTTTCTTAGATTTATAACTACGACTAATTCTTATTAAAAGAAGCCCTTATGCACGGCATTAAAAGCTTTTTTTACTGCTCTTATAGTAACTAAGATTTCTTAAATAATTTATAAAATCGTGATAATTTTTTGATAATTTTTTTTTATGGGTATATTTGAAAAAGTTATATTTGTAGGTATTATATTAATTATAACTTAAGATAGAAAAGAGAAAGATTATTTTAATCTTACTCTTACAGATTGCTCATGTGCTGTCAATCCTTCTGTATTTGCGATCAATGCACACTCCTCACCGATCTCATTTATAGCTCGATTACTAAAAGAGATAATTGATGTCTTTTTCATAAAGTTTTCAACACCTAAAGGTGAGTAAAATTTAGCCGTTCCACCTGTTGGAAGAGTATGATTAGGTCCTGCTACATAGTCACCAATAGCTTCAGGAGTGTTATGACCTAAGAAAATCGCACCTGCATGTTTGATAAATGGTAGAAGTTCAAAAGGACTTAGAGTAGCTACTTCTAAATGCTCAGGAGCTATCTCATTCATAAGTTTAATCGCTTCATCCATATCTTTTGTAACGATAATAGCACCACGCTCTTCAATAGACTTTCTAGCTATCTCTTGACGAGGGAGTTTCACTAACCAGTTCTCTATCTCTACTTTTACCTCATCAGCTAATTTTTGTGAGGGTGTGATTAAAATAGAACTCGCCATCTCATCATGCTCAGCCTGAGAGAGTAAATCTATCGCTATATGATTGGCTTTAGCACTATCATCAGCTAAAACACCTATCTCACTAGGTCCTGCTATCATATCAATGTTTACTTCACCAAAAACCATCTTTTTTGCAGTTGCTACAAAGATATTTCCCGGTCCTGTAATCACATCTACCTTAGGAATAGACTCTGTTCCATAAGCCATAGCAGCGATAGCACTCGCACCACCAACCTTATAAACCTGAGTAACTCCACAGAGATGACAAGCAGCTAAAAGAAGCTCATTTGGTTCATTATCTGGCGTTGGAGTACATACAACTATATTTTCAACACCAGCAACTTGGGCAGGAATAACATTCATTAAAAGAGAAGATGGATAAGCAGCTTTCCCACCAGGTATATAAAGCCCTGCACTATCAACAGCAGTTACTTTTTGCCCTAAAATAGTACCATTATCTTCTGTATCAAACCATGATTTTGGTTTTTGCTTCTCATGGTAAGCTTTTATTCTATCATATGCTAAATGTAGAGCAGATTTCAGTTTAGGCTCTAAAACATCATAAGCTTTACTCATAGAGTCTGTAGAGATTTTCAAATCTTCATCAGAAACTGGAGTCCAGTTATCAAACTTAGAGATATGCTCTTTTAAAGCACTATTTTTATCATTTTTAATCTCATTAATTATATTTGAAACTATAGAACCAACATGCTCCATATCCATCTTTCCACGACCTAAAATCTCTTGGAAATTCTCATTAAAACTATTTTCATCTGTGTTTATAAATATCATTTGAACTCTCTTTACTTTTTAAACTCTAATTTTGCTTTTGACATTGATGAAGCCAAATTTGCTTTTGGGACAAACCCGACTAAAGGACGAGCTAGAGGCTCTCCATCTGCTTTTAAAAACCATATTGCTGGTATTCCCGGTGTATTATATCTATATGCTACTGGCATATTTGCATCATGAACAACGACAACAAAGTTTTTCTCTAAATCTTTTAAAATACTCTTATCAATTAAAACTTCTTTTTTTAACTTCACACAGTATTTACAGCTATTTCTTCCAATAAGCATAAATATAGGTTTCTTCAATCTCTTAGAGACTTTTTCTGCTTCTGAAAGATTTGTGTAGTATTTAAAATCTACATTTAACTTATATGGTAACTTAGATAGTCTCATTTTTTCAATCATATCTCTCATATCTTTATCTACAATAACCAAAGCACGATCAAGTTCTTTAAGAAAGATATGTCCTGTATATGTACGTTGCTGATAGAGTAAGTTCCCATCTGGAGCTAAAAACCACATAGAAGGAGCTATCGGTTTTACAATACTTTGTGGAATAAAGTCTGATTTATCTTTATAAGAGACTATCGCTATAAAGTTTTTAGTTATCTCTTTAACTGCATCTTTATCTTTCTCTATTTTTTTTACAATATCATCCTTCTGATTACTTACCACAAAGAAAATAGGTTTTTTATATTTTTCAGCCTGAGCTATCGCTTCTGGAAATGTTTTTACCCAGTGAATACCCTCTGCATAAACAGAAGTAACGAAGAGTAGAAGAGAGAGAGTTAAAATTTTAAACATATTTTTTTACCTTTTTTAAGAGTTCTTTTGAGCAGATATCAGCGCTCTTATCTGTTACATCTATCACTATATCTGCAAGTTTAAGATACTCAGGTCGTCTTAGATCGTACAACTCTTTAGCTTTTTTCAAATCTGCTAAAAGTGGACGTTTTTTAAGTTTACGTGTAGCATTTGGATGTGCTTTGATTCTCTTAATTATCGCATCAAAAGGAGAATCTAAAAGAATCACAATACCAATCTTTTTTAGATTTTTCTGTTTGTAAAAACCACCACCAGTTGATATTAAAGTACTTTTAACACTCTCTTCCAACCATTTGGCTACATTTTTTTCTAATCTTCGAAAGTACTCTTCACCCTCGATATCAAAAATATTTTTTATTTTTCTATTTTCCATACTTTCAATTAAATCATCAGTATCAATAGTCATATATTTAGAGTTTTTCACTACTTCTCTAGCTACACTCCCCTTACCTACACCCATAAAACCTATTAAAACAATATTTTTACGACTCGGCATTTAGCAACCTCCTTTTTGAGTTCTTATCATCCCTATCCTACTTTAAAAAGACTCATATCAAAATCTGGTTTAGTTTTGATTGTTCTTCTATATATAAATGCTGGAGCTAGAACATTAAACTCTAAAATCAACATACTTATTATGAAATAACTAGCGGCTGGAACTAAAAGTTTTGGCATATAAAAAGCAAATATAAAGCCAATTATAGACAAAATTAGTAACACAAACTGAATCTTTGCTAAATCTTTATCTATCATCTCATTTATAGTTGGTATTTTCATATAACCCATACCATTAAGATGAAACCATACAAGAAATGGAACTATCTTATAAAGCATACCAATCATAATAGAGAGAATAAACCCTCCACCTATCAAAATAGCCACCATAACTATGTACTCATGTTTAAAAAATTCATCAAATATCCAAAGAAAAGAGCCTAATGTCAAAAATATACTTGCAGCTCTCCAGTACCAAACAGTTACATCACTCACTGGGCGTTTACGTTTGTTAAACTTCAACCAAACAGTTGTAGCAAATGCCCAGAAAAATGTAGCTATCCAAAGTTTTGCATAGAGTGAATACTCCTCATAAAAGCTATTAAACCCTAACCAAATAAGAAGTCCTATACTTATAAGAATAACTACTCTTTTCTTACAAAAACGTTTAAAGTGAGGGGCTACATAGAACATTGGGAGTACCTGAAACGCCACCCCAATGATAAGTAGTCCACAAAACCCAAATATCGCCCATACACTGTGGATGTTTGCATATATATGGTGTCTAGGACCTATATCTCCCGTTGCATATTCAAAAAGCATCATCACACCAAGAAGAGTTATAAAAAAAGCAAAAATAAGACTAGCTGTCATTCCTTTGACTGTAGCTGTAAAATTACTAACACTTCTTAAAGCATTAGCAATTGAGAAGATCATTAAAAAAAATCCACCACCCAACATTAGATAAGAGAGTGTTATAAGATTATGATAAGTAAACTTCAGTCCAATAATCATACTTAAAAGCCCTATGCTTAACATTGCATGCGAGATAGCTGTTACTAATTTCACCTTGAGTATTTTAGTCCCTGTCAAAACAGGAAGCATCTGGGTCAATGCCCCAAATATCACAAAAGAAAAAAGCCCAATAGTGATAGCATGTGTAACGATAATTGCATCTATAGAGTATCTATTTGTAAGGATTTCACTACTGCTTAAAAGCATTAAAATTCCAGCGATAACACCAAAGAGAGGTGCGGTGAGAAAAAATCTCAGGGGTGCAGATATAGGGGGTGCCTGATCTACGGATAAACCATTAAAATTCAATTTATTTACTTCCTATTTTATTACTAAAGAGTCCATCATTGCGATTATTCGCTCAGACTCTGAACTGAGGTGCTGCTGAGCCATAGGGTAAAGCATCTGCTCCTCTTTCATATTGTGTTGTTGCAAAAGTATCATAAGTGTTTCACTCACACTAAAAAACTTATCTTTATCATCTAATGATATAGCTTCAAGAAGCCCTTTCATTAAGTTTCGCATCTGCATATGTTCAAGTCGCATCATTGCCGTTGGACCCTCTGTCATACCAGTTTTAGCTTCAAACTCTGCAAACATTACATGCTCTTCCATCTGAAAGTGATGTTCCATATCTTCTATAAACTCTTGAGTTAACTCTTTTGCATCTACTAAAGAGTTCCCAGCTTGTTCTTCCATTTTTGCAAATCTATCGTCGCATTTTCTATGATCTGATGTTAAGTACTCTTTTATTGTGCTCAAATTAATTCCTAATTTTTACTAGATATTCTGACATTATATATAAATAAGATAATTTACAATTTAAACCACCATTTAATAACTCAGGGTATAATTCTTCCATATTAAATTAAACAATAGGTTTACAATGAAAAATAAAAAGTTTATTACACTAGGATTTGCATCTGTTACCCTCTCTATGGGTCTTCTTTTCTCTTCGTCTCTTTTTGCTCAAGCACCTCAAAAAGACAATGAAGCTTCAAGATTGCAATCTCTTGCAAAATTTACAAAAGTAATCAGTATTGTTGAACAGTATGATGTTGATGATGTAACAATTGAACAACTTATAGATAAAGCACTTGATGGAATGATGAAAAATCTTGATGCACACTCTAACTATCTTACAAAAAAAGATTATACACGCCTTACAGTTCAGACAAATGGTGAGTTTGGTGGTTTAGGTATCACTGTTGGTATGAAAGATGGTGCATTAACTGTTATATCTCCTATTGATGGTACTCCTGCTGATAAAGCTGGTTTAAAAGCAGGTGATATAATCTTAAAAATCAATGACAAATCAACTATTGGTATGACTATTGATGAGGCTGTTTCACTAATGCGTGGGAAAGTTGGTGCACCTATTGATATAACGATAGTCCGTAAGGGAGAGATCAAACCACTCTCTATTCATATAGTACGTGGAATCATCACTATAGAGTCCGTACATACTAAACTTATTGGAAAAGATATTCTTTATATTAGAGTTGCTAGTTTTGATAAAAAAGTATCAGCTGATGTAGCCAAAGCAATTCAAAAATATAAAGCAAGAACAAAAGGTATTGTCTTAGACCTCAGAAACAACCCAGGAGGACTACTTGATCAGGCTGTTAATTTAGTAAATCTATTTGTAGATGATGGAAAAATAGTTTCTCAGAAAGGTCGTCACAAAAGTGATAACCAAACTTACTTCGCTTCATCTTCGACAACCATAACAGAAGTACCTTTAGTAGTACTAGTAAATGGTGGAAGTGCAAGTGCAAGTGAGATTGTAAGTGGTTCACTTCAAGATCATAAACGTGCTGTTTTAGTAGGTGAAAATACATTTGGTAAAGGAAGTGTTCAAGTTGTACTTCCTATCACAAAAGATGAGGCTATTAAACTTACGATAGCAAGATACTATCTTCCAAGTGGAAGAACTATTCAAGCTGTTGGTGTTAAACCAGATATTGAAGTATTTCCAGGAGAGACAAAAATTCATAAAAATGAGTTTGCCATTAAAGAAGCCGACCTTAAAAAGCACCTTGAAGAGGAGCTAAAGAAAGTTGATGGAAAAAAAGATAAGAAAAAAGCTGATACAAAAGAGAAAAAAGATATAATCACGCCAGAAATGATGGCAAAAGATAATCAACTCAAAATAGCAGTCGATATTTTAAAAGCTTTAATAATAACAAAAGGATAGATAGTATGGAAAAGAGAGAGTTACTTTACGAGGGGAAAGCTAAAAGACTTTTTTTAACAGATGATGAAAACTTAGTAATTTCAGAGTTCAAAGATGACTTAACGGCATTTAATGGTGAGAAAAAATCTAGTGAAGCTGGAAAAGGTGCACTTAACAATAAAATAAGTACAGAACTTTTTAAACTACTAGAAGCAAATGGAATCCCTACTCACTTTGTAGAGATGCTTGATGATAACCATATGCTACATACAAAAGTAGATGTTATTCTAATTGAAGTTATTGTTCGCAATATCGCTACAGGTTCTTTAAGCCGTAATCTTGGTATAGAAGATGGGAAAGTACTTCCTTTTACTCTAGTTGAGTTTGATTATAAAGATGATGATTTAGGTGATCCTAAACTTAATGACCAACATGCACTTATCTTGGAGTTAGTAGATCATCAAGATGAACTTGATAAACTTCGTCGTATGGCTCGTCAAGTAAATGATATCTTAAAACCATATTTTGAGAAAAAAGGTCTTAACCTTGTAGATTTCAAACTAGAATTTGGAAAAGATGCAAGTGGAAATATCATTCTTGTAGATGAAATTTCACCTGACAACTGTCGTTTTTGGGACATAGAGTCTGGTGAAAAAATGGATAAAGATAGATTTCGTCAAGGTTTAGGTGGGCTTACAGTAGCTTATGAGCAAGTATTAAACAGAATTTTAGGAAAATAATAATGACAGCAATAGTAAATGTATCTTTAAAAGCAGGTGTTTTAGATTCTCAAGGAAAAGCAGTGCATCATGCACTTGATTCTCTTCACTTTGAAGGTGTTGAAGATGTTCGTGTTGGAAAACAGATAGTACTTCAACTTACTGAAACAGATAAAGAGAAAGCGATGGTTGAAGTTACAAAAATGTGTGAAGAGATTCTTGCAAACACTGTAATCGAAGACTACAAGATAGAGCTAATCTAATGAAAGTAACAATTCTTCAGTTTCCAGGAACTAACTGTGAGTATGATACACAACATGCTTTTGAAGAACTTGGTGCTACAACTGAGATAGTTTGGCACAAGTCAGAAACAATTCCAGCAGACACTAAACTTTTAGTTGTTGCAGGTGGTTTCTCATATGGTGACTACTTACGTTCTGGTGCTATTGCAAAGTTTTCTCCAGTTATGAAAGCTGTAACAGAGTATGCAAACAATGGTGGAAAAGTTCTTGGTATCTGTAATGGTTTTCAAGTACTAACAGAAGCAGGTCTTCTTCCAGGTGCATTAAAACGCAATGATGGTTTACACTTTATCTCTAAACACCATACACTTAAAGTAGAGAACAATGATAATATTTTTCTTGAAAAATTAAATAATGGGGATGTAGTAAATATCCCTATCGCACACCATGATGGAAACTACTTTATAGACTCTGATGGTCTTAAAGAACTCTATGCTAACAATCAAGTTCTTTTAACTTACTCTGATGAGAATGGTAGTGCTAAAAACCCTAATGGTAGTGTTGATTCTATCGCTGGCGTTTGTAACAAAAATAAAAATGTATTTGGTCTTATGCCTCACCCTGAACGTGCTATGGAAGCTATTTTAGGTTCTGATGATGGTGTTAAGATGTTAGAAGGCTTTTTGGCATCGTGATGAAACTTCTTTTTCTTACTCTTGTGTTTCTTACTTCGCTTTATGCAAATAAAGTTATCTATCTAAGTTATGATGATATACCACAAAGAGTAATTAAAGGTGAAATTTTTCCACTTACATTTAAATCTCTCTCAACTGTAAGAGGGAGTGATGAGATAGCATACAACTTTTCTAATGCAGAAGGTATTGAGATACTCTCTCCTCTTCCTCAACGAGTAAAAAAAGGAAAGTACTTTTATGATACATTTTATGCATTAAGTACTCAAGAAGATGCGAGACTTCCAGATGTCAATGCAAGTTTGATATCTCAAGAAGAGTATGAACCTACTCTCATCTCTGGTCAAAAATTAAATGTTATAACTCTTAATCCTAAGAAGAACTTCTCAAATATTATTGCAAATAGTTTTGCAATTTCTCAGTATAAAACCACCTCTTATGATAAAACACATAACATTATTGTTTTTGTAGCCAAAGCAACAAACTCAGATCTCAAAGTTATGCATTTTCAAAACATTGAAAAACAGGGGATAGAATCTATATCAGACTCCTATCTAAATTCAGAAATTACCTATTTTTTAGTTATTGATAAAAAGATAGAAAATTTTAGTTTTTCATATTTTAATCTCTTAAAAAACAACTTTTCTCAGGTTACAATTCCAATAATAGTTGATGATGATAGTGTAAGCACTCAAAGTGATTTAAAACCTAAGGACCAATCTAAAGAGAGATTGAAAATGGCTGTTGCTGGGGGTGTTGCATTTTTTATATTCCTCCTTATTTTGTGGAGAAGAAAATTTATCTATCTAATTTTTCTGCTTATCCCTCTTATTTATATTATCTATCTTGCTATTCCTGAGCAAGAGATATGTATTAAGAAAGGAACACAGATTCATCTTTTACCTGTTGACAATGGAACAATCTTTGAGACAACCGATGTAAAATATAAACTTTTAAAAGAGGGTAGCGTTCAAAATTTTGTAAAGGTCAAACTGCTTAACGATAAAATAGGCTGGGTGAGAAATGAAGATATTTGCTCAAATTAAGTGGCTTATTGCCACTATAATTATTTTCACTTCCTTAGTGTTAATGATTATACTTTATCCTATTTTACCGAGACCTTATGCTCGTAAAGCTTCTGCTTGGTTTGTTCGTGTCTTAACAGCTTTTTCTACAGAAGTCGATGGCGAAGAGGATCCTGCTGCACAGATGTACCTTATAAACCATCAGAGTGATATAGATATCGCAGTTATGGAGACTATCTCCAAAAAAGATCTCTCATGGGTTGCTAAAAAAGAGCTTTTTGATGTTCCATTTTTTGGTTTAGCCATGAGCCTTCCTGAAGATATTCCTATAGAGAGACAGAGTAAAACATCTCTTTTAAGACTTCTTAAAAATGCAAAAGATAGACTCAATAAGGGACGAGTTATCACAATGTTTCCAGAGGGTACTCGCTCTGTAAATGGGAAAATGCTCCCCTTTAAAAATGGTGCAAAAGTTGTTGCAGATATGTACCAACTTAAAGTACAACCAGTAGTTTTAATTCAGACTGCAAAGTACTACAATATTAAAAAATTCTTTTATGACCCGGGAACTATAAAAGTGATATTTTTAGACTCTTTTATCGCTGATAAAGAGGATAAAGAGTGGTTAAAAGAGTTAAGAGAAAAAATGCAAAAGGTGTATGATGATGAGTTGGCAAACAATCCTAGCCATAGGTAGTGGTGGTTTTTTCGGAGCGATATTAAGAGCATATCTTAATGGAGTTATTAACTCTAAAGTTCCTCATGTTTTACCGTTTGGTACTTTAGGTGTTAATCTTCTTGGTAGTTTTATAATGGGTTCACTCTTTGCATACTTTATGTATACTAATCTATTCTCTATTCATGTAAAGTCATTTCTTACAACTGGTTTTCTTGGGGCACTTACAACATACTCTACCTTTGCTATAGAGAGTTTCTTTCTTATTCAAGGTGGTAGTATTTTACTTGCAATTACAAATATACTTTTAAATGTTTTTGGAACTATCTTTATGGCAAGTGCTGGTTACTATATAGTAAATACTCTTTTTAAATCTTAACAATCTCATCAGCACACCACTCTGCTAAATCAATGTCATGTGTTATAAGTAGCATGGCTGTTGAGTCTAAATGCTTCATCAACATACTCATAACTTCTAGCTGAATAACATTGTCAAGTGCTGATGTAGGTTCATCAAGAAGCAATAAATCGGGTTTCATAAGCATAGCTCTTAAAATAGATGCACGTTGAAGTTGCCCACCTGAGAGTTCATGAGGAAGTTTTAAAAGAAGTTCATACTCTAAGTTAATTAATTTCAAATATTTATCTAACTCATCTAATGATGCAACATCTGCTATCTGATTAAGCAGTTTATAACTTGGATGAAATGAGCTATATGGATCTTGAAAAACCTGAGAACATCTAGCACTTTTTATTGTGCCTACAAGAGGTTTCAGATTTTTCAGTATCAGTTCAAAAAGAGTACTTTTTCCAGCACCACTCGCACCAACTATAGCTTTGAGTTCACCTTTTTTAAGAGTAAGATTAAGATTTTCAAAAAGTAAATTCTCTTTTGAGTATCCAAAAGAGAGATTAGTAATTTCTAAAAGATAGGGCAATGATTAGCTCTTAGTCAGTGAACTATAAGCTCTTGCTAACTCTTTGTAAAGTGTCTCAGGTTTTATATCGCCATTCTCTTTCCAAATACGAGTCATTACAACATTGTCCTCTTCCCCATTCCATACTTTGATATATGAACCATCTTTATAACCATTATCTTGACGAAATTGATTTAAAATATTTTTACCTACATAGAGACGATAAAGAGACTCTAAATCTAACCCACTCATCACTACTAAGTCAAAAAACTCAGAGATTAAACGCTCAATATCCAGCTCATTTTCTGAAATTGCTAAACGAATAAGTGATTCAACTTTAGCGATAACCTCATCTTGAGGTGCAAAAACTTCTTGAGTTGTATCTACTTTTGAGAATGACTCTAGTTGTGAAATATTTATCGCTAAATCTTCTATCCCACCCTTTAACATCTGAGAGTAGTTCTCTATAGCCAAACTCATGATAAAATGCCATACATCGACAACTTCTATCTGATGGTTAGCCCAGTCAGGATCTGCATCTATAGCCTTCCAATGTTTCCATGAGAAACTATCAACCATCTCTGCACACTCCATATAGATACAGCGTTTCCAGTTAATAGTTTTACCATTTTTAGTAATACCCTTAGGCCAATCTTCACCATTAGTGGCATCGTTGAGTTGATTTTGAAGCTGAAGCATCAATAATATTTTATCCATTTGAAAAATTCTCTCTTTATTTATTTAATTTATTGTATCTAAATATGTTAAAATGCTGTTTATGAAAAGAATAAATTGTAGAAGATGTCAACACTATTTTGTTACATGGGAAGTTAAACAGCCCCATGGATGTAAAGCTTATGGTTTTAAATCACCAAAGATACCCTCTTTAGTGGTTTTTCAAAGCAGCGGCACGGATTGTTCCATATTTACACTCAAAAATCCAACTCAACGCTAGGTCTCTTGTTTCCAAAGGATTTTTTTTCCAAATCCAAAACTATTATCAGTTAACTTAAAACTCTCAACCTCTATCTGCCAAAGAGTAGGATTGAGAGCTAGGGCATAAGGGAAATTTTTAAAATACTCTAATTTAAGAAGTTTCTCCTGAATCTCACTACATTGACCAGAGAACTGAAGACCTTTTATCTCTCCTACTTTTTGAGTTTCAAGTAAAATATTTCCTGCTACTTTTGCATTAGATACTATATGCTTAATATGCTTTGTATCTTTAGAACTAGCAAAAATAAAAATCTTTCTCTCTTCATTATAAGCATAAAAAAGGCTACAAGCACTCAACTCATCATCAGAGAAAGTTGCTAAACTCATCACATGATGATCTTCGATAAAGTTTACTATTTTCTTTAAAGAGGAGTCCATCATTACATTTTAAAAAGCATATCTTCTAAATCAATATCATTTTTTATATTATATTTTTCTAGTAGCATTTGACCTATATCATCAGCTTTAAGTGTTAGGTAGATGTCACTAGGGTTATTCATATTGTAGTAACTTTTTAAAAACTCCATAACCATCTCTAACTTATGAGTTCTCACACTCAATTTTTTATGTTCTTTGTACTCATCCCAATCAATTTTTATCAATACTTTTCCTTTTATCTTTAAGTGCTTTCTCTAGTCTCTTAATAACTTCTGACATTTTAGCAGAGGAGAGTGCAAAGTTCAAGCGCATAAAGCCACTCCCCTCTCTTCCAAAACTCAAACCAGCGTTTAAGCCTAGTCTCGCCTCTTTTATAAAAAACTCTCGCAGAGCCTTATCTTTCAACCCCATACCTCGACAATCGAGCCATGCTAGATATGTCCCCTCAATAGGTGTCACTTTTATAAACTCACTATACTCTTTGCAGAGAGTCTCAAGCATTAAAAAGTTTTTATAAAGATGTACTTTTAACTCCTCAATCCACTCTTTTCCATTGACAAAAGCACTCTCAAACGCCACATGGGATAGAACTGCACCCTGTGCAAAGTGTACTCTATCGTAAGCCTTTTGAAATCTTTTATGTAACTCTTCATTAGGAACAACCACACTACTCATCGCAAAACCAGCCATATTAAAACTCTTTCCAACACCGATGGCTGTTAGAGTAATAGCCCTCGCCTTATCATTTAAAGAGGCAAAAGGAGTGTGAACATTAGGCTCATAGACTAGGTCAGAGTGAATTTCATCTGCAAAAACAACAATGTCATTCTCCAAACAGACTTCTAAAATAGCCTCTAACTCCTCTCGTTGCCATACTCTTCCAACAGGGTTATGAGGAGAACATAAGAGAAGTAGTTTTGCATTTTTAGTAATTTTAGATTTTAAATCTTCTATATCAAAAGTATAAGTTCCATCCTCTTTTAATTTTAAAGGATTTTTCACTAAAACCCTATCAAGATTTAAAACCGAATGAAAAAATGGAGAGTAGACTGGCGTTTGGACTATAACACCCTCCCCTTTTTGAGTAAAAGCTTCAATAGCCACACCCATTGAAGCCACAACAGAGTGAGAGTAGAACATATCACTACATTCAAACGCCAAGTTGTGTTCTCTCTTCATCCATGCTATCTGCGCTTCAAATGCCGAAGTGGGAACTTCTTCATAACCAACTATAGGGTGTTCGAGTCTTTTTTTAACAGCCTCTAAAACAAAGTCAGGAGTATCTATATCCATATCTGCCACCCAAACAGGTTCTACATCTATTGTTCCAAACAGCTCTTCTCTTAGAGTATATTTTTCGGCGTTTGTATCTTTGCGACAAGCACTTTGTGAGAAGTCGTACTTCATTTCTTCCTCCAAACACTAACTTCAGAGATAGTATGCTGATATTTTCGTGCTGTCTCTTTGATAACAAATTCCAAATCTTGAGTATGAATCAGCTCAAACTTATCATCTAAAACAGTTTTAAGACTCTCTAATGTTCTCACTGCATTTCCCTCTTCATCCGTAAACCCACCTAACCAAAACTCTTTTGCAGTTGAGCTCTCCTGCCATGTGTATGGAGAAGTTATCACTAAGATACCATCCTCATTTAAACGCTCATCTATAGTGTCTAAAAAGAGTCGTGGATTATAGAGTCTATCTATCAGATTTGTTGCCATGATTAAATCATAGCCTTTAAAGTTTGGCTTTAAGTTACAAGCATCACCCTGCCAAAAAGAGACCTTTGCACTTAAACTCTCATACCCTAACTCATCTATAGTCACTTTTTTGTTTTGAGTAAGAAGACCCTCCTCTTTTACACTAAACGCCACATACCCTTCATCTTTAAGCTTAGCACCTACACCAACAAAACGAACTGAGAAATCTATACCTTCAACACTATCAAACTCTTTTGCCAACTCAAATGTAGCACGTCCTGTAGCACAACCAAGATCAAGTGCCTTACCCTTGTTAGTAGCAAAACTACTCGCTATACGAGCTGTAGTTATCGCAAAGTTTTCTACTCCAAAGTGACTCTCTCCATATTGAAATTCACAATATTGTGAAACAAGTGCATCACTCTCATATATATCTGCCAAATTCTCTTCCTTATCTTCTGTTATCACATACCTAAAACCAGCATTCTGGTAAAAATGTTTTCTAAATGCATATCGTGAATTTTTTGTTATCAGGTTTCCACTACTAGCCCATGAGGAACCCAAAATAAGTGCATGTTTTTCATCAAAAGTTGGTACAGAAAAGTCATCATAAGCCTCATGAACCTCAAAACCCTCAAAAGCTCTTATTGGCGTTCTACTCCACTGCCAAACATTTCCAACTACATCATAAATAGTCTCACCATTTTGTGTAACAAAACTAAACTCATTTACAGGGCATGAACTCCCATAATGATAAAAATTCAGATTTGCACTATGCTCATTAAAATCGGGAATGTCTTCTATCTTCACTTCATCATAGATAGCTCTATATTCAGCTTCACTAGGGAGTTGGTACTTGACTCCATCTTGCAGACTCTTATAACGACAATAAGCCTCAGCTTCTAAGGCATTCACATCTACAGGCCAATCAATAGGCATATCTATCTCACTACTAAGTGTTCTATACCTATAAACACCATCTTTTTTAATCCAAAAAGTAGGATGTTCTGCCTGAGTTATCTCTAAAAACTTTCTACCCTCTTCATCCCAGTACTCTTTATTTTGATAGCCATCAGCATTTACAAACGCCATAAACTCACCATTGCTCACAAGATATTTTGAGACTTTAAATGAGTTAACATGCTCTATGTAAACGCCATACTCATTATCCCAGCCATAAAGTTTATGACTTTTATCTACTCCTAGTTCTATATCAGCACTATTTATCTCTAACATCTCATTTGTTGGTGCAGATGAACTCTGAGAACAAGCTTGAAAATAGAGAGAATCTTTAACAAACTCTAGTGGCATCTGACGATGAAGTACTAAAGATGTCTCTATATGGATTCGCTCATGCTCTATACCCATAAGTATAATCCACATCTCAGACTCTTCACTTATAGGTAAAAAGAGGGGCAGAGTCATAATCAACTCATCCACAAGAGTTTTCACCTGCTTTCTATACTCCCGAACTTCTTCCACTTTTGGCCAGTTATATCTAGCACTATCCATATCATCCCAAGACATCTCATCAACACCAACAGCGAAGATAGACTCGAAATTAGGATTTATTCGCGCACTTATTATCTTCATATTTATAAGTTTATTTACAAAAAAAGTAGCAGTATGCCCAAAATAAAATATCATAGGATGGCGTGTGATTTCAGACTTCTCATAAAAGACATCATTATCTTTTAACACTTCAAAAACTCTCTCATACAACTCAAAAGTATTATGAAAGTACTCTTGTATTTCTTGGCGTTTAGACTCAATGCTTTTTCCATCAAGGAGTATGGAATATTTGCTTAACTTACTCAAAAATAGACCTTTATATTTGTTATAATCATTATATGAAAATTATTCAAAGTAAATTATTAAATCAGTTTGTTGGTATAACTCACGGCTTTACGTCTAAGCGAAATGGTAACCTTGCATTTCATGTTGGCGACGATGTTCAAAATGTTCATAATAACCATCTGCTTTTGGCAAAAGAAAAGAGGTCATTGCTGTAGCACATGCAGGAAGAGCTGGTGCATTTCATAACATTACAGGAAATGTTGTTGATAGTTTTGTAGATAATTATGATTCCAATCCTAGTGATATTGCTGTAAGTGTTGGTGCTAGTATTGGCGTTTGTTGTTATGAGGTTGGTGAAAAAATTTACACAGAAGCAAAAGAGTTAAACCTAGAGTATAGTGTAGAAAAAAGAGAAAATAAATACTTTTTAAATATCTCTAAAATATTAAAGACTCAGCTCCTAAACGCCAATATAGAGGAGAGAAATATAGAGTTTAGTGAGGAGTGTAGTTGCTGTAGCAGTAAAAAGTACTTCTCTTATCGTGCAGAGTCTCAAACAGGAAGATTTGCTGGGCTTATCTACTTAGATTAGCTATTTATCACTTTTGCTAACTGCTCTGGAAGTAAGCCTAAAGACTCTTCAACAAGTTTACTATTTCCATGAGTGATAAACTCATCTTCATACTCAAAACTTGTAAGCTCTATATTTGTGATTTTCTCTTGCGCTAAAAACTCTAAGATAGCAGAACCTACTCCACCCATTTTAGAACTATCAGAGAAGATAAACCATTTTTTATGTTTTGTACTCAACTCACGAAGCATATCTTCATCAAGTGGTTTCACAAAACGCAAATCTAAAATACTCACTTTTTTATCTAAAAGTAATGATGTTTCATATGCACGACCTACTCCATTTCCATACCCTATAAGTAAAATATCTCCACTATTTGACTCTAATAGTTGAGACTTTGCCAACTCAAAAGGAGTTGATTCAGGCAGAGTTGTCGGTGTAAATGAACCTCTAGGATAACGAAGAGAACATGGATGCTCATACTCAGATGCAAATGCCATTGCTTGATGAAAACTCTTCTCATCACGAGGAGCGAAGAGTGTCATATTTGGAATGGCTCTTAAAAAACTTATGTCAAAAACACCCTGATGAGTCTCTCCATCTTCACCTACAATCCCTGCACGGTCAAGTGCAAAAACTACAGGTAAATCCATAAGACAAGTATCATGAATCACTTGGTCAAAACCACGCTGTAAAAATGTCGAGTAGATAGTACAAAAAGGTTTAAATCCCTCTTTTGCTAATGCACTCATAGAAGTAACAGCATGCTGTTCCGCGATGGCAACATCCCAAAATCTATTTGGATACTTCTCTAAGAGTTCACTTAAACCTGTTCCACTAGGCATTGCTGCAGTTGCACCCACTATCTTTTCATTTTTTTCAGCTAAATTCAGTAAACAGTCTGTATAAATTTGTGTAGCACTTTTAGTTGTAGATTTTTTAAGAGTATGCCCATCACTCAGATCAAAAGGAGAAACACCATGCCATTTTTCCTCTTTACCCTCAGCTATATCATACCCTTTACCTTTGATAGTTTGGCAATGAATTATAACTGGTCTATCCAGCTTTCTAGCCCTCTGAAATATATCTATAAGTTGCTCTAAATTATGCCCATTTACAGGACCAATATAGTTAATTCCCATCTCTTCAAACAAGATACCGGGAGTGATAAGTTTAAGCCCCTCTTCCATACGTTTTGCTATATAGTGAGCACCTTCGCCAAAGTTATCTACAAAGCTCTCCGTAGTTTTTTTGAAACGTTGGTAAAAGGGTGATGCCATTGCAGAGCTTAACATTCTACTCATAGCCCCGATAGGCTTAGCTATACTCATCTCATTATCATTAAGGATAATAATCATCGGATATTTTCTATCACCTAACTCATTAAGTGCCTCATAAACCATACCAGCAGTCATACTTCCATCACCAATCATAACAACAGGAATCCGACTCTCTTGCTCACCCTTAAGAGCTATCGCCTTAGCAGCTCCAACACCTAAAGAGATAGAAGTAGAGCTATGTCCTGCAACAAAGTAGTCATCATCACTCTCACTCGGTTTAGTATATCCACACATACCATTAAACTGACGGAGGGTATCAAAATCATCCCATCTATCTGTTAAAAGTTTATGTGCATATGATTGATGACTTACATCAAAGATAAAGGGATCTTTTTTACTATCAAATACTTTATGCATAGCTACGATTAACTCCGTAGCCCCAAGAGTTGAACTTAAATGACCACCATTTTTACTTACAACTTCTAAAATTCTTTCTCTTATATCTTGACATACTACTTCAAGTTCTTTAATATTTTTGTTTTTAATATTCATCTATTTTACTCACTTAATGCTGCATTCTTAACTCGTTGAAATCTTTTACTGATTTGTGCATCTATATTTCCAGCATCACTTATCACAACGACACCGCCCTCACTTACAGCTGAATCAGAAATTATACTAACTCGTTCCTGTTTTCCAATATGTTCTGAAATAGCACCATGATTTTTAGGGTTAACTTTAAGAGTTACTTTTGAAGCACTCTGTAACTCATTTAAGAGCTCATCACTCAGTACTTTTGCTATCTCATTAGAGTTTTCACTCAACTCAACTTTAACTACTTCATGTGCTATATCAACAGCAGCTCTCATTAAATCAGATTTAATGGCTTCTAATGCAGTCTCAAACTCTTTTGCACTCTCTTCTATCTTCTTGATTGATTCTGCAAACATATCTCTACTACTTTTTAACTGTAGTTCTGAATCATTAAGAGCTTTTGCAACACCAGCTTCTATACCTTCCGAAAAAGCATCCTCTTTAGCTTTAACTAAAGAGTTTTGATACTCCTCTTCCTTACTCTCTAATTTCATCTGTAATTTTATAAAGTTAGAAGACATCTCGTCGGTTTTTTGCATTAAAGACTCGATAAGAGACTCTTTAGAACTAGAGCTTAATGCACTAGAATCAACATCTGTGATTTTTTTCTTCTCTGGCTCCTCTTTTGTCGGCGACTTCGTATGTTCACTCTCCTCTTCTGAACTATTTCCAAGAGCGATGATTTTAAAGTTATATTTTCCAACATTATGAGAATCTAATTTGTTTTTTGATATTACAGTAGCCATATATTACTCTATCATCTCTTCAGTAGATCCCATCTGAATTGCACCACTCTCAGCAAGACCATTCACGACCTCAACGATTTTACGCTGAGCAGTCTCTACATCTTTCATCTTAACAGCACCTAGGAACTGCATCTCCTCTTCAAAGGCATCACGAGCACGATCACTCATAGCAGAGAAGAACTTCTCTTTTAACTCTTCAGGAGAAGATTTTAGTGCTAACATTAACTCAGCCTTATCAACAGCTTTAAGTGTCTCCGTAATCGCTGTTTTATCTAAACTGACCATATCTTCAAATGTAAACATCATCTCTTTGATAAGTGTCGCAAGCTCTTCATCAACCTGCTCAATATTTGAAAGAGTCGCTTTAGAACTTTTTGCACCAAGACGGTTAAATACATCAGCAACAGCACGAGGACCACCAACTTCAACTTTGTATGAAGCAAGAGACTCGAGTTTAGACTCTAAAACAGCCGAAACTCTTTTAATCACAGAAGGAGAAATATCCCCAAGTCTTGCCATACGCATAGCAACTTCACTACGTAGTTCATCAGGAAAGAACTGTAGTGTATCAGCAGCTTCAGTAGCATCCATATGAGCCAATATAAGAGCAATAGTCTGTGGATGCTCATTGATAATAAAGTCTGAAAGTTGTTGAGGCTTAATCTTAGAAAGGTATGCAAAGTTTTGAGTATCTTGCATATTTTTACTTAATTTTTCAAGAACTTTTTTAGCCTCTTCTGCACCAAGTGTACGATAGAGTAACTCTCTTGCATACTCCATACCACCTGATGTAAGATACTGACCAGATTGAAAAATAGCATGAAACTCCTCAAGTATAGCAGTTGCAACACTTCTATCAACTGAACTATTTTGTGCAATGTATTTTGATATATCGGTAATAGTATCTACAGTCATAGCTGAAAAAATTCCAGCTGTAGTCTCTTCTCCTAGTTGTAAAAGAAGTATGGCAATTTTTTCAGCCATACTCATCTCATCAAAAATAGCTTGTTGTTGCTGATTTAAGTTTGCCATATTATTTCCTCTTTACTTCATTATCTTTGGTGAGTTCCATCTGCTTCTTCTACTAAAAGTGCTTGTAGTAAAGAGGCTATATCTTCAGGTGCTTCATCTGCCATGTTTCGTACTTTATCGAGAATAACCTCATATTTAAGTTCATCCTCATTAAAGTTATCACCTACACCTAACTGATCTTCAACTTTCTTACGCATCTGCTGTACTTTTTCTACAAGATCTTCCTCTTCATCATCTTCAATAGCTAGTATCGGAGAAGCAAGTTCTTCCTCTTCTTTTGAGATTTCAAGCATTTTTCCAGCAAATGGAGAGATAACTTTTTTGTAAAGTATAAGAAGTAAAATAAGCACAAATATATACTTAAATACTCCAGAAAAAGGTGCTAAATAAGTAGCTATAAACTCTCTACCCTGTGTTACTCCATCCACCGATGGAGACATTTTACTTCTATCAAATTGGAGATTTTGGACACTTATAACGTCCCCTCTCTCTTTATTTATACCTATAGAACGACTTACTAAATCTGTAAGTGCATTTATATCTGTCTCATTTAAAGGTACATATTCAACATCAGATGTAGATTTACCATCTTTATCCATTTTGGTTTTATACTTTCCATCAACAATAACAGCAGCAGTAATTCTTTTAATACGAGCAAACTGACTCTTTGTAGTACTCACAGTTTTACCAACTTCATAGTTAGTTGTTCCCGTATTCTTAGAGTATGAATTTTTAGTTTGATTACTTGTTAAACCTTTAACAGGTCCTATATTGCTCACTGTTCCAGGTACGCCACCTACTTGTTTAGGACTCGTACCTTCTCTTTTCTCTTCACTAGTCTGCTCACTTCGTACAACATTTTCAGGATCATAAGTTTCACTTGTTGAGTTTTGAACAGAAAAATCGAACTCTATTGTTACCTGAGCGACAACCTTATCTGTACCACCAACAAATGGTGAGATTACTCTTAGGATTTTTTCTTCTTTTTTCTTCTCTTCTTTATTTTTATATTTCTGTTGTGATATGGAGAGTTCACTCATTTGAGCTGATTCTTCTTCATCCCCAAGTGTATTTCCATCACTATTTACAAGTGTTACATTTGCTGATGTTAACTTCGGTACGGCAGAAGAAACAAGATTTTTAATACCTCGTATCTGTTTAAGAGAGAGTGTCCGACCATCTTTAAGTTCTACCATAATCGAAGCCGTTGGGAGAACCTCTTTTGTCACAAAAAGTGACTCTTTTGGCAGGGCTAAACTTACTGTTGCAGAATTAATAGGTCCTAAAGAGTCAATGGTTCTTGAGAGTTCCCCTTCCATAGCACGAAGATACTTCACTTTTTGGTCAAAAGATGTAGCTCCAAACTCCTGTTTATCAAAGAGTTCAAACCCTACACCATTATCATCTGGAATACCTAAAGCTGCTATTGAAATTCGTTCTTTATATACTGCATTTTGAGGAACTTTTATAACATTGTTATCTTCTAAAATATAGGGGATATTATCCTGTTCTAGTTGTGTAATTACTTTGGCAGCATCAGTAGAAGAGAGTGCATTAAAAAGTACTTTATATTTGCTATCCACATTTTTAGGGTTTGTAAAGACCACTAAAAATATTAAAAAACCTACAATACCAACAACTGCTCCCGCAATAATAAGGCGTTGCTGTTTCGTAAGTTTTTCATAAAGAATAACTAATTGTGAAAATAGTACTTTAAAATCCATTAAACTCTCATATTAAAATTTATATTAATTCAGATACTAATTCAAAAAAACGATCATTTTGAACAGCTGTTCCAACAGTTACACGAATTGCATTCATCCCATAACCACTTAAATCTCTTACTATCATCCCCTGTTTTAGCAAATCATCTGCTAATTTAGAGGAATTTTGAGTTTTATTTAAACATAATGTCACAAAATTTGTATAACTCTCTATTATATCTATTTTTTTCTCGATTGCAAACTCATTGTAGCGTTTCATCTCACTAAAACATAAAGCGATACTGTTTTTTACAAACTCTTCATCTTCTAGTGCTACTGATGCAGCTTCTAAAGAGAGAGTTGTGATGTTAAAAGGAGGACGAAGTTTATAGAGTTCTTTTATAATTTTTGCATCAGCGATACCATAACCAACACGCATCCCACCAAGACCATAAGCCTTTGAAAAAGTTCCTAAGTAGATAACATTGTTAAATCTTGAAATTAACTCTTTTGGTGTCACTCGCTTTCTCTCATCTTTAAAAGCTCCATACTCCATATATGCACCATCTACAACGACTAAAGTCTCTTCATCTATCTTCTCTATAAACGCCATCATTTCCATAGCATCAATAGCATCACCTGTTGGATTATTTGGAGTACAGAGAAAAATCACCGATGGTTTCTCTTTTTTATATAGCTCGTAAAACTCATCTAAATTATGCTCTTGAGAAGCTGTTCTAACAACCTCAGCACCTGTATGTTTTGCATATATCTCATACATTGCAAATGTTACAGAGTTTATAAGTATCTTTGCATTCTCACTCGCTTTTGCATGCATAATAAACTCTATAACTTGGTCACTACCACTTCCAATGATTAAGTTCTCTTCCTCAACCTCAAAGCGTTTTGTCAAAGCTGCTTTGAGTTTTCGCATACTATCATCAGGATAGAGTGCCATATTTGCCACTATTTTACTTACTGCATCTTGTACCTTAAGTGAACACCCATTTGGATTTTCATTTGATGCAAGTTTTATAATATCTTTTGGCTCAATACCAAACTCTTGAACAACTAACTCTATTGGCTTTCCAGCCTCATAAGTTTTAATACTCTCTAGCTTTTTGTTAAATTTCATAAATTAATCCTCACCTTTACTATAGGGTTCAAGCCAATTGCTATCCATTGTCTTATTATTCGCCTTTAACATAACTTCCAAGCCATGTAACCTCGCCCTCATGTTTTCCTAACACTTTTTGAATTTTTTCATCATCAATATGCCCAAAAAAGTCTATATAAAACCAGTAGTCAAAACCACCATCCTTATCTTTTGATGGACGTGATTCGATTTTGGAAAGATTTATCTTCTGGGCATCAAAATCTTGTAAAAAATGCACTAAAGCACCTGCTTCAACTGCATCATTTAAGCGAACTAAAATAGAGGTCTTATCCTCTCCACTTATTCCATTTTTAAAATCACTTAAAATCACAAAACGAGTAGCATTATCATGTTCATCTTCTATATTTTCAAACATAGTAGGAATACCGTAAAGTTTCGCAGCGATATGAGAGCAGATAGCTGCTGCATTCTCATCTTCAGCCGCTAAAATCGCTGCTTTTGCTGTTGATTCTACAGGTATAAGTTCTATATCGTGAAGTGCATGTTCACTTAAAAACTCTCTACATTGACCAAAACCCTTATCTTTTGAGTAGATTTTCGTAATATCTTCAAGCTTAGCTGCCTTTGTAGCAAACGCCACATGAATAGGCATATAGAGTTCTGCAACGATTTTCATAGAAGATTTAGCCAGTAAATCAAGAGTCTCTCCTACTATTCCATCACGAGAATTTTCAATAGGAACGACACCAAACTTAGCACGCTTTGACTCTAATGTTTTAAAAACAGACTCAATTGAGTTTAAAGAGAGGTACTCACTCATAGCACCAAAACGACTCTCAGCAGCTTGATGAGTAAAACTTCCCTCAGGTCCAAGGTAGGCTATGCGTTCAGGGAGTTCCAAGTTTCGAGAAACTGCAAATATCTCTAAGTAAAGTGCTTCAATAGCACTATCATTTAAGAGACCTTTATCAGCTCTACTTTTAGCTACTAAACGCTCAATAATTGCCTTTTCTCTCTCAGGTCGATAGATAGCTCCACCCGTTTCACTCTTTATCTCTCCAACTCTCTCAACAACAGTCATACGTCTGTTTAAGAGTTCTAACATCTCATTGTCAATCTTATCTATCGCTTCTCTACAATCATCTAAAGTTTGCCACTTACTACTCTTTTTCATATCGTTTCCTTTTGGCTAGAGAGTCTCTTTTGGAAGACCTCTTGCATATCTGCATAGACACAGTCAGGTCTCAACTCCTCTTTTAAAAATGGAACTATTTCTGATTCTGTTCTATACTTCCCACTTGTGACAAAAACAGTACACATTCCAAGCTCTTTAGCACCACCCAAATCACCTTTCACATCATCACTTATCATAGTAATTTTATCAAAACTAGCTTTAAAATTTTGCTTCTGCAAGAGTTCTAATCCTTCATTGTAAAAAGCAATACTAGGTTTACCCACCACTTCATAAGGGACACTTGTTGCAAACTCTAGTAGTTTTAAAACTGCTCCAACACCAGGATAGCGTTTGGAATTTTTAGCATAAATAGATGTTTCGTGCATACCTACAAGCTCTGCACCAGCCAGTAAAAAGTCAATCATCTGAGCATACTCATCAGGATGAAAGTCCTCTTTTGTAGCAACAAGCACTGTTTTAGGATTTTTAAAATCCAACTTATATCCCATAGCAATAAGAGTCTCTAAAAATGCAGGTGCACCATACGCTGCTACAGCTTCTTTAGAGACTCTTGTTTCTAAAAGCATTAAAGGGTCAAGATATTTATCAAAACCAAAATTAAAACCTAAAGATTTTAAAAACGAATGAAACTCTTTTGACTCTTTTTTTGTATTATTTGTAATCACCATATAGGGGATATTTTGAGTGTTTAATCTCTCTATAAACTCTCTACTCCCTGCTATTGGTGATTTGTCTTCATCGCTTATTAAAGTCCCTTGAACATCTATAAAATACACTTTATTTCTCTAAGAACTCTTGCTCTAAGGCAATTAAATCTTCAAAAGTCTCACGTCTTCTGATAAGTCTATCTTCACCACCCTCAAGGGCAACCTCTGCACTACGTCCACGAGTATTGTAGTTACTTCCCATACCAAAGCCGTAAGCTCCAGCACTATGAACTACAACTAAATCGTTGTGATTTAACTCAGGAAGTGGATAATCTTTTGCAAAAAAGTCTCCACTCTCACAAACAGGACCGACAATATCTACAGGACGACTCTCTCCTGTAGCTTCTGTAATAGCCTCTATCTTGTGGTATGCACTATAAAGAGCAGGACGAAGAAGGTCATTCATAGCACCATCAATCACTACAAATTTTTTCGCACCATTTTGTTTCTCATAAAGTACACGGCTTACAAAGTATCCAGCATTTGCAGTTAAGAAACGTCCTGGTTCACAAAGAATAGTCAGATCAAGTGCTGTTAAAGTCCCTAAAATAGCCTGTGCATAATCATAAGGTTTAATAGTCGTCTCATCATCATACTTGATACCTAAACCACCACCAATATCAAAAAACTTCAACTCTATCTTGATACCTGCAAGTGAACGAACTAAATCGGCCACTATCTCAGCAGACTCACGGATAGGTGTGAGTTCAGTAAG
>CAZTNH010000004.1:0-34962 GCA_964615395.1 uncultured Sulfurimonas sp.
TTTTGCAAGTAGTTTAACACAAGATGCAAAAAATGCAGGTCTTGTAGCTATACCAACAAGCAAGTCAGCTCTTTTAAAGCTTATTGATGACAAAAGAAACCCTATAACAGTAGAAAAAACAGAGTTAGGGAAAATGCTATATTTTGAGTCACGTTTATCAAAAAGTGGACTTATTAGCTGTAACACTTGTCACAATCTTGCAACTGGTGGAGATGATGGTCTCGCTGCTGCTGTTGGTCACAAATGGACACAAAATCCTCATCACTTAAGTTCTCCAACAGTTTATAATGCAGTTTTCTTTGATAGACAGTTTTGGGATGGTAGAAGTCCAGACTTAGAAGATCAAGCAAAAGGACCAACACTTGCAACTCCTGAGATGGCAGCGACAAAAGGTCACATAGAAAAAACTGTAAACTCTATGCCTGAGTATGTAGAGAGATTTCAAAAAGTGTATGGAAAAGATGCTAAAATCAACTTTGACTTAATCACAAAAACTATAGGAAACTTTGAGCGTACACTTGTAACTCCAGCTCCTTTTGATGATTACTTAAATGGTCAAGAAGATGCTTTGAGTAAAGCAGAAAAAGCAGGTTTAAAAACTTTTATAGATATGGGATGTGCTAGTTGTCATAACGGTATAGCTCTTGGTGGTTCAATGAACATGCTAGGTGTTTATGCTAAATACAAATACATGAATGTAGGCGACTTTAAAGGTGACAAAAATGGTATGGTAAAAGTTGCAACACTTAGAAATATCACTGAAACTGCACCATACTTTCATAATGGAGCTATCCCAACACTTAAGGGTGCTATCGTTGAAATGGCTCGTATTCAACTTGGTAAGAAAATTTCTGATAAAGATGCGGCTTCTATTGAGACTTTCTTAGGAAGTTTAGATGGTAGAAAACCTCAAATTGTTTATCCTGTTTTACCAGCTGAGACTGCTATAACACCTAAACAAGATATCAACTAAGAATTTATGCTAAAATTCTGCTAATAAAATTCTTTGAAAGGATGAATATTGGCAGATTTTACACAACTCCTTCGCCCCTCCACATTTGATGAGCTTGTCGGTCAAGAGCATCTAAGTAGTGAGGGTGCACCCCTTCGTACACTCTGTGAAAAATTTGCTCTAGGACATAGTTTCTTTTTTGGTCCTGCTGGAACGGGTAAAACCTCTATCGCTAGAATTATTGCAAAGAGTATGGATTTACCTTTTTATGAGTTTAATGCTACAAGCTTGAAAGTAGAACAACTCCGAAAGATTTTTGAACAGTATAAAAATGCTCTCCAAAAACCTCTTATTTTCATTGATGAAGTGCATCGTTTAGCAAAAAACCAACAAGAAGTTCTACTTCCAGTAATGGAGAACAATAGTGTCTTAGTTATCGGTGCTTCTACTGAAAACCCTTTCTTTTCCCTTACCTCTGCTATCCGTTCTCGCTCTATGCTATTTGAACTCAAACATATCTCAAACTCAGCACTCCAAACGCTACTCTCAAAAGCTATAGAAAAGTATGAACTCATCATAGATGAGGAGACACAAGAGTACTTGGTCTCTAGCTCGGGAGGTGATGCCCGTGCTATGCTCAAACTTTTAGAGTTCGCCTCAAATCTAAACGCGACTATAGATATAGAGACTCTTAAATCTCTTAGACCAAATGCACTTCAAGCTGGGAGTAGTGAGGCTGGCGTTCACTATGATCTTATCTCGGCACTAATAAAGTCTGTTCGGGGAAGTGATGAGAATGCAGCTATTTACTACTTGGCTCGTCTTATCGAGGGTGGAGAGTCTGCTGATTTTATAGCTCGGCGTTTAGTGATACTTGCTAGTGAAGATATAGGAAATGCCAATCCTCAGGCTATGACTCTTACAGCTTCATGTCTCACATCTGTAAGTAAGATTGGTTATCCTGAAGCAAGAATTATTTTAGCACAAGCAGTTATCTACCTCTGTGCCTCTCCTAAATCAAACTCAGCATATTTAGCTATAAATGCAGCACTAGAGTCTGTACGAAATGGAAATATAATGGATATTCCAGAGACAATACAACAACGGAATAAAGGGTATTTATACCCTCATGATTATGGTGGATATGTGAAGCAAGAGTATTTATTAAAACCTTTTAAATTTGTTGCGTTAAAAAGTATAGGTTATGAGAAAAAAATGAAAGATTGGCTAGAAATTATTAAGTAATTTATATTATTTTTGGTATTATAAAGATATACCTAAAATAAAGGCTTCATATGCAAGTATCAACTTCTTCCAATACTCTTAGAATAACAGGAAACATTAAAAGTGTTAATGATTATCAAGAGATAAAAACAGCGACTGATCATTTAGTTCAAGAGCATAAAGAAATTACTGTTATTATAGAAGATTCTTTATCTATCACATCTTCAATCATCGGTTATTTTAATAAAATTGTTCTTAAAGATTCAATTGATTTACATATGAGAGTTGGCAATAGTCAACTTATGGAATTATTGGAAGATTTAAACTTGACAGCAGTTTTTAAAGTCAAAAAAATATAAATTATGACAATAAAATACAAACTTAACATCATACTCATTTTAGTTGTCTCATTTTCATTAGTTATTTTAGCATTAACAGTTAAAAAAGCTTATTATGAGAGTGTTACAATAACTCAAGCACAAGATTTAAATGTTCTCTCTCAAAAACTGAGTCTTTTAATCCATGAAACACAAAAAGAGCGTGGTGCTAGTGCTGGGTTTATCGCTTCTAAGGGTGTGAAATTTTCAGCTATTTTACCAACTCAAAGAGTTCAAACAGATAGTAAAAATAGAGCTTTAAAAACATACATAAATAGTTTGAATCTCAATAGCTTTTCAACTGAACTAAGATCTGAAATAGCTAATTTTAGTGCTTATATGAGTAAAATAAATAGTATACGTGCTCGTGTAGATTCTCTAAGTATTAGTGTGAAAGATGAGGTTAGTTATTATTCAAAAATGAATAAAACAATACTAAATATAGTATCTTTAACTGCAAAACTTGCTGATACACAAAAGCTTGTAAAAGCACTTGATACTTATGCTAATTTTTTAAAGTCTAAAGAGAGAGCGGGGATAGAGAGAGCAGTTTTAAGTGCGGCATTTGGTATGGATAAGTTTGGGGATGGGATGTTTGCAAAGTGGATTACTTTAGTTGCAGAACAAGATGCATACTTGAACTCTTCAATGGCCATGGCAAATAATGACGTAAAATCTTTTTATGAAAAAGTAATGCAAAATCCATCAGTATCTCAGGTAAATAAAATGCGAGATATTGCTAAAGAAAAAGCACTCACAGGTGGATTTGGAATAGATCCTTTGGTATGGTTTAAAACTATAACAAAGAAGATAAATCTTCTTAAAAAAGTCGATGACGAAATATCTAAACAAAACACAGTTTTATTAGAGAAGATAGAAGCAGAATCTAAGTTACGAGCTATAACAATGATAAGTAGTTATCTTATCTTTACGGTATTGATTTTAGTGATTATTTTAATGATTAGTAAGGCGATAAATAAGAGTGTTAAGAACTCATTAGAAAAAATTAATTGTGTCTCAAGTAAGTTAGATTTAACTTGTGAAATTGTGGTAGAAGGGAGGGATGAGATAGCACAAATTTCTCGTGCTCTTGGTGGTATGATGGCGGCGTTTAAAGAGACTGTAATGCATGCTAAAACAGTCTCCTCTAGCACAACTGATGAGAGTGTAAAACTCAATAAAGTCGTGCAATATTTAACTGAAAATTCATCTTCAACAGAGAAAAGAATTAGCGGAATTAATGTTTTGGTAGATGACATAGGTCATAAACTAGATGATATAGAAGAGTCTGCTATTACTGTAACGGAAGATTTAGATGTCACATTTGAGACTATAGATGGTTTTGTAACAAAGTTAGGGTTTGTAATAGGAACAATAGAAGAGGGGAGTGAGCATCAAGAAGATTTAGCTCAAAAAGTTAGTGCTTTAACGGAACAGGCTAAAAATATTAAAGATGTTCTTAGTATTATCTCTGATATAGCAGATCAAACAAATTTACTTGCTTTAAATGCTGCCATAGAAGCTGCTCGTGCAGGGGAACATGGTCGAGGTTTTGCAGTTGTTGCAGATGAAGTACGTAAACTTGCAGAACGGACTCAAAAATCTTTAAGTGAAATTAGCTCAAATGTTAATCTCATAACTCAAAATGTAGTCGAAATAGCAGAAGAGACATCACTCACTTCAAAAAATATGGATAATATTTCTGATTCTGCACAAGAGTTAATACTCTCTTCTGAAGAGACAAAAAATAATCTTTCTATTACTAAAGAGAGAGCAACTGAAGTTATGCATAAGAGTACATATATCGCTACAAAAACAAAAGTTCTGATTGATGATATGTCGATAATGATAGATCTCTCTTCAAAAAATAATGAATTAAGAGTTGATGTTGAAAACTCAGCAGGGGCATTATCGAAGGATGCAAAAGAGCTTGAACATCAATTAGAAAAGTTTAAAGTTTAATGGTTTTTGATTTAGAAAAGCATGATGCTATCCTTGAATATACAAACTCTTTAACACTTTTATGTGTTGAAGATGATAAGACAACACGACTTCTTTATGAATCAATACTAGAAAATATTGTAGGAAGACTTATTTTTGCTAATAATGGAGAAGAGGGATATAAAGAGTTTCTTGAGAATAAAATAGATATTGTTTTAAGTGATTATGATATGCCTGTTTTAAATGGCTTAGAACTTATCGCAAAAATTAGAGCAAAAAATAGAGATATTCCTATTATTTTAGGGACAGCTGTTGAAAAAATAGATGTTGTTGTTGAGGCATTAAGACAGGGTGTAAGTTATTTTTTAAAAAAACCAATAGTAGCCGATGAACTTCTTAGTATTTTAATGAAAGCTTCTAAATCTCTTATTGCGAATGAATATATTGAAAATCAAAGAGTAGAAAAATTAAAGGCTTTAGAAGAAAAAAATAGATATAACTCTTATCAAGAAGATTTAGCATTCGCAAAAGAGCTTAATATTTTGAGAAATGATTTTTACTATCAGATGATAGGAGAAAAGAACATCTCTTTAGTAGATTTTTTGTATCAGCCCTTAGATGTGATAAGTGGAGATGCTTATACTGCTCGTAGAATAGATGAAAATAGAACATTTTATCTTATTGTTGATGGAATGGGAAAAGGACTTTCTGCTTCTTTAACAGCAATGAATATGACATCTTTTATCAATCATATAATTGATAAAATGCTAGAGTATGATAGTTTCTCTTTAGATATGTTGATAAAAGAGTCTATGAGCTATATACGACCAATTTTACTCGATGAAGAGGCTGTTGCTATTGATTATATTCTTTTCGATGCAAGTTATAATACTCTCTCATATGCAAAATTTGGTATGCCAGCAATCTTAATGCAAAATAGTAAAAATGAGATTATAAAACTTAAATCAAATAATCCTCCTATGAGTAAATGGCAACGCTCTTATCAAATCAGTGAATATAATATTGAAGATATGAATAAATTTCTTTTTTATAGTGATGGTATAGTTGAAAATAGTACAAAACATGAACATAAATTATATGCAGAGTATATACAAAAAGATTTTTTAAAGAGTTTTACTAGAGAAGAGTTTAAAGAAAGATTTTTATCTAAGATTGATAAAGCTGAAGATGATATTACCCTTATTTTTATACATAGGCTTCCTTTAGAATATATTGTATCAAATGAAAAAAGATTTGAAACCTCTTTTGAAGATGTAGATAGTGCAGCTGAGTGGTATAATAAAATTCTTTCTGAGATAAAAAATAGTTCACAAATCATTAATGAAGCAGATTTAGTATTTACAGAACTCTATATGAATGCTTATGAACATGGAAATTTAGGAATAAGTTCACAGAGAAAGCATAAGTTAATAGAAGAAGATAGATATTTTGAAGTTCTGCAAGAAGAAGAGATAGGGTGTAATAAGAAGATAAATGTCAAAGTAAGCGGACTCTGTTATAAAGAAGTCTGTTACATTATAACTCAGATTAGCGATGAGGGTGAAGGGTTTGATACTCAAATATTGAGTAGAATTTTTAGGAATAGACAGAGGTTTAATGGTAGAGGTGTTTTTGTTTCTTGTAAAAATTCTTTAGGAATTTACTACAATACTAAAGGTAATTCAGTACTTTATTTGAATAAGATAGATATTAACAAATGAGTTGTAAATAGGATTAGGAGTATAATTTCAGAAAACAAGGGAGATAAAATGTCTGCAAAAGAAGAAGCATTAGCATATCATATAGCAAAAAGTGAGTTTGATACAAATGGTAAAACAGGAACGCTTTTAACAAAGTCATGTAGTACTCAAGAGGAGTTAGCACTAGCTTATAGCCCTGGTGTAGCATTTCCTTGCCTTGAGATAGAGAAAGATTTAGATAAAGCATATGATTATACAAACAAGGGTAACCTTGTAGCTGTTATTAGTGATGGGACTGCTGTTCTTGGTTTAGGGGATATTGGTCCTTTAGCTGGTAAGCCTGTTATGGAAGGAAAAGGTGTTTTATTTAAATCTTTTGCGAATGTTGATGCTATTGATATTGAGTTAAATACAAAAGATACTGAAGAGATTATTAAAATAGTTGCTGCTATGGCTGATAGTTTTGGTGGTGTTAATCTTGAAGATATTTCAGCTCCAAGATGTTTTGAAATTGAACATCGTCTTAAAGAGATCTGTAATGTTCCTGTTTTTCACGATGATCAACATGGTACTGCTGTTATAACAACTGCTGGATTGATGAATGTTATTGAGATGAGTGGCAAAAAAGCGCAAGATTTAAAAGTTGTTGTTATCGGTGCTGGTGCAGCGGGTATAGCATGTGCTGATATGTATAAACTTCTAGGTGTAACAAATATTACAATGCTTGATTCTAAAGGTGTAATTCATAGTGCTCGTACAGACTTAAATGAGTACAAACAGAAGTTTGCATTTGATACAGATGATAGAACTCTTGAAGATGCAATGAAAAATGCAGATATGGTTTTAGGTCTTTCACAACCTGATTTAATTACAGCAGAAATGGTAAAAAGTATGTCAGATATGCATCCTATTATTTTTGCTTGTGCAAATCCAAATCCTGAAATAAAACCACCAGTAGCTAAAGAGGCTCGTGCTGATGTTATTATTGGAACTGGTAGAAGTGATTATGCAAACCAAGTAAATAATGTTTTAGGTTTCCCTCAAATTTTTAGAGGTGCACTTGATGTAAGAGCAACTAAAATTACTGAAAATATGAAAATGGCAGCGGCAAAAGCACTTGCATCATTAGCAAAAGAAGAAGTACCACAAAAAGTAAAAGATGCTCACCATAGAGATGTAATGGCATTTGGAAGTGAGTATATCATTCCATCACCATTTGATAGACGTGTTCTTGTGTGGGTTGCCTCAGCAGTTGCAGCAGCAGCAGTAGAAGATGGTGTATCTCGTGTGAAAGATTTTAATCTTGATGAGTATAGAGTGAAGTTAGAGCGTTTAGCCTTGCACTTAGACGGAGAGGCTTAAGACTCCTTATGAGCCTTTAGGCTCATTATTTATGGGACTGAAGTCCCATCCCCAAATGAGAAATAATAGTTATTTTATTTTTCTCTTCCTCTGACATTAAAAAATTTAAAACTAATTTAAAAATTCAATTAAGCAATTATATGGATTAAAAATGATAGAATTGCACCCAAATAAGGTGGTTTTGGATGTACTATTTTTTATCTCTAATTATATTTTTTATTATTTCTGGATGTACTAGTTATAATGATGTTGATAAAACACCTTCCGTTGTAGGTGCGATTAATGATGAAGATAGTTGGTATAAGGATGAATCTTCTGAAGTTATAGAGATGTCTGTAACAATTCCTGTGCCAAATGATTTTTTATGTGAGCCTTATGATGATATAACGGCTCCCATGAGACCCTGTACCTTTGATGATATCAACAATGACTTGAATCCGATAGATGATTATGCTCCAAAATTGCATATACATATGCAAACACCAACATTTGCTAACAATATAGACTTAGAGAATGCTACTTTTAAAATTAAAGGTGGATTTACAAGATTTAGTGATCAAAAATCATACTCTTTAAAGTTAGACTCTAAATTAAATCTTTACTTAGCACAAAGAAAGTTTATGCTTACCAAATCTGCATCTGATAGATCAAGACTTCGAAATAGAGTTGCTTTTAGTCTTTTTAGAGATGTTCCAAATATTACAGGTTTACAAGTTAATTTTATCCATTTAATGATTGATGGGGAGGATTATGGTCTTTTCAATCAACCAGAAGCTATAAGAGTAGAGTATTTAGTTGATAGAGGATGGAATCCTAATGATCATTTGTATAATGCAAATAATTTCCTTTTTGAAGATATTCCAGCACTTGCCTTAGATGAAGATGGTGAGCCGATAGACCCTGTTGCATTTGGTGAAGTCCTTGAGATTAAAAATGGAGATCATCATCAAAAACTTCATGAGATGTTAGTAGCAATTCAAAATACTACAGATATAGATGAAGTAGTAGATAAATATTTTGATAGAGATAACTATTTAACATGGTTAGCAGTCAATCTTATATTAAGTGATAAAGATGCTATTCAACATAACTTTTATCTCTATAATCCACTCTATAGTGATAAATTTTACTTTTTACCATGGGATTATGATGGTGCATGGGCAACGAAAAAATATTTAAATCGTGGAGAGTACGGAATTTCTGTGTGGTGGAGATCGGCATTACATAAGAAATTTTTAAGTGTTAAAAAAAATAGAGATGATTTATATGCTTTAGCAGATAAGATAAGAGCTGATTACATAACAGATGATGCTATACAAACTATTATAGATAAATATAAAGATTTAGTAGAACCATATCAGTCAGTTTTACCAGATAGTGATCATAACTCTGACTCTTCATGGACAAATTTTACTGAAGAGTTGATAACAAGGATACCAGATAATATTGCAATGTATAAAGAGGTGATAGGGAGTCCTATGCCATTTGAAAGTTATGCATCTTATAACAAAGATACATCAACTTTAGATATTAGCTGGGGAGAATCAGTTGATTTGGAAGGTGATGCAATAGTTTATGATGTTAACGTTTCACAGGGAAGTGTTGACAATGTTATTATTGAAGAAAAAGATATTCAAGGTTTGACTTTTTCAAAACAGATAAATTTAGATAGTGGAACATATTATTTAAGAGTTATTTCAAGAGAAGTTGATAACTCTCAACATTTTCAAACATCATATTCAAAAATTAAAGTTGATGGTGTACACTATTTTGGTCTATTAGAATTTATAGTGGAGTAGAACAAAAGAATTGAGCCTAGGAACTAGGAAGATTTAGAGTGTTATTCAGTAACTCTAGCTATAATAATAAAAATATAAAGGAAATTTAATGAAATTTTTAGTTTACATATTACTACTCTCAACACTTCTCTTCTCGGCAGTTGATATAAATAATGCTTCAGCAAAAGAGTTGGCAACACTTAAGAAAATTGGATTAAAAAAAGCAGCAAAAATTATTGCCTATCGAGAGAAACACTGTTTTAAATCTTTGAAAGAGCTTGCTAAAGTTAAGGGCATTAGTAAGAAAAAAGTAAAAAAGATTTTGAAAAAAAACAAGGGAAATATTACTTTAGGAACTTGTAGTATAGAAGAGGAAGAACTTTAGATAATGTTAAAAATATTTTGCTGTAGTGGAGTTTGTAGTTGAGTGATTTAAAAGAGATAAATGAGAAGAAAGAAAAGTTAAAAAAGAAACCAAAAAAGAAGAAAGAACTCTCAAAATTAGGAGGGACTTTTTTTAGAAATGCTCTTCGTTCAAATCTTGACTTAACAGCTTTAGCCGATACTAAAGCAGGTATTTTAATCTCAATCAATGGGTTTATTTTAACCGTGAGTGTAACAGCTTCAGGCTTTGCTGTTCATAATGCAATCATGACTTATGCTTTTATCTCTATTATACTTACCTCTTTAGGTTCTATTATTTTTGCTGTAATGGCAGTAAAACCAAGAACAAAAAACATGTTAGTTAAAAAAGAGTTTTTAGAAGATTACTCCTCTCTTTTGTATTATCAAGATATGGCAGATATGGAGCCAAATGAGTATAAAAAAGCAGTTAACAAAGTAATTTATAAAACGAAAGAATCTAAAGAAGAGATGATAAGCCATCTTCATATCCTAGGTTCAGAGATAAAGAAAAAATATTTTTGGTTGAAACAGGCATATACTTTCTTCTCACTGGGTCTTATAGTAAGTGCTTCATTTATTATTTATGCATTGGTTCATGTTGATAAAACTGCATTTTATAATCTTTCAAAAGGTAATGTTATTTATACTGCAAACAAATTTTACAATGTGTTTGAACCATCAGGTGCAACAACTATGCCTGATGGTAAAATACTCATTGTTGAAGATGAAGGTAGTGCTAGTGCATTGAAACTTCTAGAGATAGAGAGTAATGGTGCAATTTCTGAGATAGGAAATCTCTATCTTCCTAAGAAAATTAAGAAAATTTTTAAAAAAGGTGTGGAAGATTTAGAAGCAGTTACTTCTGATGGAAATATTGTGTATGCTATTACTTCACACTCTCTTACTCGTTCAAACAAACGAAAATCAGCTCGTGAAAAATTTATAATGTTTAATTATGCTGATGGAGCGATAGAAGATTTTCATATATATAAACATTTAAGAAGTGATCTTTATGAAAAATTTCCAGAGTATTTTAAACAGAGTCTTTTTTTAAGTAATATGATAAATATAGAAGGATTGTGTATAAATGGAGAGGATGGTGGTCTCCTGATAGGATTTAGATCTCCTTTAGTAGGTTCAGATGCACTTGTAATCGCTTTGAAAAACCCTAAAAAACTCTTCTTGGAAGGTGCAAAACCTGAATTTTCTAAGGCAATTCGTATAGATTTAAAAGGTCTAGGTATTCGTGATATAACATATGATAAAGAGAAAAAAGGATACTGGATTATTGCTGGGGGAAGTAATAAGAGAGAATCAAAATTTGAACTATGGTTTTGGGATAGAGTTAACAAAACAGTAAAACTTGTAAAAAATCAACCTGATATTGGATTTGGAGAGGGTATTACAGTTGTAAATAAAGAGTCTAAAGATCCAGCCTTACTTATTGTCGAAGATAATGGTAAAAAACCAAATAAAGCTGCTACATATATTATGATAGATAGAGATAGTCTATGAGATTTTTTTTCATTGCTATAGTTCTTTCCTTAACTTTAAGTGCAGGTGAGCCAACCTGTTATACTGTACAACTTTTAAGTAGAGTAAATTCATCTGTAAATCATAAAGCTATTGTAAAAGATTCTTATGATAAATCTTGTAAAATTATGGAAATAGGGCATAATATAACAGTTCGTTGTGGCTGTTTTGAAAGTTATAAAGATGCTAAAAAAGATCAGAAAAAATTTATAAAAAAATTTAAACATAGCTATATCACATCAACATATAAGAGTCGTTTTGATACAAAGGAGTCTTTACCAACTGTTGAAGTAATTACTCCTCCAACTCCTTCTACTCTGTCTGTTTCTACTCCTCCTATAGAAACAATAATAATAGCACCACATAAAAAAAAGAAATCTACTGTTTTATCTATTTCTAAAGAAAATGATAAAAAAGAGGTAACAGTAGAAGTTGTTCATAAAAAAAATAAGAAGAAAAAAAATAAAATAAAATATATTAAAAAGAGAGATGTTAAATGGTTTTATACTAAGTACTTAAAGAAGTTAAAAAGTAAAAGAGCAAGTAGATTTTATGGCTATCAGTACTCTTTTGGAGCACAACTGAGTTATGATAGTGCTTATTTTAATGAACAAGATGATAGTTATTATGCAAATGCTTGGAGAAGAGTACGAGTTAATCATAAAGGAAGTTTTTTACAAGAGAAACTTTTTTATGAGCTTGAATATAGTTTTACAGGTTCTAGTAACTACAAAGATGTTTTTATTGGATATGCAAATAAATTTAAAAAAATAGATACAAAGTATAGAATTAAAGCAGGAAATATAAAAATACCTTTTTCACTTGATGGTTACTCTTCTTCTAAAAATATCACTTTTATGGAGAGAGCTTTAAATAATGCATTTACTGAAAATAGAAAACTAGGGAGTGAACTTCTTTTGTATAAAAAAATCAATAATTCAAGAGTAAATTTATTGAGTGCTATTTATACAAACTCTATTGACGAAAGATTAGATGATGAGATAGTAAAAAATGGTTACTCTCTTCGTGCAACTTATGCTTATAAATTTCAAAAAAATCATCTACTTTCTGTTGGTTTTGGCTTTGGAGAACGAGATATGAACGGGGATGAGTTAAAGATTAAGCAGGGTGCTGAAGCAAGTCTTATAGATAAAAAATATGTTTCAGTAAAAATAAAAGATGTAAAAAATCTTACTAAATTTAATCTTGAAGCACTCTATATTTACAATAAGTATTCATTTCAGGCAGAGTATACTGACTCCATGATTGCTGCTTACAATGGTGAAGTAGATTTGCAAAATTATAATTTTTATGCATATTATTTACAGGGGAGTTATTTTCTTGTGGGGAGTGGAAAAAGATATAAGTTTAAAACTGCTACACTTGGAAAGATAAAACCAAATAGAGATGGTGCGGTAGAACTTGCTGCACGTTATTCTTATATAAATTTGAATGATACTACTCCAATGAAAACAGAAGAAGGTGGAACACAGGGTGATTATACATTTGGTGTCAATTGGTATATCAATAATGAAATGAAAATCATGTTTAATTATATTGTTGCTAAACCAAATGTCTATAAAGATGATCTTGATGATTCTTATGTAGGACTCTATCAGTTAATCGAAGGAAGAGTACTTTTTAGTTTTTAAATATTTAAAACTCACTAAAAACTCATTATAATTATGTATAATATCAATATATAATTGAAAAACAAAGGAAATAAAATCAAATATTTAATTAGTACTACAATATTCTCTTTAATGGTGTTTCTTATTGGCTGTTCAGCTGCATCAATAGTCACAACAGACAAACAACTTCCAGTTGTTTATGAAGATGTAAATGATACATATGAAAAGAAGAATGATGTTAAAATCTCTCTATTTAAGTTAAATAATTATACGGATACCCCACAAGCCGGAATGAGAGCTTCTAATATAATAGAAGGAATTCTTTTAACAAAAGGGTATCATATAAAAAGTCATTTTAATGATAAAACACCTAGTATGAAAAAAGCTAGAAAGATAGCAAAAAAAGATGGTAGCAAATATTTTATGTATGGTGGTGTAAGTGAATGGCGTTATAAAACAGGTATAGATGGAGAACCTGCTGTAAGTTTACAGTTAAGCCTTTATAAGACAAAAAAATCTAAATTGGTATGGAGTGCAACTGCATCTGATAGTGATTGGGGTAATACTTCTGTTGGAACAACAGCACAAAATCTTCTTAATGAGATGTTATCAAATGATTAAGTAAAACTCTTCGACAGCTTATAGAAGAGTTTAACTCCTTGTTTCGCCTTATAATCTACTCTATAAGAGATGAGTTTCAGATACTCTAAAATATCCTCTTCTTGTATATTTGTCTTTTTTGTAGCATTTTGTAAAATATATCTAGGAATCTTAACTCTTGTTTTTAAAAACTCTTTCTCGATTTTTTTATAAAGTTTTTTATCTTTATGAAAACAGAGGAGGGCAAAGACAAATGGTAAGTTATAATGTTTGTTCCACTCTTTTGCTAAGTCTATATAGTTTTCATTTTTTAGGGCATAACGAAGAGCTTTATCCCCAATAACCACTTCACCCTTGACCTTTAAAATAGATGCCAAAACATTTGATGATGCAGACTCTACATCTTTTAAAGAGTTCTCTTGTGGAATAACAATAACACTCTGAACATCTTTTTTAGCGATAATACCTAAACCAACATTAGAAGATTTCTTTGCACTTATACTTGAGATAAAAGCTGCATCAACACGACGAGAATGAAAAGCACTATTTATTTTAGCAGGGACATCTTTTTTATACTCCATACTCATCTTTGCACTAGAACCTTTTGTGAAGCGCTTCATGAAAACATGAAAAGGGAGTAAGTTAATATATTCTATTTTTCCAAAAACCATATGTGAATTATACACTACTTAACTTATCTTTGATATAATCGCACTAATATTATAAAAGGTGCAGTAGATGGTAACAGTAGATTTTTTAGGACCTATACAAAAACCGAGTTTAGAGTTAGAGATAAGTAACTTAAATGAACTTGCAGAGATTTTACAAAAAGATGCAGAGTTGAGTGAGTGGTTAGAGAACTGTGCAGTAGCTGTAAATGATACTCTAGTCTCTTCACTTGAAGTCGCTTTAAATGATGGAGATAAAGTTTCACTTTTACCTCCTGTTTGTGGTGGTTGAGATGTTGGAACTTTATAATGGTGCTATAGATGTACCTCAGGTTTTAAAAAACTGGTATGAGGAAGAGGCAGAGAGTAATTATGGTGCTTATATCCCTTTTGTTGGAACCGTAAGAGATGAAGATGGGATAGATGGTCTTAGTTTTGACATCTATGAGCCTATTTTAAACTCATGGTTTGATGCGTGGCAGGAGAGGGCGAAAGAGAGAGGTGCTAAGCTTAAAATGGCTCATGCTAAGGGTGATGTTATGCTTCATGAATCCTCTTATATCTCTGCTGTTTTTTCACCTAAACGCCGAGTTGCATTAGAACTTATAGATGAATTTGTCGAGGATTTTAAAGCTTCAGCTCCTATTTGGAAGTATGATTTAAAAGATGCTCAGAGAGTTTATGCTAAAGATCGTTCAACTGCTATTGAAGGTAGTGGTTTATTAGGAGTGTCATCATGAATTTTCTCGCTTACGAAACAAGTCAAAATATGCTAGAACTTCTCGAAGTAAACGCCAATAGATTTGAGAGAGTACCTTTGAGTAGCTCTTTGGGTAGAGTTTTAGCTATTGATATAGTTGCTGAGTTTAATGACCCTCAGTTTCCAACTGCCTCTATGGATGGATATGCTGTTATACATGAAGACTTAGCTTTAGGTGAGTTAAGTGTTTTAGGTGATAACCCTGCTGGGCATGATGAGATAAGAGAGCTAAAAACAGGTGAGTCTATAAAAACTTTTACAGGTTCTATGATGCCTAAGGGTTCTGATACTCTTATTCAGATAGAAAATGTTACATTTTCTGATGGTAAAATTACTATTGATGAAGAAGTTCCCAAGGCTAATGCTGTTCGTCCGATAGGTGAAGGGTATAGAGCTGGAGATATTTTAATTGCCAAAGGTACGAAGATAGGTTTTGCAGAGATAGGTGTGATGGCTGGACTCAACCAAGTGATGGTTAAAGTTGCCGTTCGCCCTCGTGTGGCAGTTATTGCAACTGGTAGTGAGATATTGGACTTAGGTGAAAACAGTACAAACCCTGCACAGATTAGAAGTTCAAACAACTATACATTAGCAGCACTCTTTGAAGCAGCTGGTGCAGAAGTGATACAGTTAGGGACAGCTCCTGATGATAGAGATGCCATTATGAAAACATTTCAAACGGCACTAGAATCAGCAGACATACTTGTAAGTACTGGTGGGGTGAGTGTTGGAGATTACGACTTTGTAAAAGATATAGTTCCTCGTTTGGGCGCTGATGTTGTTTTTAAAGGTGTTGGGATTAAACCTGGTCGTCATATCATGTTAGCTCAAAAGAGTGAGAAGTTTATCTTAGCTCTTCCTGGGTTTGCCTACTCTTCAACTGTAACATCTATCTTATATGCTCTGCCTTTGATTGCAAAGATGTTAGGAAAAGCGAAACCTTTTAAAACTGTAGCTGCAAAACTACAGAGTGATTTTACTAAAAGAAGTAAATTTACTGAGTTTACAGCTTGTAATGTAGTTGTGGAAGATGGTGAGTATGCCATAAACTTTGAGGGGAAAAAAGTTGGAAGTTCTGCAATACTTACAAATATGCTCAATGAGTCAGCACTTATGATTGCAGGGGAAGATGATAAGTTCTTAGAGAGTGGAACGTATGTAAATATAATTTTAATGGACAATTTTTAATGAAAGTTTTTTCTGTAAACGCCCAAACTAAAGAAGTAGAAGAGTTAGATATTGAGATACAGGCAAATAGTATTTACACTTTTTTTAGCTCAATTCTAATAGATGAGTTAGATAGTTTAAATAAGCATATGATTTATAGTGATGCAAATGCACTTAGTGAGAAAAAGACTCCTTACTACATAGGTGAACAACTTATTGTAGGGGATGCACTTATCGTAGGAAAAGAGGAGTTTACTGATCTTGATGTTAGTATCACTAAAGAGGAGCTAGAATCACTCATAGTTAAGGATGTAAGCAGTTTCTATCAAGAGGTACTAGAGATACTCTCAGCTACAGATATAAACCTCTACCGTCAGTTTAGACTCTCTCACAATGGTGAAGATTTAGCCTTAAATACAGAGTGGGTTCTTTATACTTTTAATATGGCTGATGATAGAACCAAAGAGTACTTTATAAATGAGCTTAAAAAAGCTCTTGATGTATCTCAAACGCCAGAAGAGTTTATGCAGAAGATGGCTGGACTTGCTCTAAATGCAGCAGGGTAGGCTTCTTTGTAAAAAAAGATAAGAAGCATAGACTCCTATAAGATAAACTGTAGCTTGAAGGAGTCGAAATTTGTAAGCTTTTATATATTTATCTACTCCTTTTAAAATAGTATAAACAATGCTTACAAAGAGTAATTGACCTAATTCTATCCCTATATTAAAACTAAATAGTGCCAATGGAATTTCTCCTTTTGGTAATCCTATATCTCCCAAAACTGATGAAAAACCAAAACCATGAAGTAAACCAAATACAAAAGCTGTAGCTGCTAAATGTTTTCTACTTAGTGAATTTGGTTTAAGCAGAAGAAACTCTCTTGCCAAAAATATAATACTAAGGGCAATCATAGCTTCAACAAAAGGTACAGAGAGATGTATAATACCAAGAACAGAAGATGCCAAAGTAAGTGAGTGTGAAAGGGTAAAAGCTGTTATGGCAAAAAGTAGAATTTTCACAGATCTTGCTAAGACAACGAGTAGAAAAACAAACATTAGATGATCGTAACCTTTCATAATATGAGTAAATCCAAGGTGAATATAATTTATAGCGAGTGAAAGGTATGAGGATTTTTTGCTGAGTTGTACAAATGGTTTTGAAGCTCGGAAAAGTGCTTGTTGTTTAAAATCTCTATTTTTATAAAAAAGTACTACTCCCCTATCTAGTTTAACTAGCCCCTCTATCCATATTTTATGAGAAAATAGAGCTTTCTCCTGACATAAAAGTGAATATTTTTTGATAATAAAACCATTTTTAATATATTTTTCTATAGGAGATATTTTATGACATGAATTTGGATATTGAATAATTAAATCTTTTACATTTATATCTAGTATAGGTTTTTTATAAACTACATTGATATGTAATTTATTTATCTGAGTCATTTCAAAATAGGATAAACCAGATTGATGTGCATAAAGTGCTGTTAAAAAAACAAGGATAAGAAGTAGATGTTTCATTCAGGAAGTCTCTTAAATGCTTTTTGCATCGTATGGAGGATGATTTCTTGTTTATAGTCTTGATAGACTCTTCCTTGAACACTATCGAATGTCTCTACTTTGAGAGGTTTTACTTCTGATATATAGATAAGCTGAAGACCATAGGGCGAGGGTATAGTCTTATGCCATACTCCTGTTTTGAGATTAAAAACTTTATGTGTAAAATAATTTCCATAAAGTTTTTTTAACTCTTTATATGTAATGTTAGAGATAAAATATTTTTCTTTTGAAGGTTTTAGAATTTTTTTTACTTCTTTAGGAGTTTTTGAAGTTATTTGAAGCATATCTAACATATCATCAGCTTGAGAAGATTCATTTTTTTTAAAAAATATTTGATAAAATGAGAGACTTTTTTTAATTGAATAATCATCAATATGTTTTTTATAGTATTGAAAAAGAGTCTCTTCGGAAGGCTCTTTTATTTTTAGATTTGAACGTAAAACTAACTTCATCTTTTGAATAAGCATCTTCTTAATAGTGCTATCATTTTCATAAAGTTTAAGCTTTATAGCTTGATGAAGTAGTCTTGTATCAAAACTTTCACTTTTAGGTTTATTTAAAAAGTGAAAGAGAAGATATCCAAAAAGAAAAAATATAATCAATGGCTCTTTAGAGAGCATTGAAATTTTTTTAATGATCATACAAGAACTCGTATTTCATAAAAATCTCGAAAGTACTTCCATCTATACCATTTACAGAGTCACTATAGTTAGCTGAGAAGAGAAGATGATCTTGTGTATTTACTTTTCCTCCGTAGCCTACACTTCCTCCGTATCCTGTGTTCTGTGCAAAACTATTGTAGTATGAAGATAGAGTAAAGAAAGGTCTCCATACTCTTGTATAAATTTTTGAGTTTGTCATACCATAAGAGAAGTTTAGCCCTACATTATAATAATCTTCTGGTAATACTTTTTGGTTTGGTGCTTGTAGTTCATCTATAACACCACGAGAGCCATTAGTCTCGCTATAAATACCATTATCCACAAAAGTGGCTATTCTTAAATCGGGATAACTGCTACGTATTTGGTATGAAATCATAGCTCTTAAGTAGTTACTATTTCCTAAATGGACATCATCTTGTGAGTTATAACTATTGTATTGATAGAGTGTTTCTATTGATGTTGAAGGAAAAAGAGTCCAAAGTATTTTTGCCTCTAACATATCTTTTTTTCCTCCTAATAGCAGTTGTGTACTCTCTTGAACATCAATGTTTTTTGCTAAAGTAAAAGAGCTTTTAATATATCTATTTGATCTGTACTCTCCATTTAGTTTATATGATAGATAGGAACACATAGAGTTGTGATAATTAATATCAGCTCTAATAAAGCCTCTATTCATCCCTTTTTTGAGTGCAAAACCTGTTTGAAGTGTTTTGTTCGGGATATTATGCAAAATTGTTGTATCCATTGAGTTATTTGAGTAGTATTTTATATTACTATATATATAGTAATCATTTCGAAGGTAAGTACTATTTTCTAAAGTGAGATAATCTTGATGTAAAGGTTCTCTTACATAATAGGATGGTTTTACTCTAAAGAGATCAGTTCTCTCTTTAGAGAGGTTAAGATGAGATATATAAGCAGTTTGTGAATCATCATTTTTACTAAGTGCCTGATATGCTAATGTCTGTGCAAGCGAAATCTGTCCATCATTTTTTGCAGCAGCAGATGCATCATTCATAGATAGTTGTTTGAGTTGAAGATATAACATATTTTCAATTCCTGAGTGATTTTGAAGCATAACTGCATTGCTAAATCGTAACCATAAATCTTTTTTTTCTATTTTATTATAAATAGCGTGTTTTAAGTCTGCTTCTTGATGTTTACTTGCAAAGTTATATAGAAGTCTTCTATAGTGATCTTTATGTAAGTATGGTTTCGCTCTTTTGAGCTCTTTTTTAAATTTATCAGCAGAAATTAAATTTATTGAAGCATTAAAATAGTTATTAAGATATGTATCATCCTCTAAAAGAGTAGGTGTTTTTCTCGCTTCTTCTTGTAACTCTTCTCTTATCTCTTTTAATATTTTGAGAAAAGAGGCCTGATTACTTTTACTTTGGTAGATATAAGCCTGTAAAAACTTAAAGTCAACTGTTTTTGTAATTGCTAAGTTAGCATCTATTACCTTATCCATATAATAAGCAGCAAGATTTACATCTTGAAGATAATAATATGATGAAGCGAGTGGAAAATAAAAATCATTACTAAGGTTTTTATCTTGAGAAAGTAAATTTAAAGCACTTTTAAGTTCATTGTTAAATCCATATTGAATATAAAAATAGATTATGGAAAGTTGAATTTGAATACTGTTTTTACTTATTTTTAAAGCTTCTTTAAGTGATTTTAGAGCTTGTGCTTTATTATTGTAATGTATATAGAGTTTTGCTTTGATAAGCCAGTATTGGTAATCATTTCTTAATTTAGAGTTTTCTGCATCAAGTTTATTTATATGTTTGTTTAAGCTATCAAATTTGTGCTTATTAAGCGCATAGTTCGCATAACCATAAAAAATATAAGCAATTTTGTATTTTTTATATGCTAGAAGAGAACTCTCTGCAACAAGATCTAAATCAGTATCTTTTTTCATAAGAGCAATGCGTTCATAATCTACTAATCTTGCTTTTTTCATTTTATATAAAACAAGAGAAGCATCTGCAGCCACATGAAATTTTTGTAAATACCACCCTATATCACTAAGTAATTCATAGTATTTAGGGTCTTGTGTATTAGCATCTCCCATAAGTAGAATATTATATGATTTTGTCATATCTTTTTTTATATAATAATAACGAGAGATAAATTCAACATCTTGGATACTATAGTGTTTATGTTTCTCTAAGATATCTACAATCTTTTTTGCAAGATTTACTTCTCCCATATTTAAGTATATTCCTAAAGCTTTAGTTAAATATATCTCTTTTGTAGGATCTTTTTTATACTCATTAAGTAATATTTTTGCAGCACGTTGTGGTAAACCAATTTTTGAGGAGATAAAAATCATTCTATCTATATTTTTTTCGCTTGGATTCTCTTTTACTTGCTGCATTACCATTGGTTCGATTTTTTCATATTGGTAAGAACTTAATCCATAGTCTATAATATCATTTTGCAGTTTTTGATTGTGGTTGTCATTATAAACAAATATCATATATTTAAGTGCTTCAGCACCTCTTCCACTCCAACGAGATATCTCAGCCATTTTCTGATTCCAATATAAAGAGTTTGTATCTCGTTGATAGCCTATAAGTGCTGTTTTATAAGCATCATCTAAATCATTTACATAGAGAAAAGATTGAAATATCAATCTTAAATCTTCCTCTTCAGATGAAGATCTTTTTTGTTTAGTTTGTGTGGTTTTTATTGTTTTTGCATTCTTTTTATTTGTAAATCTATATTTATATGTTGTGGCTATTGTTGCTTTAGTATATTTTTTATGTAACTCTTTTAATTTTTCTTCTGCAGGGGCAATAGTATCATAGCATCCACATCGAACGGTTAAAACATTTGATATATGCATAATTTGGCAAGAGGATGGATAGTCAGACTTTTTGAGTATATTTCTATTTTTATCATTTGCATAGCTACTCTTTAGTTGAACAGTGTAACAGCTATCTTTTCCTTTAGCATAAACTAGAGATAAAAGAAGTAGTTGAATGAAGAGTATACGTAACATTATTGGTATTCCTTAAGTATTTTTAGAGAGAGTGTTGCAGCATTTTTTAAAGAGGCATTTCCAATATAGAGTTTTAAAATATATCTTCTCACTTTTGGATTATTGAAATAGTATGACTCTTGTGATTTTGCTAGTGCTACTGCATATTTAGGATATTTTCCTGCATTTAAACTCTCTATCGCTTTGTAAAAGTATGCTGTTTTTTTATGAGGATTTTCTTCACTACTAAAGAGTTTCATATAGATAGTGGAAGCCTCTCTATACTCTTTTACTGAAAAATTATATTGAGCAAGTTTGATTAACCAGTATCGTGATTTTTCTGATTTCTTTTCTAAAATCTTTAAAGTGTCTTTTTTAGAATAATTCTTGCTAAGAACATAGAAGAGTGCATCTTTCCATTTTTTATCCTCTTTTTTATCGATTTTTATAAGTACTTCTAGTGCTCTAGTAGCCTCTTTTGGCTTTTTAAGTTCCATAGATAAAAAATATAATGAGATGAAATTTTTAACTTTTACTTCATTATGAGTTTTAAGTGCATATCTATAAGCACTCTGTGTATTATGTAGAAAAAGAGATGCTTTTACTAGATAAGCATTATCATCTTTTTTATAAAATTTTTCATGTAAAATTGTTTTAAAGAGATACTGTAAAGTGTGATAAGCCTCTGTCTGTTTTACTGTATCATTATGATCTTGAGCATAGTAGTAGTTCTCTTGGGTTAGGATATAACTCTGTCTATATGCTTGTGAGCGTATTTTGTTATCTTTAGAGTGACGAAGAAATTTTAAAAGTTTATAGCTTACATCTTTTTTACCACTTCTAAGACTTTGAGTTGCTAAAATAAGCATTAAAGACTCATTAGTAGGATCATTTTTAAGCATATCTGTAAGATAGAGCATACTTAAATCGTAGTTAGATTGTTCCGAGATTATCTGCTCTTTTATTAGATCTTTAGGATAGAGCATAAAAAGTATGATACTAAATATTAAAAAAGTAGTGATTAGCTCTTTATAGCTAGCAACATATAGTTTTTCACTATTTACATTGGACATCTATATTCACTTTTTTAGTACTTTTATATTTTAAAGAAAGGGTAGTCCCATTTTTGTCTCTATGAACTTTCTTTGAGGATGTTAGTTTACATCCCTTTGGAAGATTAAATGTTAATCTCAATGGTAGGTAGCTACTAAAATTCATTTTTAGTGAAGATGAATTAAATATTTTGGTATCGACTTTACCATTTGCACTTATAAGGTAAGGGTTGTTTTTAAATCTATTATCTTCAACTTCTTTAAAAAGTACTTCAGAATCTTTTCCTACATGAAAATAAGTATGTTTTTCAAAATCACGTACTCCTAAAATATTTTTTGATACTTTAAAATCAATACCAGCATTCTCTTTTTCTACTCTCAGCGTTTTAATATTTTTCATTCCCTCTACTAAGAGTGTACCGTTATCTTCACTCATAGATACTGTATAGTAGTCCATTACCTTAGGAATATATTCGGATGTAAAGATTGGATTTACATCTTGTTTAATTGCCCAATCAAAAACATATTGAAGTGCATTGAGAGAGGCTCTTTTTGAACCAGAATAGAGATGATAGTAAACATCAATAGGTTTAAATCGTCTTGGCGAATTTGTAAGTTTAAAAGTTTGTATAACTTTTTTAAATCCCCAAAATGGACCTAGCCACTCATGTGTAAATATATTTTCATTTTGTGCACCAGTATAAATTTGATAGTAGTCTCCTCTTTGGAGACCTAAGGGAGCAATATATGCAAGCCATGGGTGTGTGTTTGTAATATATGTGTCTCCACCATTGATATTTAAAATTTTTCTTTTATAAGTATATTCTAGAGCTTTTTCATGAGGTTGGCAATCACCACTCCAAAAAACAGTATTTGCCTTTATTCCATTTTTAGTGACATATCTTCTATTTATATTTTTAAGTGAAACTCCTATCTCTCTATCAACTGAAAAATTATAATTTTTTACTTTTAAATGGTATTTTTCAGGTAAATGACCATCTACTATCTTACTCCAAAAAAATGGATGAGTGAAGGTATGTGTAGCTGGTTCTACATTTTTGAGTGCATACATCTCTTTAACTATATCTTGTAGTTGTTCAGCGATAGCAGGATAGAGACCATTTGAATCTATTTCAGCACCAATTACAGATACACTATGAGGAATGGGATATTTTTTAAGTATATCATTTAAGATTGTGTCTCCTGAAAAAAGTTTAGTATTCCACTCAACTCTATTCATGATGCCATCACCATCAATATGTGTAAAAAGGATTCTTTTTCCATTTTTAGTTGTGACATCTGGCACAACTAAAGGTTTGAGACGTAATGCTCTAGTAAATAGTTCAAATGGATTCACTACCCAAATATTGTCATTCATAATTTCAACTGCAAAAGCACCCTCAACTGCATAACCACCCCATGGCATAATAGCTGCTAAGGTTGATTTTTGATTGATATTATCAGCTATAGTTAAAAGAGCCTTACCTGTTTTAATATGATAGTAATTGATTTCTTCTGAAAGAAAAGGTTCTATCTCGTAACCTATTATTTTATCCTTGTAAAATATTTTTGATTTTTGATTTTTTTCTACCTGAAAGTCTTTTAGCTCTATATCAAGTTTTTTAAAAAATATAGGGTCGTTAACAGGAAAATTACTTGCAAATAAGATTTTAACTCCTGATTCTTTTACAGCTAATATCCATTTTGCTAATCTTTGAGGATCTTCGGGATCTTCTCTTAACCAGATTATAACACCTGCATAGTGTTGTATCTCTTGCATAGAAGGAAGAGGTTTTTTAATATTTTGAAGCTTCTCGATATATCCTAAATACTCTAAAGGCATAGCTCCTAATGTGTGAGCAGACTGTTCTATTCTATCAACAACTCTCTCATCAATAAGAGTAAATATCTCACGTTTTATAGCATTCTTAGAGCTTCTTCCATATGTAGTGAGTTCTTTAGTAGAGATAAAAGGTATAAAACCCTTTTTTTGTAGTTTTTGAATCACTAAATCAGAATTCTTAATTTTATTTGCTTCTAAATAATCTACAGCAATAACATCCAAACCATAAGATTTGATTTTTTTGAGATAGATATCTAACCATGCACGATCGCTATCACTTACCTTTTTATAATCAAGGTTTGGACCATTAAGTCCACGATAATAAGATTCAAATAAAACTGCAGTTACTGCATTGTGAATTCTGTCTATTATCTCAAATCCTCGATTTATAATAAGTTTAGAGTCTGGATAACGAGTGTGAAATTCATTAATAAATTTTGCAAGAGCAGACTTGCTTTTTTCTCTCTGTTTATCTGTTTCTACTGCTAATTGATAGGAGTCGAGGGTATCAAAGAAAAAGTTTTTAAAACCTCTTCTCATTTGAGGTTCTATCATATGTGTAAAGAGAAACTCTCTATACTCAGGATTTGTTAAATCAAGTACATCACTACTCCAAGCTTTGTTTTGAGTTAATATCCACTCTTTTTTTAAAAGTTTATACTCTTTTATATTTTTATCTATCTCCCCAATACTAACATAAGCATACATCTTATCTTTGTAAATATCAAAACCATGAGTATATGTATTTGTAAGAGATGGTTGCACTATGATATAGTCATGAATGCCAACCATAGGATATGAAATCTTATTTCCATAGTAAACTACTGCACTTTTATCTTGAAGCGCTCCAAAGAGAGAAGTCGTTAATATAATAAAAATAAATATATATCTATTGAAGCATAAAAGTTTCATAATCAAGCCTATCCATTTCACTTCTAATTACATAAACACTTGCTGTAAAAACAAGTAGTAAAGAGACGGTATAACCATAACCAAACATCGCTGGTCCCATATCTATCGAAATAAGTGTTAAAACAGTATTACCAACAAAAAAAGATATACATAACCACATGGCTACTATTTTTCTATCAAGATAGTATAAAATCGCCAACACAGACATAAACGCTACTTGTAACATCGCTCCAATAGTAAGTATATAGAGTAGTCCAAGATAGAGTTGTGGAATATTTAAAAGTTCAAATACCTTTGGTGCACTTAAAAACATAATAATATCGACAACTCCTTGAATCATTAAAATCTCATGCATAGCTTGTCGAATTACATCCACCATCTGGTTTCTGTAACCCCTAATAGCAAGAAGAGTACCTCCACTTCTTACGGCATCATAATAGAGTTCATATTTATCAGCAAAATCTGACTCTAGTCTAAAGAAGAAGATTGCCATTCCTGGTAAGATTGAAAGATATGCCAAAAATATTGGCATATCATAAACTATAGACGCATGAAGTTTCCCAATAACGGCATACCCAGTAGATGGGTGATACCAAAAGATAAATTTATCAACCCAAGCACCTAGATTATATGTTAAACCTGCTATTCCAAGTGACCAGTAAAAATTTTTCGCAAGGAAAAAATCTACTTTCATAAAAATAGTAGAGTCGTAGGTTTTAATAATAAGTGTCATTAAAATTATAAATAAAACAGCATTTCCTAAAAAGAAGGTATAGATAAGTTTTTCAATAGTGTCACCATAAAAAATAGAAATAACAACGATTAATCCATAAGATATAGTATATGCCCAAACAACACCATGATAGTACTTTAAACTAGCTGCTAAAATACTAGAAATCCAAACACCACAAAGGACAAGAAAAGTAGCAACAGCACCAATAATAAAGACTGCACTTTGACCTTCAAAAACCCAAATATAGAAGGGTAAAATGAGAGGAAGTCCTAAAATCCAAGATAGGAAAAGTGCACCAAAGTAGGAGGGTAAAATTTCATCTTCTTTGTGTTTAAAGATAAGGTCGGCAATATATCGTGTAAATGGAAGTTGTAAAATTCCTGTGATGATAAGACTCGAGGCAAGGGCAATAGCATATGTAATAACAACTTGAAATCTATATACTTCACTATCTGCACCATAGTTTGCGAGGTTGATAAAACCAACAAGTAAAATAGCAACGATTGATACAACCCAAGGTCCAGAACTAAGTATGGCAGAGTAGCCATATACTTTAGCTAAGGAGAGAAGTCTATCTTCTTTTAATATTTTACGAAGTTCGAAGCCTATTCCTGCCATTATGTGTTCTCCGATTCAAGTGCATCTTGAAGTTCATCCCAAGATTTATCTTTAGCTTTATCATAAAGCTCTCTATAATCTTGTAAGAAAGACTCTTGTCTATAGAATGTTTGTACCCGAGTCAGTCCAGCATGTTGCGCTTTTTCCCACTCACCATTTCCAAAACTTAAAAGACGTATGTACTCTTTTGCTAGTGCAGCAGGATTGGCTATTCCCGTGATAGCTCCAGCAATTCCAATGGCTATATCCTCTTCATTGATTCCACCCTCTACAAGGTCTTTACATGAGCCAACATCTGTTGCAACACAAGGAACTCCTGCTGCATAACCCTCTAAGATAACTAGAGGCATACCCTCACTAATAGAAGAGAGTGTTTGGAGTGCTGACTTTGGAAGTATCTCTTTGATATTACTATGTCCAAAAAGTTTGATAGTGTCCCCATTATTTTGAATCTCTTCAGGAGTCATATCGGTTTTATTTCCATCAAACACTTGCATTTTAGCTTTTAATCCTAAGGATATAGCCATCTGTTGACACTCTACAACATACTCTCTATCTTCATCAACCGCACCAACTAACCAACCCTCTATATCAGGAATAGTCTCTGAAGCAATTTTTATAGCTCTAATAAATGTTTTAATATCTTTAATTGGAACAATTCTACCAATAAGAGTTACAATAGGTCGCGGTTTTGCATCACGATTTTTCATAGTTGCCATTAAACCATCAACATCAACACCATTTGGTATAACCATCGTTCGCTTTGCATCTGCACCAAACGCTACTTGTATCTTTTGAGCACCAGAAAAAAGAGAGAGAATATAGTTTGATCTATGATAGCAAAATACACCTATCTTATCAAAAAAGTTAACCCACATTCTTTTAATGTAATTATACTCTTCTGGTTGTTGGAGTAGAGATGGTTTTTTGTACTCAATCCAATCAGCAGAGAGCATATCTATTTTTCTTTCACGTGTATAGATACCATGTTCGGTTAAAAGAAATGGTTTATTTCGTGTATAGGAAGCTAATGCACCTAAAAATCCAGCATAACCTGTTGAAGGAGCATGAAATATTTTTGTTGATGGGAGCTGTTCTACTATACCTGCTAAAATCCAGATAGGCTTATGAATATTTCTAAGTGTCCAAAAATAGTCAACAAAAGGAACATCAGGACAGTTTTCTAAATAAGTTTTATTTAAAAATTCCCATGCTCTTTCAGAGTGTAAAAAATCATTAAAAGTTACATCTTTTGTATAAAAATCTATGTTTTGTAACATTTCAGGGATGATATTATCATCAGATTTAAAAGATTTATATAGAGTAGCTATGGCTTCAAAACCTTTTTTACTTCCCTTAACTCTTTTGGGTTTCATTTTTGTATCATTATCAAAAAGATAGTGAACTTCTAAATGTACTAAGTTTGGAGGAAATTCATAACTTATTTCCATAAGTTTTCCATCAAGCATAGGTGTAGCTCCAACAAAACAGACACCAAATGTATAATCAGGTAAGCCTTTCATAAGTTGTAGTAACCAACTTGAAACACCACCTTTTACATAAGGGTATGTTCCTTCTGAAAACAACATTATATCAACTTCATCACTTTTTGGGAAATTATTATTCATTTTATGCAACCTTCCATTGCTGTATTATTGGATAGAGAGTGGCATTCATCTCTAATGTTTTAGCCCTACCTAAAAGTGTTTTTACTATAGAATATTTTCCAGTTAAAAAATAGACTTCAGCTAGATAAGGAAGAACAAATGTGTCATTGTTGGGTGTGAGCTCTTGGGCAATAGTAAACTCTGTTTTTGCTTGTTCGTACTCTTTCTTAAACATACGGATACGACCCATCAGTAGATAAAGGCTTGAACATGTCTTGTATGCATCTTGTAATTCAATATCATTATCAATATCTGGTTGATTCGCTAAAGATTTATCTACACAAAGCTTTTCAATTTTACCATTATAGTACTCTTTAGAAAATTCAAGGTAATGAATGGACTGATTTAAAAAGTTATTTTTCAAACTATCATGAGCTAGTTCTGTATATACCATCTCCCAGTATAGATATGCTAACTCTTTTGAAGCATGAGCTACAACGGATTCACTATGTACTTTGATACCTTTCTTATGCTCTTCAAGAATTTCTAAATGCACATTCATTTTTTGGTTTAAAGATTTTTCTGCTTTATTTATTATGGCATAACCAAACATACGTATCTCATCATCTGTACTCATAAGAGTCTGTTTTACAATCTTTAAATTTGTTGGAGAGATATGAGCAGCTAATGAAGAGAGTGCTTTGAGTTTTTTTGCTTTAGGTGCATAAGGACTTGTCATTAAGTCACCTAAAGAACCCTCTCCAAAAATTCTTTCTACTTTTAAAAATGAAGTTGCAAATTCATCAAGATTTAATGTATTAGTAAGAATAACTTTCTTCTCATATGTTATATGTTTAAGATACCAGCTTATCCATAGTGTAGCTATATAACCAATAATTGGTATAGGAAGATTAAAGAAAAATATAAATAGAAAATTTGTAATTCTATTGTTTTTTCGGAGTGAGACTTTAAAGAGAAGTTTAAAGAGTGATCCTTCGAGTGCTATAGCTTCTATTCTGACTTTGTCTTTTTTTATCTCCTTCCCAGTAGTTGCATAGCGTCCTTTTAGGTATATAGAGACACCATAGCTAAGTATAATTGATAGTATTATATGGATAACATAAATAGTTAATATATATTTTTCATAAAAAATAAAAAAGTTATCCATTATAATCCTCCCTTAGATATTTATTTAAAAGGGCAGTATTAGCCATATTAAAAGTCATATGTTCAAATTTTTTATCTTTTTCTTCTTCTAAAGAATTTACTAATCGATTGAGGTATCCAAGAGCAGCAGCTTTGTCATGGAGTGGAAATAGTAGTGTTATATAGTAAATATTGTTCTCTTGCCTACGGGCTACTATATCTAAAGAGCGTAGCATACTTTTAATTTTTTCATAAATTTTTGCAGCTTGAACTTCACTCTTAATTCTTAAAACGAGAACTACAGAGTTTACATTAAATTTTGAAAAGAGATGTTTCATTCTTATGTATTCATATCTAAATTTTTCATCAGGAATAATTGTTAGTTCACTAGAGAGACTTAAAGTGTTTTTTTCTAAAACTTCTAAACTAAAGTACTCTAATAAAATAGCAACTGATGTAAGGTTTTCTCTGTTAAATGCCATAAATGGCATTCTTTCAATAACTAAAACTGAAACAACTTGATTGTTAATGATAGAAGGAATTGCAGCAACAAAGATAGAGTTGTCATCTTTTGCGAGGGTAGGGTCTCCCTTATCATCGCTAATATATATTGCTTGTGTTCGACTAATCGCCATATCTACTAAGTAGTCACTTAAAATTTCTGAAGATGAATACTCTTGTGAGTTTGTACCATAACTCGTTAAAATATTTTCTTCAGTGAGTAGATCTTCATTTTTTGTATCCTGCTTATAGATAACAAAAGCACTATTAACACTAAAAGATTTCTCTAGCATTGTTAAAAAGTTTTTGTAATACAGAGAGTTTTGATCATCTATATTTTCTGCAGTAGTTATCTCTTTGTTCATATTTACAATTTTTTCTATTGAGTGGCGAATACTCATAGGCTTTACCACATAGTTTTTTTCAAGTTGGTCGTGAGAAATTTTAAGGCCATAAAATGCACGAGAGAGTTCATCTAACTTTACTGATTTATAGTTAGCATTAATCTCTGCTTCTTTTATCTTTTTTGTCCAAAAATAGTGAAATTCACTATAAATCAGAGTCATAAGTAAAATCATTAAAAAATTTATATATTGGAATGATGGATAGAAGTACCACATAGCAGTTGAAATTATACCAACAGCTAAAAGACCATTTTCAAAACCATGAAAAAGAGTGATAACTGCTATAAGGATAAGTATATAGTTGGATTGACCATGAAGTATACATATATCTAAGGGGTCAATGAGATAACCAACCCCTAAATAAATCATAATTATGCTCAGCGTTTCTATATAGGAGAATTGTGTAAAAAAATCAATAAATTTTGATAATTTTGATTCTTCTTTGATACGACCAAATTCAACTTGCATTTAAAAGTCTTCTTTTAATTATCTAACATATTATGAAAGAGATTTTGTGCAGTTAAACTAATTGAAGAGTTACCCCAGTTACTATAAGCTCCTGTTGCACTCCAAATAAGTTTATCACTATCTGTTTTATAAAGATTACACATAATACTAACTGCTGGTTTTCCATCTATACCTGTTCTGTAACGCCACTCACTTACTCCACCATAAATAAAGTATTTAGATCCATCTGCAACTGCTATCTCTCTAGCCTTATCTCTCTTTGGAAGATCTTCTGATATATGACTTATAACATCAAACCCCTTTGTTTGTAAAATCCCTTCTAAAATATTTGCAGCACGCATACCTGCTCTAGGTGTGTCTGTATAGTTTGAAAGTCTAAAGAGAGAGAGTGACAAATCCTCTTTATCTTCATCACTTACATTAACATCATTTTTAACATATGGTATCTTAGTTTCTGTTTTTACAACTACTGTTCTTGAGCAAGCTGTAATGAATAAAATAGATAGACTAAGTATCAATATTAAAAATTTCATAAGATTCCCTTTTATAAAAAGATTATATCAAAAAGGAGTGAAGAAGTAGTGAGTTTTTGTTGAAATTTAGAATAGTATTTCCTCTAAAGCTTTAGGTTAAAGCTATTCATCATAATCTTCTTTTAAATATTTATTTAAAAGCGTAAGCTCTTTCATATTAAAAGTCATATGTTCAAATTTTTTATCTTTTTCTTCTTCTAAAGAATTTACTAATCGATTGAGGTATCCAAGAGCAGCAGCTTTGTCATGGAGTGGAAATAGTAGTGTTATATAGTAAATATTGTTCTCTTGCCTACGGGCTACTATATCTAAAGAGCGTAGCATACTTTTAATTTTTTCATAAATTTTTGCAGCTTGAACTTCACTCTTAATTCTTAAAACGAGAACTACAGAGTTTACATTAAATTTTGAAAAGAGATGTTTCATTCTTATGTATTCATATCTAAATTTTTCATCAGGAATAATTGTTAGTTCACTAGAGAGACTTAAAGTGTTTTTTTCTAAAACTTCTAAACTAAAGTACTCTAATAAAATAGCAACTGATGTAAGGTTTTCTCTGTTAAATGCCATAAATGGCATTCTTTCAATAACTAAAACTGAAACAACTTGATTGTTAATGATAGAAGGAATTGCAGCAACAAAGATAGAGTTGTCATCTTTTGCGAGGGTAGGGTCTCCCTTATCATCGCTAATATATATTGCTTGTGTTCGACTAATCGCCATATCTACTAAGTAGTCACTTAAAATTTCTGAAGATGAATACTCTTGTGAGTTTGTACCATAACTCGTTAAAATATTTTCTTCAGTGAGTAGATCTTCATTTTTTGTATCCTGCTTATAGATAACAAAAGCACTATTAACACTAAAAGATTTCTCTAGCATTGTTAAAAAGTTTTTGTAATACAGAGAGTTTTGATCATCTATATTTTCTGCAGTAGTTATCTCTTTGTTCATATTTACAATTTTTTCTATTGAGTGGCGAATACTCATAGGCTTTACCACATAGTTTTTTTCAAGTTGGTCGTGAGAAATTTTAAGGCCATAAAATGCACGAGAGAGTTCATCTAACTTTACTGATTTATAGTTAGCATTAATCTCTGCTTCTTTTATCTTTTTTGTCCAAAAATAGTGAAATTCACTATAAATCAGAGTCATAAGTAAAATCATTAAAAAATTTATATATTGGAATGATGGATAGAAGTACCACATAGCAGTTGAAATTATACCAACAGCTAAAAGACCATTTTCAAAACCATGAAAAAGAGTGATAACTGCTATAAGGATAAGTATATAGTTGGATTGACCATGAAGTATACATATATCTAAGGGGTCAATGAGATAACCAACCCCTAAATAAAATATGATAAGAGAGATAGTCTCTATATAAGAGTACTTTGTAAAAAAATCAACTACTTTTGTTAATGTAGATTTCTCTTTGATACGACCAGATTTAACTTGCATTTAAAAGTCTTCTGTTAATTGTCTAACATTGTTTGAAAAAGGTTTTGTGCAGTTAAACCAATCGAAGAGTTACCCCAATCACTATTAACTCCTGTTGCACTCCAAACAATTTTATCACTATATGTGTCATATAAATTACACATAACACTCACAGCAGGTTGACCATCTATTCCTGTTCTATATCGCCATTCGCTTACTCCACCATACATAAAATATTTAGATCCATCTGCAAGTGCTATCTCTCTAGCCTGACTTTTCGTTGGAAGCTCTTGTGTAATGTGGCTTATAACATCAAATCCTTTTGTACGTAAAATCCCTTCTAAAATGTTTGCAGCACGCATACCTGCTCTAGGTGTATCAGTATAATTTGAAAGTCTGAAGATAGAGAGTGATAAATCCTCTTTTTTTGAATGAGTAGTATTTGAATCTTTACTAAGTTGTGGCAATTTATTTTTAGTTTTAATTAATCCACTTGTTGAACAAGCTGTAAAGAATAAAATAAATATATTAAGAATTAATATTGACAATTTCATGAGATTCCCTTTTATAAAAAGATTATATCAAAAAGTAGTGAAAAAGTAGTGAGTTCTTGTTGAAATTATAATAGTGTCTCCTCTAATGCCTTAAGTTTAAAGCTTTTTCTATGGATTTTACAGTATCCATATTTTTTTATCATCTCTACATGAAGTTTCGTTCCATAACCTTTATGTTTTTGGAAAAAATATTCAGGATATATTTTAGAATCCCTGATAATATTTAAATCATGTGTAACTTTTGCTAAAATAGAGGCTGCACTTACCTCTGGGATTTTCCCATCTGCTTTGACCATAGTTTCTAAATCTTTGACTCCAAAAGTTGTATTTCCATCAAAGAGGTACTCATCCGTATCTAAATTTTCTTTAATCTCATTAAGTGCTTTAGTCATACATTTAGAAATACCAAACTCATCTACATCTTGTGGAGAAATGACTACTATATGATTTTTTGTATTTGGTAAAATCTCTTCAAAAAGTTTATAACGTTTTTTTTCACTAATTTTTTTAGAATCATTGAGACCATCTATTTTAGTATCTGGATAAAAAATACATCCAGCTACAACTAAATCTCCAGCGATAGGTCCACGACCCGCTTCATCAATACCACATAACATTTTAATCTCCTAATGCCCAAATATCAAAGGGAACTATCTCTACTTTTGCAAATGGGTGAGATAGTTTTCCCTCTTTATTCATACTAATTATAGTAATTTTTTTTATAGATCGTGTGAAAATAAAAGCTTCAATAGCTTCAAGTTTTTTAAAAAGTCGTCTCTCATCCACAAGAGGTTTACACAAGATTACTTCATTAGTTAAAGGAAGATAAAAATTGATGTCATCATAGTAATAGCACTCTATTTGAGACTTAAGCAGTTCTAAAAAAACCATATTTTCAAAAAAGTTTCCAAAGTTTTTTTCTATACTAAGTGCTGTTTTAAGGGAAGTATCACAGAGATAGATCTTTTTTGTAGCACGTGAATGTTCAAATTTTTCTAAAAGATGAATATAATTTTTTGAGATAAGAGCATCAAAAGATTTATAAAGTTTATCTTTACTTATTTTACGGCTTAGTTTTAAACGCTCATATATTGTAAATGCAGAGAGCTTTTGTGACATAAATTTTGCACAGAGCTTAAGAATATCAAACTCTATATCATCTAGTGTAAAGAGAAGCATTTTTTGTATGTTGAGATTTCTTTCATCACTACTTACTTTATGCATATGTGGGAAACCACCAAGTTGGAAGAAATGGTTTAAAGCAGTAGAATCATACTTCTCTTCATAAGCTAAAAACTCTTCGTAATCGAGTGGATAGAGTTGAAGTGTTACTAAGCTATCTATATTATAGTGAACTTCGGAACTGATTATAAGTTGAGAAACATTTGCAAATTTAATTTTTTCTTTATAATTTTCCAAAACAAGAACATCTATTTTATTTTTATTGCAAAATGAGTTAAGAACTTTATTAAGGAGTTCTATATTTATGCGTATATCATTGCAATTTATATAAAGATAAGAGCTTTTTTTTAATCCAAGAAGATAATTTTTAATAAGTTTCGTCTTACCACTATGTGTGACACCATTGATTTGATAACTATCACTTCCTAAAAAGAGTTTTCTGTAGTGATATTTTTCTAAATTAAGGTCAATTTTGTGAAATTCTTCAAGTAATATTTCCATTAGCATATTTTAACAAATTTTCTCTTCAAATCTAAATTTACAACTTCTGATTTTTAAATTCTCAAAAATCGCACTTCAGATTTAAATTTTGGTTAATTGTATTATATTAATATATGTTAAGTTTAAATTTAGTTAATTTATAATAATATTACTCCTTATA
>CAZTNH010000005.1:0-33827 GCA_964615395.1 uncultured Sulfurimonas sp.
ACTAAAGTCCCAGCCCCTTCTTAGTTTTAGAAGAGGATTACTAACTCTTTATGAGTTAGCTGTAATTGCATTAGCAATACGAAGCATAGTCTCTTCTTTACCTATAATAGCCATAAGAACATCTATGTTTGGTCCACCCATTTTTCCTAAAAGTGCTACACGAAGAGGCATACCAATTTTACCAAAACCGATCTCCATCTCAGTTACAACCTCTTCCATAAGTGCATGGTACTCTGTAGGAAGATGTGGTTCATTAGCAGTAAGTTTTGCACCAAAAGCATTTAAGATAGGGATAGGTTCACCCTTAAAGGCTTTTTTGATAGCTTTTGCATCATAAGAAGTTGGCGTTATCACTATCTCATTTACAAGTTCTGCTAACTCTTTGAGTGTTTTTGCACGCTCTTTAAGAGCATCTAAAAGAATCTCTTTTTTATCGTGAGATGTAAGAACAACATCATAAGGAATGAGGAGTTCTACTAACTCAGTGTTTGGAGTGTTTTTAATGTAGTGAGCATTGAGCCAGTCAAGTTTTTCAGTATTGTAGATACTTGCTGATTTGTTGATATCTTTTGGGTTGAAAAGTTCTATCATCTCATCCATTGAAAATATCTCTTGATCTCCATGAGACCATCCTAAACGTACTAAGAAGTTTAAAAGTGCCTCAGGTTTATAACCCATCTCTTTATAAGCCATAACATCAGTTGCCCCATCACGTTTAGAGAGTTTTTTACCTTTAGAGTTGTGAATCATCGGTACATGATAAAACGCTGGTACATCAAAGCCTAGTGCTTCGTAAACTACTATCTGCTTAGGAGTGTTACTTAGGTGGTCATCACCACGGATAACTTCATTTATACCCATAAGGTAGTCATCTATAGCTACAACAAAGTTGTAAGTCGGCGCACCATCAGCTCTTGCGATTACAAAGTCATCTAAGATATCTTCAGCTTGAAAGCTAATAGTTCCTTTAACACCATCTTTTACTAAAATCTCACCAGTTAAGGGAGCTTTTATACGGATAACAGGTGCAACACCCTCGGGAGGAGTTCCTGTAAAGTCACGATAGCGACCATCGTACATAGTACGCTCTTTGTTTGCCATTTGAGTTTCACGAAGCTCTGTAAGCTCCTCTTTTGACATATAACACTTGTATGCTTTGCCCTCATCAAGAAGTTGTTTGATGTACTTTGCATAGATCTCATCACGTTGTGACTGATAAGTTATCTCACCATCTGCCTCTAGCCCTAACCACTCAAATGCTTTTAAAATAGCCTGAGTAGCTTCCTCAGAGTTACGAGCCTTATCTGTATCTTCGATACGTAAAACAAACTTTCCACCTCTATTTTTAGCCCAAAGGTAAGAAAAAAGTGCAGTTCTAAGACCACCAATATGTAAGTATCCAGTAGGAGAGGGAGCGAAACGAGTAACAACCATGTAAAAACCTTTATATATAAGTGATGGAATTTTAGCTAAAGATGCTTAACATATTTATAATAGTTGTTTTTACTAGGCATAAATATAATAAAATATTATTTGTAGTTAAATTATAATGAAATTAAGAATTATGTAGATATAATTCATGAACAATAAAATAAGGACAAGAGATGACAAAAAAAATTATTTCAATTTCAGCAGCTGCTTTATTAGCAGTAACATTAGTAGGATGTGGTGGTGAGACACCAAAACCAGAAGAACCAGCAACATTTGGTTGTAAGCAAGATGGTGTAGCAGCTCCTAAATGGACTTGTATTCCTATGGTAGAGGGTGCTTATGCAGGTGTTGGTATCGCTGAGAAAAGTGGTGCTGGTATGGGTCACATGCGTAAAGTAGCAATGATGAATGGTCGTTCAGATCTTGCTCAACAAATCAAAGTTCAAGTTAAAGCTAGAATGAAAGGTTTTACACAAACAACAGGTGCTGGTGAAAGCGAAACTGTAGACAAAATGACTCAAGCAGTTGATGATCAAATGTCAAAAGTAAGTCTTGCTCGTTCAAAAGCAGTTGATTTTTGGCAATCACCAAAAACTGGAAATATCTATATTTTAATGACAGTTCCTGAAGATTATATCAATGAAAAAGTTAAATCAGCAGCAAAAACAAGTCTTAAAAATGACAATGCTTTATGGCAACAATTTCAAGCATCAAAAGCTTTTGATGCTATGGACGCAGCTTTAGAAAAATAATGAAAAAAGTACAACTATTCGTAGTTGTACTATTTCTATCTTTTGCAGCATGTTCTTCCTCTCCCGCACCTAGAAATCCAAATGAAACGCCTATATGGGTAATGACTCCAAGTATGGATGGAAATCGTGGTGCTGTTGGAGTAGCTGGAAGAACTTATGACCAATCAATCTCAACTCAGAGAAAGCTTGCCATAAAACGTGCCTTAGATGAACTTTCACTTCAAACAAAAGTTAAAGTGCAACTTCATATGACAAAAGAAGAAGTAGTTACAAATTCACGGGCTTCAATGACAACACATGACCAAAGTACTTATAGTACAAACTCTAGTATAACTGCACATATCCAAGCTTCATGGATGGATAGAGGTTCTCATGAACTCTATGTATGGATGGTTCTAGACAAATAAAAGGAAAAACTTGAAAATAACATTTTTACTCACTGCTACATTAGTAGTATCTAGCTCTTTAATGGCTACCTCTATTTTTGGAAAAACACATAAAGGTTGTGCGGCAACAAAGCAAGAAGCACTCTATACTTTAAGTGGTAACATACAGTCTCGTATCAGTACATATATCGAGCAAACTGTTGTAGTAAATGGTGATGATAATGTTAAGTCTAAAATTTCTGACTATACAAGCTCTGCAACAAATCTTTCTCTTGTAAATATAGAATATATCAAAGAGGGAAAAAATATTTGTGCAGTTGTTCACAAAGATGATCAAGTTAGTAACACTAACAAACTTCTCAAACAGGCACTTCTTTATGATGTAAAAAATCTTCCTAAAGATACAGATGCTAAAATCAAAAAACTCTCTACATGGTTGGAAAATATCAAGCAACTCTCTTTTTTAATACCTGCATTTTTAAATGAAAAAAATACAGATAAAGAGCAAGCAATTTTAAATAAAAAAGAGAAAGAATTTACAGATTTATATACTAAAACCATAGCTTACTCTGATTCACTCTTCTTTAAAAGTTGTAAATCAACAGTTGAAAAAGCAAAAGTAGCACTTAATAAAGAGCTTTTTTTAAATGGTAAGAAAGATGAGAAGAAAGGCTTTTTCGATAGCCTTACATCTGTTTTCTCTTCTGATGATTCTACTAAAATGCTTGATATATTTGATGCACAACTTATAGAAGTGAAAAAAGATGGCGATGTTTGTTTGATGATAAAAAAAGAGGAACTCCTTCACATTACTCAAAAAATGTATGCAGATGCAATGCGAATAAGTGAAAAAAGTCTCTCTAAAGATCCTCTGAAGAGATATAAAAATATTAAAGATAATCTTTATGAGCAACTCGATGTAACAAAGGCACTTATAAAACTCTTTCCAGATGTTTATAAGTCAAATAATTTCAGTCAACTTAATGAGAAGAGAAAACTATTAGTAGAGATTCAAGCTAAGACATTTCCTCAGTTTGTACTATTTCATGTAAATGGTGCTGATGATATTGTGATTACTTTAGATGGTAAAAAAGTTGAAAACAATAAAAAGTATTTTATTAAAGATGGAGATCATACCTATAAGATAACAGCAAAAGGAAAATGTCCTTTAATTGACTCTTTTGATAATGATCTCTTTGAAAATGAGACACTCTCTAAAGATTTAGAGGGGCAAGCTTATCCAACTGTTATATTTTTGACAGATAAAGAACCAAATATTGTTGTAAATGGGCAGATTATCAAAGCTAATATGGCTCAGAGTATTAAGCAGTGTAGTGGGGAAGCTCGATATGTTGTGAAGTATGCTGGTCAAAACATAAGTGGTGAGATAGATACAACACCTGGTGAGAAAAATACAGTAAGTTTGAATTTTTTAACATCTCAAGAGCTAGCAGTCTTTAATAATGCAAAAACTAAGAAATTTACGACAACAAGTGAAGCTAGATTTGCAGAGACCTTAACACCGATAGCGAGTGATAATTTTGAATTTACTATCACACGAAAACCGATGCATGGTGATGTGACACTTCATGAAAGTGGTAGTTTTCAGTATGTATCTGAAAAAGGTTTTGTAGGGATTGATGATTTTGAGTATGAGATTCAAACACCACAAAAAACGAGTGCTCCAAAGTTAGTAACTATCAATGTTGGAAAATCTTTGATTCCAAAAGAGGTAAAAAAGGTAGTTAAAGCAGTAGTAGCTCCAGTTGTTGCAAAAGTGATAGATAAAAATGTAACAGTAGAAAAAAAGAGTCCTGTTGTAGTAAAAGAAGAAGCAAAAGAGAACATCAAAGAGAATGTAGATAAAAAAGTTAAAGAGATAAAAAAGATTTCAGAAGAGAAGTATCAGAGATGGAAAGCAGTAGTTATGTCTCAGGATATAAATGATATTAATTTTTTAAGAATGTTACAGAAAAAATATCCACAAGAGTTTGAAAGACTTCGTAAAGAGATGACACAAAAATAAAGGTTAGATAATGAAAAAAATATTAGTAACATTAGCACTTAGTACACTTCTGTTCTCAGGGGAGAGAGATGATGCTATAGCAAAGATGATGGCAGAGTTTCAAGCATCAAAACAGGCACAACAAAAAGAGTTCACTGATTATAAAGCACAGCTTGATAAAGAGTATAACAACTATAAAAAAGAGTTAAAAACTTACTGGAAAGATCCTAAACTTTCAACAAAAACAGAGTGGGTTAGTTACACGAAAGATAAAAAGAGCCGTTCAGAGGTTGACTTTAAAGATAATAGTTATACAGTTGAAGTAATAGCAAAAAACTTAAAAGATGCTACAAGTAAACTTAAAGAGCGTATCTCATATATTGTGAGTAAAAATACTAAAGAGGTAGTGCAAACAGATCCATTACAGAAAAAAGTAGCAAAAATTTCTCACTCTCCAGATGTTGTAACTTCAACAGTAAAAGCAACACCTATCTTAGCTCCACTTATCTTTGGCTCTAAACCTAGTAAATCAGAAGTAAATATGTATGCGACTAAAACACTAGGTAATAGTAGAATAACATCAGCAAAAGCGAAAGATAAAAAAGAGAGAGTTTACAAGGTAAAAGTAAAGTTACCAAAAAATACAAAACTAAGACTCTCTGCTGTTTATCAAGGTGAAGTGGCTAAAAACTCAAGAAAATTTAAACTTCCAAAAGAGTTGCTTTTTGCAATTATGCAAACAGAGAGTGATTTTAATCCTTTTGCTAAATCCCATATTCCCGCTTTTGGTCTAATGCAGATTGTTCCTCGTTCAGCAGGGAGAGATTCTTACAAGCTTATTTACAAGAAAAAAGGTATGCCAAGTGCAACTTATCTTTATAATAGTACAAATAATATTCAAATGGGTAGTGGATACCTCTATATTCTTTACTATAGATACCTTAGAAAGATTAAAAATCCTAAAAGTAGACTCTACTGTACCATTGCTGCTTATAATACAGGTGCAGGAAATATAGCATGGGCATTTACACATAAATACAATATGAATGTAGCAGCACCAAAGATTAATGCACTTACTCCTGAGCAAGTATATGATCGTTTACTTAGTGATTTAAGATTTGACGAGCCTAAGCACTATTTAAAAAGAGTGAGAAGAAGAATGAAAGTTTATAAGGTAGCATACAAAGACCTTTAAAAGATCTTTGTATAGTAAGGTTTCTATTTTTTAACAATCCAAACACATAAAAGTTTATCTTGATTTAAGTAAGTAGCCATCTGTTTTGTTTCAAAAGTTGTACTACTTGTTTGTTCTGATTCAAAGCTAAACTCCTCTTCAAAAACATCATTATCTAGTGTTGATTCATGATGTGACTTATCTTCAATATCTGTTTCAATCGCTTGAGATATAGAACCTTTTGCACGAAGAAGAGCTATCTTCTCTTGTCTTACTGAGTTGTTTATATCATTAGCACAACCTATAGCACCGATATATTTACCACCCATAGTTGGGTCATTTATCCAAGCAGGTTCTTTTGCATTGAGTTGGCTTAAAAGAAGAAGTGTTAATAGTGTGTAGTTTTTCATCGTCTCTCTCTTACTAATCGGATACCACTTACATCAGAATAACTATTTTTATAGATACGAGGCTCTAGCTTCCCTACACTACTACCAAATGTTCTATACCAACCACGTTTATCTATACAGTATTCAGATGTGTTCCCACATAAATCATAAAGATTAAGTCCATTTTCCTCTTTTTTTGCAACATCTTTGATAGTTAAATCATACTTTCCATCTCTAAGAAACTCATACTTTTTATACTCAACATTATTTCCCCAACAGAACTTCTGCTTACCACCACAGGTTGAGAAAAAGAGAGCCTCTTTACAAGTAAAAAATCTATAACTATATTTTCTCGATTTTTTATTAAGTTTTTCTAGAAATTTATCGAGAGTATCATAAGATAAGCAGTTAACAGGTTTATCTCTACCTCTGGTTTTTTGGCACTGTTTCTCTTTAGGTGCTCTAGGATAGATTTTATTGAAGATAGTGTTTGTTAACTCCGTCTGTGCTACCTCAATAGTAGTATCATCAGATTTAAGTTTTACAAATCTCAGACCATAGAGTCTATCTTTACTCATTCCTAAAACATATTGAGAACAGAGGTCTGACTCTTCAAAAGAGACATCTACTTTAAAGTGTAAACCTAGTCTGTTGGACTCTTTAATATATGGTGTTACTGTAACATTTTTAACAACTGCTACAAATTTAGACTCCATAGTCTTTTTGGAAAATTTATCTCCATCAATCATCTCTGTATCTTCAAGTGAACTCATCTGTGTATCACGTCTAAGGTACTTTTTAAGTTTTCTAAATGCAGGAATTATTACATACTCCAAATCATCATCATTTGACAAATCAACATTATAGATATATATTTTATGCTTTTTAATTGTAGAAAAAGAGTCAAGTTTAGCTTTTATTGTTCTATCAAGGCAGGCTATAGTCTGGCACTCAGGATAGGCATCAAAAAGGGAGATCGCAATACGATTGTATTTCAATATTTTATTTGAAATTTGATTTACACTTTTTGATATATCAACTGAATAATTTTTAGTATAGTTAGTGATAAATGCACTAATCTTCTCTTTATCATCTTTGTCTAGAGTAAATTTTATTTTAGAAAAACCATTATCATCTTTTATCTCTTCAAATTCTGTTACAACATTTTGATGCCCTTTTACAAAACTTTCACCACTTAAGTTATGGTTCTGTTTTATCATTACAAAAGGGTAAAATATAAAACTTACTACTCCACTTCTTGTTGTTTTATCTTGCTCATAGTGGTAAGCATTGTCAAAGTTATTTAAAAAGTTTGACTCAGTTGTTCCTAGGGTATAGTTTTTTGTAGAGCTACTCATTCCACTGTTTGTTAAAATTGCATTATCTTGGATATTTGAAATACCATATTTATTTAATATATATAGAGAGATTTTTTTCTGGAGGGCTTCAAAAACATCATCTCCACTCAACTTTTGAGCATTTGGATAGGAGATTTTATATACAAAAGAGAACTCCTCTTTTTTTGAAGCAAACTGTTTAAAAAAAGCAGTTCTAAGAGCATCTTTTAATTCTGATTTTTTAGTCTCTTTAGGAAGGGAAACAAGAAGCATCTTTAGTTTTGCATACTCTCTATGTATAGCACTTCTATTTGAGCTATTATCAAAGTTATCAGTAGTTCTTTGAGCAAACTGCGAGTAGGGTACTCGATGTTCTCTAATCAGTTTATTAATATTGTTCTCTGAAGATAGTGTAGTAGATACTCTATTAAAGTTATCACTATTGATCGTGACCTCTAAAGCATTTAGATTTAGAGATATTAACAGTGTAAAAAAGAGAAATTTTATCATTTAATTATTACCATTGAAGATTTTTTGGTGTCTTTTTTTATATGCACTATCAAAGGCAGATAAATTAGCATGTTCTAATTCGCTATTTATCATTGATAGTATATAGGGATCTATATTATCAGCTTCAAAGTTTTTAGAGTATTTAAAACTTATATAATCTTCCTTATTATCTTGCATAGGAGCTGTTTCATACAACATACTTACCTCTCTTGTAGCTAACTGACGTTTATTTGTAACCATAGTCATATCTATATCAAGAGTGAATTTTTTATCAAGTAGATAAATATATGGAACCACTATAGCTATGTAAACAGCATTGTTAACACTATCAAAATAGTAATCTTTTTTCTCTATAAGAAGTTTATTTAAGTGTACTCTTTTTTTAGAATTGAGTTCTATATAAAGAATATTTTTAATTTTAGTTCTTTTCTCCCCTTTGAGGTTTATTTTATACATGATTTTTATATGAGCATCTAAAAGCATAGTAAGACTTTTATCTGTATTTTTATCAATATTGAAATTCATATCAGCTTTTTGTGCTTTTTCAAAATCTTGACGCTCTTTAACGATTTTGTACTCTGTGTCATTAAGCCCATCAAGCTCTTTATTTGAACTACTGCACCCTACACTTAGTATTACTATTGAAGATACAAGTAAAATTTTAGTAAACATTTTTAACATTTAAAGCTCCTAATTCATAGTTGAGTGTTAAGACACTACTGAGAATACTCTTTGCTAGTTCTCTGTCTAAACGAGGGTGAAAAGCTGTAGATTTTGATTTTCTATCTTGGACTTTTTTATCTGCTACAACAACTTGTATAGAGAGAAATTTTGAACCTTTTTTATACTCAACAATTGCTATTGTGTCATAGTTCTTAGATTGTGCATACTCAATAAGTTTTTCAACTCCAGAGTGTGTATAGAGTTTTTTTATCTTTTTATCTTTATCTATGAAAACATCGACACTATTACTGCCAACATAGTTAACATCTTGTTGTGCAAAGATAGTCTCTATCTGAGACTTTAAGGCATCATCTAGCTTGAGTTTATTGTTATTTTCAATAACAATTCCAAAAGTTTTAGCGTAAACGCTAGTTATAAGTAGTAGTCCTAAAAGTAGTATTCGCATTATATCTCCTATGCTAGTTGTAATTTTTTGTTTTTAACATGATAAATGGTATGTTCAAAGCCACTCTCTCTCATGATTTCTGATGCTTCAGGCCAGTGTGTGACATAAAAGAAACCAATTTTTTCTTCTTTAAAGTAGTTTATCAGTCGTTTAAAAAGAATCACTTTTGTTTTATCAGGAAAAGAGCGTAACATCTCATCTCCTATAAAAAACTTTGTTTGAAGTAGAAGAGTGGAGGCTAGAACTATAATCTCTTTTTGACCATTTGAAAGAGCATTTACGGACTCTTTCTCTATAAGTGTTCCTAAGTCAATGTTCTCATCTTCTTCTTTAAAATTTAAAATAGTTTGAGTGATTTTTTGAAGGTTCTCCTCAGCATTTTCTACCTTACAGAGTGTAGCTGCAAGAAGAATGTTCTCTTTGATAGATAACTCACTAATAAAAGAGAAATTTGAGAAAAGAACACTCATATAGTTGGCTCGAAGTTTATTCGCTTCTTTTAGAGAAGTTATTTTTTTGCCATTCCAGTAAACGCCACCCTTTGTTGATGTTACAAGTGCTATCAATACATTTAATAGAGATGTCTTTCCTGAACCACTTCCTCCATAAAGAAGAGTGGCACTATTTTGTTTTATAGATAAGTTTACATCTTCTTCAAAAAGGTATTCATCATTAAAAAACTGATTAACACCTCTTAGCTCTAGTGTAGTTGTTTCATTCATTTATCTCCCCTTCGCTTTATTTATAATGTTATTTTGGGCTTTTGATTCATAAAGGTAACTAGCTATGATACTTAGGATAAAAAATCCTACTATGTAATTATATTCAAAATTTAATCTTATTAAATCTACATAGTAGAGATTAAATATACAATTGACCTCATTTAGTAAAAAAGTACTTAGGAGATAGGAGAGAAGAAGAGTAGTAAAAAGCAGTAGGGCTAATATAAAAGTTACTATTTTAAATCTAAATCCATGAAAAATTAAAATACTAAAAGTTGCTTGATAGAGTTTATAGTTTCTAGAAACAAATGAGTTTATAAGTGCAAGCATAAGTATAAAGAGTATAAAGAGTGTTACAAAGATTGTTGTATTTATCTTAAGTGATGAACTCTGTTGTACGGTGTGAAAATCCTCTCTATTTATCTTGATAGCTTTAGAGAATATATTTGGATTTATAGAATCTTTTTTACAGAAGATAACTGTTTTATCATAATGAATATTTTTAAATGATGAGAGGTTTGCTATGATGAGATATTTACTAAAAGAGCTCTTATCATTTGTGATATTTAATGCCAGTTCATCTAGTATAGTGATAGACTTAGTAAACTCTTTGTTGAGAGGTGTAATAGTAAAAGGGATTTTTTTATAAGCTGTTAAAAAAGTATAGGCCTCATGATTTAAGAGTGCTCTCTCTCTTTTTTTCGCAAAAATAATCTTAAATAAAGAGTTTAACATTTTTGCATGCTCTTGAGTCTCTTTACTTAATTTACTATCAAGAGATACAAAATACTTTGAGTAAGCAAAATAGTGTAAGAAAAGTTTCTCTTCTAAATTTATAAGGAATGGATAGATGAGTTTGTCTGTTTCTATATTTGCCTTATATACAATCTTTGCATAGGATGAATTTCTTTTGAGTTTCATCTTGATTTTTGAATTTTTTGTTATAAGGTATAGATCACTCTTTGCTTGACACGAAGAGAGCTTATTCACTTTAAATACCCAGTTTTTATGGCGTTTAAGGGAGATGTCTAGTAGTTTGACTTCCTCTCTTTTATCATTACATTCAAAAGTAAGTTCAGTACTGTTTTGAATATCAAAGCTTAAGAGTGTGAACTTTTTTGGAAGAGATTTTTGACCATTAATATTAGAGTATATTGCTAAATCAGGGTAGTTCTTACTCTGTGCAATAAGTAGAGAGTCTTGAGAAATAGCATTTTCTGCTAAAGTTTTTTTGACAGACTTTAAGTCTGCATCTATTACGATTAGACTCTTTGGAAGTAACATAGAGTTAGAATCAGAATAATGAATAAAAATTTCTTTACTCATAAATAAAATAAATAGAATAAAAAAGAGTGAAGTAAACATTATCATACTACTTAGCAGATAAGATGTTTCATTTTTAATGATTCTAAAAAAAAGATGAGATTTAAGAGAATTAAACACGTGAAAGTCCATATGATTTAGAGTAATAGAGTCTATTAAGAGCTATATAAATAGAGATAGCAGTAATAATAAAAGTTATACCAATAAGATATAACAAAAATTGTAGATTAGAGTAAGATTCTACATTCCATAAAGAGAGAGTTATAAAATCATTTACAAGATATGCGAGTGTATAGGATGTAAGAATAATAGTTATAAGTATAATATTTGTGATAAGAAGATATGAGATATAAACAAATCTTAGACTTACTGCATAAAAGAAAGCATGTCTTGTTAAGTGTGTTAAGTCATCAGCTAGTTCTCTTGTGAAAAAGATGATAGATGTGACACTTAAAACAGCAATAGCTAATGTTACCCACGAGAAAAGATAAAGCATACTCTCTTTAAGCGCTCGACTCACTAAAGAGATATGCTCCTCCCATGTGTATATAATATTTGAAAATGCTTTTTGAAGTCTCTGTTTTAAATACTCTTCACTAGAGCTTTTATCTTTAGAGTAAAAAGAGGCTTTATTAAAAAGTTCTTCTCTAAAGAGTTTAGATGCAACACTATTTGATAGAAGTATCCATTTAGAGTTATCATGTAGCTTAAACTCTTTAACTTTAAATTTATATATTTTAGAATCAACATCTGATCTAATATAGAGAATATTTTTAAATTTCTTACTGTTTTTTAAAAGTTTATAGATTTTTTGAGAGAGATAGATAGTATTGTTTAAATCTGTGCTATCTAACATTTTAGGGGTATGAGATTTATCAAAACTACGGATTCCTAAAGAGCCAAGTGTAAAACTCTCTTTTTTATCAAAAGAGAGAGGAAAATTATCGACATTTAGTTCAAAGATTTCTGCATATACATCTAACTCTTTTAAGGCATAAGTATCTATCTTTTTATCTTTTACAAGATATAAAGAGGGATAGATAAGTTTTAACTCATCTATATAGTAAGTTGTAAAAGTTTTGAAAAAAAGAAAAAAAATCATAACTAAAAAAGTTGATATAAACATTATCAAAAAGATAGTAAATTGCTTTTTAGCAAAGATGATTCTTAAAACAAAACTATTAAAATGCATTATTTACTAAGATAGTGTGATATTGATCTGTTTAAAGAGTCTGTACTTTTATCTGATAAAAGACAAGATTCACCGTTGTATTGATATGTAAGTGTTTTAGAAAATGGTTTTTCCCCTATTGTATAAGCGATAAAAGATATTTTTACATTACAAAGTTTTTTACATCTATTCATCATACGGACAACACGATTTGTATTAAAGTCCATAAGTAAAAGTTTATCAAGTTTATGTTTTTCCATAAATTTAAAAGGAGCATTTTTAATTGTGTTATGTGCATTTCTAATCTCTGTTTGGTACTTCTTTTGTGCTAAAAGAGGACCTCTTAATTGATACATATTCTGAGGAACTTTTTGAGCAAAATTATACTCAGCTACAGCATTTGCAACTGAATCATATAGAATTTCAGAAAACTCTTCTGCAGACTCTTTTGTGTAGTTTATGTTAGAAGGAATAATCGCTATTCTTTTATACTCATTAGCAAAACTATATACCGTTAATAAGAGTATAAGTGTAAAAAATCTCATTACCAATCTCCATTGTCATTATTTTCTTCTTTATTGGATCTCTCTTCATTAGATTCTTTTGAATCTTCTACAACTTCATTTTTAGATGAAGCACTCTCTTCTGTATAAGAGCTACCAATAATTTTCATATGTCCTAAAAGCTCTTGGAAAATTTTAATATAGTTTTCAACAAAAAGTGACTGAAGTTGCTCTGGATCGTAATCTGGTGAATCAAATAAATCTGTTATTTTTATCTTAATATATTCAGATTTTTTAGAACTACTCTGAACATCATAAGCAAAAATTCTATAGACTAAAACACTTGTAGATGATTTTTTCTTTAAAATTCTTTTTAATTTTGTTTTATTAAAACTTGAGTATAAAAGTATATCTACATGATTTGCTTCTGCAATCCTTTTTAAAAAACGGATACTATTTTTTTTGTAAAATTTCTCTATCTGTTCTCTATTCTCTTCAGAAGGGATCATAAGAACACCATCATATTCAATATCATTAAATATAACCTCTCCACGTTTCATATTTAACTTATTTACAACTGCAACTCCTGCATCTGAGTAGGATTGATTAGCTGTTTCTATAAATTCATCAAAAAATTCTGAAACATCTTGTGATGGACGGTATCGTCCAAAATCAGGATAATTTGGAGAGACAAAACCTATACTACCTATAAGTTTTGCATCTGCTTCAAGTGCAAAAATAGTTAAAAGAAGAACTAATCGAATGATTCTATTTACAGCCATTTTGAACCTTTGTTAAGTCACCTAAGTAGTCAAAACTTACACTATCATTACCATAGTTTATCTCTGTATTTAAAATATCTAAGTCCTTATAATGTCTTGCTATAAAACTAGCTAAGATTCCTTTCGTATCATCAGATGTATGTTTTGATTGTGCAGTTTGTTGACACATACCATCTTTATATTTACTCTTAATTAAAGGAATTACTTTTGCACAGGCACTATTTTGTACTGCACTTTTAGAGATATAAAGCTTCCAACTCTTTTTAGATTTTACAAACTCTAGTCTATTTGTAAATTTGTTTTTAGGATACTCTTTCTGCATAGCTTTTACAGCAAAAGAGTAGAGTAAATCATTGTCAATAGGATAGAGTGCACTTAGTGTGTACTTTAATTTTGTTACTTTTCCCATAGCATTTTCACTCTCTTTAAAATCTGAAATTTTAAAATCTTTATATTTTGTATGGAGATATGTCTCTAAGAGATCTTCATAGTCACTATCTTCATCTTTAGCTTGATTGTTAAATTGTAAAAGTTTATTAAGATCTATAACTTTTCTACTCTCTTTCCAGTAATATTTGTCATCTTCAATCTCATATTTCTTTTCTAATAAATCCATAACATCACTATTAGAAACTTTAAAAACATAAGCATCTTTCTTACTTGTAGCATATTCCATTCTTCTATTGTTTTTTGTATATTTTTGAAGATATTTTTTCAACTGTTTATCAGTAAGTTTTTTTGAAACATGAAATTTAGTCATATAAATTTTATCAAACATATCAGTTTCTACAGTTTGAGAAAGAATTTTTACATTGTAGTCACCATATTTATCTATAACTTCATCTTTAAAAACTTTAAATGCTATCTCTTTGTTTGAAATACGAACTTTTTTAGTTTTACCTACCCCTGCTATTACAAAAGACCATTTTTTAGAGTATGACTCTACTTTTAAAGGTGCTCCATTTGTATAAACTCTAATAAGTCTTTTATTTCTTCCTGCGATTTCTAAGACATCAGTCTCTGTTGAACATGTTTTAGAACCTATTTTTAATCGCTCATGACCCTCTTTTTTAAATGCAACTTTTATAAGCATTTTCTTATGAGGTTCGTAGAGATAGAAAGCTCCCTTAGGAATTTTTTTCGTCTCATAAATAGAGAGCATAAGACTCTCAATAGTATGAATAAGCTTTTTTTCTAAGACTTCACTTGGTAAGTCATCTGCATTGTAAATTATTGCACTTGATGCTATATCTTCTGCATTAATATCTGCTTCTTCTATAGCATCCTCAGATAAACTTGCAAGGTTATAAACCATATGTTTATTTTTATTACCAACAATTAAACTCTTAAGAGTTGGCTGTTTGTTTAAGCTTGTAAAACTAAACTCTTTAGTTGGTGCATAAAACGGAATTTTATCTCTAGATGTTATGTTATAGTATTTGATATCAGTCTGTTTTTTACTATTTTCAAAATGTAAAATCCCTTTGAAATCTTTATTTATATTAATAAAGTATTTCATCTCTGGTGGTGGTGTCTGTGCTTGAAGCCCAGCAAAAGTTAGTAGAAGTGTTGTAGCTATTTTTTTTATCATTATATCCCCTTTATTTGTAAAGTTTAAAACCAAACTCTTCGCTTGTTTTAATAGTGTCATTTGGTGTAAAAAATCTGTTCTTTGTAACTGTTTCAGGCTTTCCAACTTTAAGTGTTCCAAATTGAAATGCTGTTCCATCTATGGTCACCGAAAATTTTTCAAGTGGAAGTCTTTTTGGTATATCATTTCTTGATGTTTTCACACTGTTGATTGCAGAAACAATAGTTCTGTTTTTTTGAAATTGAATAAATACATAAGGTGCAGGACTTAGCTGATGTTTTATCTCTACACCTAATGCAGTTCTATCAAAATCAAATGTACCAGTTTTAGTATATTTTTTAATAGTTGGTGAGTATGGACCAGGTATATATGTTATACATGAATATTGAAGTGTTAATTTATTAGCCCGTGGACTATATGTTTGAAAACTTTTAAGAAGCATATCATAGGCTTCACTATATTTCTTGTCACTATGAAGAGACTCAGCCTCTTGAAATTGTTGATAAGCATCATAAGTTTCATTTTCTATAAGCTCACAGTTAGCTAAAAGGGAAGAGGAAACAAAAAGTTGTACGATAAACAAATAAATAAAAATTCTCACTATAAACACCTTATAATTATAAATGTTAATTATAGCGTGTAAAATTTAAAAGAGTCTTTATTCCCCTATTGGTAAAAAGAGGATAAAATAAGATTTTAATTTATAAAATGGACTATGTATGTATAAAATATTATTGACTTTTCTCTTTGTTGGACTCTTAAATGCAGAGGTTTATGATGGAGTTGCTATAGTAGTAAAAGATAAGGCTATTACTCTACTAGATATAAAAACAGAGATGAAACTCTCAAGAGTAGATAGTAAAAAAGCTTCAGATATTTTGATTCGTCAAAAGTTAGAAGAGATAGAGATAGATGAGCGAAAGATTAAAGTTGATAGTTCTGAGGTTTATGATGACATTAAGAAGATGGCTTCAAGAAACCATATGAATATTAGCGAGTTTTATGATGCAGTTCGTGAGTCAAATGGTCTCTCTTCTACAGAATTTAAGGCAAAAATCAGACAAAAACTACTCTCTCAAAAACTCTATCAAGCCATTGCCTATACATCAATGAGTGAGCCTAGTGATATAGAGATTCAAGAGTATTACGATTTACATAAAAACAGCTATAAACATCCTGCCTCTTTTACGGTTATCATCTACGACTCTAAAGATAGAAATGCCTTACAAACAAAGGTAGATAATCCTATGTTCTACTCTCCAAATATTTTAACAAATGAACAAGTTTTACCTTATGATAAAATCTCCCCAGAACTTGCTTCACTTCTTGAAAAAACAAGGTTAAACTCTTTTACAAAAGTGATTCCAAATGGTAAAGGTGGATTTATGAGTTTTTACATTAAGAGTGTTCAGTCGGCTAAAGAGGGTGGTTTAGCGAGTGTGAAACGCCAGATTATAAACTCTATAATGGCAGAAAAACGTGAACAGGTACTGAGTGATTACTTCGCAAGACTTCGTCATAATGCGGATATAAATATAATAAGAGAAGTGAAATAGATGTTAAATGATAAAAATTTTATTAACATAGCGTTTGAACTAGCGAAGGCATCAAAGTGTGTCTCTAAGCAAGTTGGTGCTGTGATTGTTAAAAATGGGCGAATTTTGAGTACTGGTTACAACGGAACACCAGCAGGTTATGTAAACTGTTGCGATTATTGGGATGGTGAGTACACTTCTGAACATCACGAGTGGAGTAAAACTTATGAGATTCATGCTGAGATGAATGCTATTATTTGGGCTGCTCGTGAGGGGATAAGCATAGAGGGTGGAACAATTTATGTGACACTTGAACCATGTAGTGAGTGTAGTAAAAATATAATAGCTACAGGGATAAAACGTATAGTCTATGCAAAACCATATGAGCATACTCACTCGGAAGTTATCTCAAAGTTTATCAAAGATAACGGTGTGAGTATAGAGAGATTAAGCCTTTAAAAACTCGGCAATGATAGAAGTCGGGCGACCGATGATTGCCTTGTTCCCTTTTATGATAACTGGACGTTCTATAAGTTTTGGGTTTTGAAACATAGCTTCTAAAAGTTTCTCTTCATCTTCTATATCTTGAAGATTAAGCTCTTTATAGATGTCTTCTTTTGTTCTCATCCACTCTCTAGCAGTAGAAAAACCAAGTAGTTTGAGAGTCTCTGATAACTCTTCTCGTGATGGTGATTCATTAAGATACTTTATAATTGTAACTTCTACACCATTTTCATCTGCGATTGAGAGTGCTTCTCTTGATTTAGAACATCTAGGATTATGCCATATAGTTGTTTTAGTCATTGTTTAGCCTTTTTTTGATAACATTTTACACTAATTACACTATAATTGTCTCTAAAAAATAGTGATTGAGGATATAAATAATGACTTATGCAAATACTTACCATACTTTAGCACAATTTGGAAGAGAGCTTTTAGAAAAAAAGACACTTTCTCAGGGGCTTCCTCTTATCTCTTTATATGCCAAAAATGTTATGAAAGCTGAACGCTGTTCTATCTTTATTTATGATCCAAAAGATAAGACTTTTTGGACTACACTAGCTGACAATGTTGAGCGAATAGTGATACCATCAGATAAAGGACTTGTCGGAGAGACTCTTCATGAGAGAAAGCCCATAGTGACAAATGATCCCTACTCACATCCTAACTTCTTATCAGAGATTGACAAAGAGACAGGTTTTATTACGAAGAGTGTTATTACTGCTCCTATCTTTAGTTCAAAACGTGAAATTTTAGGAGTTTTTCAACTGCTTAATAAAGAAGATGGTTTTGATCAAGATGATGTGAAATTTATGATATTCTTTTCGCACTATATTAGTGGTTTTTTAGAACTCACTAATGACTATCTAAAAAAAGAGATTTAATGAGAAAATTTAATGAGATTGCTGATTTTGGTAAAGAGTTAATGGCACTAGAGGAGATGGATAATGTTTTAGATCTTATCTCTTCTAAGGCTAAAGAGTTGGTAAATGCTGATAGATGTTCTATCTTTATAGTAGATATTGAAGATCAGATTTTATGGACAAAACATAGTGATGGTATTGGGCGAATTGTGATTAGTCTTGAGTCGGGTATAGTAGGTGATACTTATCTGAAAAAAGAGCCACAAATTGTAAATAATCCTTATGAAGATTCAAGATTTTTACCGAAAATAGATAAAAAAAGTGGTTACACAACGAGAAATATGATTACTATTCCTATCTTTAATTCAAAAAGAGATGTTATGGGTGTTATACAACTTTTAAATAAATCTCGTGGGGATTTTGAGCCTCAAGATTTAGAAACTTTGACTTTTTTTGCAAACTATGTGAGTGGAAGTTTAGAGTTAGTTCTTATGCAAGATAGCTAGTCTAAATCATAATGAGCTTCATAAGCGAGTCTCATTACTCCTACTCCGTAGTTTGACGAGTTGTTATAACGCATAATCTTTTTTGTATAGTCTCGTAGATATTTTAACTTTGGTTTATCTTTTGTAAAACAGTTATATATTTTATCTGTTTTGCTACTCTTCTCATAGACAAAAGAGGCATTTTTATGTGTAAAATCATAATCATACCAAGCTTGTTCTATCTCTGGAACATTACCCATCTTATCCCAATCTATAAGAGTATCAAACCCTGCTTTTGTATGTAAAAAGTAGGCAGTAGAGAGGATAGCATCTTCCATCTTTGTAAGATCAGCTACCTTCCCTTTATAAGATTTTGCATAGATAAAACTGTTTGGCATAAACTGAGGGATTCCGACTGCTCCTGCATAGGATGATGGGAGGTTACACTGCTCAGGTGTTACTCCTTTTCTGTAGCAGTAGTTGATGATAGACGCCATATTTGTTTTGCCCATCTTTATAAGCCATTTCTCTCTCTTAGAGTTTGGTTTGGAGCGAACAACCATAGTGTTAAAGACTATAAATGCATCATGTGTTGGGTGTATCTTTCCTAGTTTTGTCTCTTTTAGGAGTATGGCTGCGATTATCTCACGGTTTACCCCATACTTTTTCTCAGCATAGTCATAAACTGCTCTATATTTTTTGAGATTTGCGACCATTTTAGGGATGTAACTCACAAGCACATTGTTGGCTTTTCTCTCTTGTCTGTTGTGGTGTGCAATCTTACTAGGTTGTAGATATGTCCAGCTCACTTCATCAAACTTTTGAGTCTTAAAGTAGGACATTAAAAATTGGTTTGCATATTTGTATGAAACACCACTTTTTACAGCACTCTTACAGACATCTGTATAGTTCTCATTTTTAAAAGTACAGTTTGTGTACTTTGCTGAGGCAATAGTTATAAGGGCTACTAGTAGTAAAAATTTAAGCATTGTTTATCTCTTTTAATCTTTGAGGTGTGCCGACATCGTGCCATGTCTTCTTAAACACTTCCCCACTTATGGCTTTTTTAGTGATAGCTTCTCTAAGCAGGGGTGCAAGTGGGCTCTTTTGTAACGCCACTTCATCAAAAAAGCTAGGATGGTAGTAGCCGATGCCTGAAAATGTGAACATCTCTTTAGTAGTGTTCATCACTAAGTTATCAGATAAACCAAAATCACCTTTAGGATTATGCTCAGGATTTGGAACTAAGATGAGGTGTGCTTTTTTATCTTTTAGCTTAAAAGAGCTATCAAACTCATACTCAGTAAAAACATCGCCATTAACAACTAAAAAAGGCTCATCTCCTAGAAGAGGGAGTGCTTTTTTGATACCACCTGCTGACTCTAAAGCCCCTATCTCCTGCTCATCGGAGTAGAAGATTTTTATGCCATATCTTGAACCATCTCCGAGATACTCAGGTATCATGTATCCTAAGTGAGCGATATTTATGACAACTTCTTTAAAACCATTTCGGACAAGTTTCTCTAAGTGCCAAACTATAAGAGGCTTGCTTTTTACCTCTAAAAGTGGCTTTGGCAATGCGTCTGTGAGTGGTCTCATGCGACTTCCCAAACCAGCTGCGAGTATCATAGCTCTCATGAAGTGACGCTCTTTAAAAACTCTGCTAACTCTTGTGTCTCTTTATATCTTGAAGCCGTCTCAATAGTGTACTTCAGAACAAGAGGAATATCTTTTAAGTAGCCATCCTTACCATCACGAAGATGAAGACGAGAGAAGATACCGAGTACCTTTATGTGGCGTTGCAGACCCATAAAGTCAAACCATTTTAAGAACTCTGCATCACTTACATCTAAGCATTTTTTATCTCTAAACGCCAATGCTAACTCCTCTATGCTTTGGCGTTCAAACTCTATGTAACAATCTTTAAGAAGTGAAACAAGGTCATAAGTGATAGCGCCACCCATAGCATCTTGATAGTCGATAACCCCTATCTCTCCCTTAGGTGTAAGCATAATGTTTCGTGAGTGAAAATCTCTATGAACAAAAACATCTTGTGGCTGGGAGAGAACTACTTTTGAGATAGAGTTAAGTACTCTTTGTATCATCGCTTTATCATTGGCGTTTAGAGTAAGCTCTAGTCTCTTCTCTAAGTACCAATCCTGCATCAAATCCATCTCAAAATGTAAAAAATCTTTGTCATAAAGAGGGAGAGAAGTTCTATCTGATTCTTGCATCTTCACTATCTCATCCATAGCACTTAAGTAGTGGCGTTTAAAGTTAGACTCATCTAAAACATCTAAGAGTTGCACATTCCCAAAATCTTCAAGTATCAAGTAGCCGAGTTCTCTATCTTGTTCTAAGATTTGAGGAGCTTTGACATGAGCACTTAAGAGTCTCTGTGTCACATCTATAAAGGGAGAGAGCGACCCTAACTCTAGTGAGCTATCCATAAGGATAACACTCTTTTCACCCTGTGACAAACGGTAGTAAGAGCGAAAAGAGGCATCAGTAGAAGCGACACTGAGATCATAATCTTTGTAAGGGGTTGTAGCTATCCAGCTTTTGAGTCTATCTATTTTCATTATATATTATTATAGCATAAGAGTTTAAAAGTGAATGAGTATTTATGGGACTAAAGTCCCAGCCCCATATAAGAAACATCAGTTATTTCATCCAGCCATACCATTTAGCTACAACTTTCTCTGCTGGTTTAGCACGAATGTTTATATCTTTTCCGACTGAGTCCCAGTAGAAGTATGTGAAAGCGAAGTTTCCAACTATCCAGTCCTCTTGAGATATTAAACGGAGTGTCGCTTCATATACATCTGCCTGTTCTTGCAAATCTAAAGCATAACTTGCATTATCTTCATGAAAAGAGTCAATACCTTCATCACTTGGGTTAAGATTGATGATTGAGCCATCATAACTCGCTGCTGAGAGTTGTTCAACAATAACATTTGAGATATTTTGATCTGTGTAGTATGTGTGACAATCATTCATCTTCGCTTGAAGTGTATTAAATATCTGACTCACATTATCATCTTTTGTATCCCCTAAATGCCAAGGGTAGAAAGAGAAAATCTTCATTGTGACATAGTCGCTATCTTTATGAACATCTAAAAGGTGTTTTGATGTATCGTAACAGATAGATTGTACTGAGATTTTACCATGGTATATCGCTCGTACATCTGTAAGTAGAGTAGAAGCTAAATCATTGATTTTAGCATTTTCACTATCGTTGAGTCCATCTATGTTTGGCCACATTCTAAAGGCTAACATCTCTACACCATTATCTTCTGCCATCTGTGCATACTCTAGCATGATTGGTCGCCATTGTGCTTCAAACTCATTCCACCAATCTTGTGAATGATCCTCTGTAGAGTTGTCCTCTTGAAATGACCATGGAGATGGGTTTAAAAAGAATTTGAGTCCTTTATCATGAGCTTTTTGTATGATAGAAATCATCTCTGTATCACTTGTCCCATTGTTGGCTACTTTTGTGATTTTTGGCAATGGATAGAGCTCTGTAATCTCAGAAATAGGTGTGTACTGCACCCATGAAGAGTTTGTATCTGTTACAACTTTGGAAAGTGTTGTACTCATGGAGTCCATCCACTCTGCTCTCCACCAGTCATTGAGCATGACTCCAGCTATAAAGTCCGACTTATTAATATCAGTCGGCTTGGTAACTGTATAGCCAGTTGTGTTTAAGTCAAAAGAGAGAAGATCTTCTGTGAGCCAACGCCATTGAAAAATGGTATCTTCTTGTGCTGAGTCCGCTTCAAAAGTAAAACTTCTCCACCCGATGCCTACTGTATCAAAGTACTCATCGGCAGCTTCATATTCACAGTTTCGACTATATCTGTACTCTATAGAATCCATAGCACTTGAGTTGAGGTCTATCTGCCATCTATTTGCCCCTTGGTCATTCATCTTAATAGGTGGATTTAAATCATTGAAATAGATACATACAAACTCATCCGAGGGTGTAACTGAGGGAACACTCACAGCAAAACTCATGCTCTGAGTAGAACTGTTATCCTCTGTAATGATAGGAAGTGTAGGAGGAGTAGAGGGAGTAGAATCCGAAGAGCCAGAAGAACCACAAGCAGTGTATAAAATGGCAATAAGTAAAATAGTAAAGTAGATGATTTTCATGAAAAACTCCTGATATTTTAAATTGTTCTTATTTTATTATACTACTTTTATTTATAAATTCCTCCAAGAAGAGAGTTTTTTCTAGCTCCTGTTACATTTTTTAACTCTACTACTTCTCTATGAACTCTCTTGTAAGCTAACCATGCAAATGCCATCGCTTCAAGAGAGTCACTATCTACTCCTAAATCATTTGAGCGTTTAACATTGGTACTACTTATCTCTTGCAATCTCTCTACTAAAAAGCTATTTTTTGCACCACCACCACAGAGTATAATGGTTTTGATATTGTGGTTTTTTATCTCATTGCTAATACTTTTGGCAGTGAGTTCTAGTAGGGTTCTTTGAATATCTTGAGCTTGTAAAGGTTCAAATTTTGAGAGGATGTTCTCTAGCCATTTGGTATTAAAGTACTCTCGTCCTGTACTTTTTGGTGGCTCTTTTTGAAAGTAGGGGTCTTCTAACATGGCGTTTAGAAGTGCAGAGTTGAGTTCACCACTTCTAGCATACTCTCCATCTCTGTCATAAGTTTGCTTTTGAGTTTTAGCTATCCAGTAGTCAAGCAGAACATTGCCACACCCTGAGTCCCAACCTCGAAGAGGCTCATCTAGGAGTGTGATGTTTGCCATCCCTCCTATGTTTACAACACAAACGCCAGAACCTAAACCTGCAAAAGCAAACTTATGAAAGGCTGGAGCAAAAGGTGCCCCTTGCCCACCATTTGCTATATCCATTCGACGAAAATCAGCTACAGTTTGGATGTTGGTTTCAGAGCAGACGATATTTGCATCCCCTAGTTGCATAGAGAAAGGTGTTTTACTCTCAGGTTGATGCCATAGTGTCTGACCATGAAGTCCGATGGCTTTTATATCTTTGGCGTTTAGTTCAAACTCTTTTAAAAACTTCTCGATACTCTCTGCAAAAAGTTTGCCAAGTTTATGGTCAAGCATGCCAACAGTTTGAAGTGTTATAGAAGAGGAGATAGTGTGAAGAACCTGCTCTTTGAGTGCTGATGGGAAAGGGTACTCTTTGGTATGAAGAAGTTTGCACTCTTTGGCATTTATCTCACAGAGGACTATATCAACCCCATCAAGACTTGTTCCCGACATAAGACCAATAAATAGTTCTTTTTTATTCATAAAAGTATTATATCACGCTAGAATTATAAAAAAGTTTGAGAGAGATACATGAAGTTAATAGCTGTTTTTATTTTAAGTGTGATAAACCTTTTTGCCATCATAACGATTGCCCCTGTAAACATCGGAGATAAACCTGGTTATAGTGGTACTTTAAAGGGCTCTTTTGAGACAAAAAGAGGCAATAGTGATGTTGATAACTACTCGGCAGGACTACGGGCTCAGTATGATAATAACTCATCATATGTTCTCTGGAGTGATTTTGTTTTTGCTTATGGAAAAGCATCAGGTGAGACAAATACAAATAAAACTTATGCACATGTAAGAGTTGTGCATACATTTTTTGATATTAAAGAGTTAAATTATGAGGGATTTGTTCAGTCAGAGACAAATGAGTTTACAAATGTGAAAAAGAAAAATCTTATTGGTGGTGGGTTTAGATACCATAAAAATTTAAAAAAATATGGTAATCTTTATCTAGGTTTAGGTGGTTTTTATGAAGAGATTAATTATTTAACATCATTAGACCCAAGAGAGAAAAATATACGTGTGAACTCCTATATCTCCTATACAAAATCTTTTGATAAAGATTCAAAAATCTCTTATGTGATGTACTATCAACCAAATGTAGATGATAGTGCAGACTTGATAGTTTCAAATGCAGTTGAGTTACAAGTTTTAATCTATAAAACTCTCTATCTGAACTTTGTTCTCTATTACGATGTAGATACAAAACCTGCTCACGATGTAAAAGAGAGAGATTTTACTCAAAAAACAAGTTTTCTCTATAAGTTCTAGAATCTCTCTTCGTAGTGAGCAAAAGCACCCTCTACACTGAGGACATTTTTATAGCGGGTATTTGTAAGTCTGACATGTTTTGTTTTGATGTCACAGACTGCTATCCGTAAGTTAGCACCCATAAGCGGTTCAACTATACAGATGATTTTCTCACCCACTTGTCGTGTTGCATGAATGTCACCTTGAAGATTAAAAAAGAAATATTTAGGATAACTCAGAGGAGTAATTTCTACTATATTTACACTCTCTCTATGCTCTAAACTCTGTGCAATAAGTGTCGCATCCTCAAAGTTGTCAAACTGAATACACCAATCATCAAAAACCTTGTTAAAGTGCATCAACTCCTCATCCAAAAACCCACCTGCTGGTGACTGTAGTGTATATATACTCATAATATTAAAAATCATCCTTTGAACTTGTTTGCATTATTGCAAATGCTACTACTGTACCTAATGTTATCTGCCAAGCAAAACCTATACCGACTCTAAAGGTGTATGGTTGCAGAGCAAGAACTGTCAAGAACCCAGCTACAAGTGCATAGGGAACACTCTTCTCACTTCCTCTCTTTGTAAAAACAGCTGAGAAAAAGACTCCTAAAAGTCCTGTATATGCAAACGCCATTACACCTAAGACAAAGCCTATAAGTGAGAGGTCAGAGTACTTCTGCCAAAAGTAGCTTAGAATTGCCATAGAAAAAAGAGCGAGGGCGAAAAGGAGAACAGCAAGTCGTGAGGCTTTGATGAAATGGCGTTCATCTGTAGTTGGCGTTTGGCGAAGTTTGTAAGGTCTGTATATATCCTCAATGGCAACTGAAGCCATAGCTCCTAAAACTGAGTTGGTACTAGAGAGTGCAGCAGCTATAGCTCCAACTGTCACAAAACCGCGAACACCCTCAGGCATCTCATTGAGGATATAGTACATAAAGATAGTTATCTTCGCTCCATCAAATGTTTGAGCTATAGTAGAGTTCTCATAGTGAACAAAGAGTAGAGCACCGATGAGTAAAAAGAGTAGAACTATGGGGATAGTAAAGAGTATGGAGAGTATAAGTGAGCGACTCGCCTCATCCTTGTTTTTACAGCTAAGCACTCTCTGTGACATATCTTGGTCTAGTCCAAAGGCTGCTATGTTTAGAAGTAACCAGCCACTTAAAAGACCGATGATACTAAACTTTCCGTCTAGGGAGCTATCTATAAAAACGAGTTTATCATTGGCATTTAGGATAGCTAAAATATCAACTCCATTTAAAGAGTGGTAGAGATAAAAAATGACAACAAGCCCAGCACTTACATAAGTGATAGCCTGAATGATGTCACTTAATATGACAGACTTGACCCCACCGAAGTAGGTGTAAGCAAGCGCACCAAAGAGTAGAAGAGCGATAGAGAAGATCATATGAAAAAGAGAGATGTCGAGAAAGAGTATCATACTGATGGCGAGACCTGCGATGTAGAGTCTCGCTCCACTCGCCATAACCCGACCGATTAAAAACATCACACCCGCTTGGCATTTAGCTGAGGCTCCGTAACGATTTTCTAAGAGTTCATAGACGGTAATAGCCTTCATCTCATAAAAACGAGGGACAAAAAACTTCGCTACAAAAATGACGGCTAAAAGTGAAGAGAAGTAGAAGCCTATGAGCGTGAAGTTGTGAGCATAAGAGAACTCAGGGACTCCTAAAAAGGTCGCGGCTGATTGGCTTGTAGCTAGTATGCTTATGGCTACTGCGAGTGTTGGCATGGAGTTTGAAGCTGTGAAATACTCTCTACTTGAAGAGATTTTAGCACGAGAGAACCAGTAGGAGCTAAAGGCTAAAATGCCAAAGTAGGCTAAAAATATAAGCCAATCAAGGGAAGAAAAAGTACTATTTATCAAGTCCACTTCTCACATCTCTCATAAATTTTTTCCCAGGGTCACTCTTTTTAGTTCTGTAGTTAGCATCTTTTTCAAGCCAAAGAGGAGAATTCTCAAAATCTCTATACTCATAATGCCCTATAACATTTTTGATACTAGGGTATTTTGCTTTGAGGTACTTTACAAGTCTTATGTTGGCATTGAGTTGAGCCTGAGTTAAATCCTCTTTTTTATTTGCTTCACCACCGACATTTTCAACACCTATACTAGAGTAGTTAAGCCCTATGACATGACGAGCCATACAGTTGTCAGGCATCAGTTGGTAGATTGTTCCATCTCGGTCGATGAGAAAATGAGAAGAGACATTAAGTGATGAAGCTTTGGCAATGTCTGCACGGTCACTAAAAAGAAGTTCAGGGTTTAAACGCTTAAAACTCTTCTCAAAGTCCATAACGGCCGTCCAGTGAAGAACGATAGTTTTGGGTTTGATAGTTATATCTTTAACACTTAAACCGTAGTGAGTTTTGATATACTCCTTTGTAAGTTCTATTCGTCTTTTTGTAAAGATAATAGGTTTTTGGACGATGGAAATTTTTGTGTGTAGATTTTCTATTTTATCATTTGACTCTTTGATTCTCTCTAGTGAAATATTTCCAGATTTTACCTCTTTAAAGATGGTGTCAACCAGTTTTTTAACAGTTACATCTTCAAGCTGATTTCCAAAGAGAAGTATGTTGACTCCAGCGTTTATGGCAAGTGTAGTTCTTTGTGCAAGAGTGTAGTGCTGAGAGATTGCGCCCATCTGTAAATCATCACTGATGATAATACCCTTAAATTTCAGTACTCCACGAAGAAGATCGGTGTTACACTTATAGGAGAGAGTGGCTGGATATTTATCATCTATATGAGAGTTAAAAACATGTGCTGTCATTATCATATCTACCTGTTTCTCATCTATAAGAGTCCTATATGGCTCTAACTCTTTACTACTCCATGTCTCACTTACATCTACAAAACCCTTGTGTGAATCACCTAGTGATGAGCCATGCCCTGGGAAGTGTTTTAAGACTGAGATGATTTTATGAACTCTCTGTTGTTGAATCTCCACTCGGCTAAATGCTACAACTTCTGAAACATCTTTTCCAAATGAGCGTTCTAGTTCGACAATGACTCTGTTTTTAGGGTTTAGGGCTAAGTCAACAACAGGTGCGAAGTTCATATTTATACCCATATCTTCTAGCATTTGAGACTGTTTTTTGTAAACGCCAACTGCTTTTTCTAAACCCATCTCAGAGACTTTTTTTGCTGAGGGTATTGATGCAAAGCCATACTTAGGTTTGAGTCGTGCCACCTTTCCACCCTCTTGATCTACACTTATAAAGAGTGGTTTTGGTGAGAACTTTTGTAAGTCACTTGTGAGCTGTTTGAGTTGTGTAGGTGAAGAGATATTTTTCGTTCTGTTTCTATCTTTATAAAATCTATCAAAAAGGATAACACCACCTAGGTCATACTCCTGCATATCTTTTACAATCTGAGAGTTTTTATCTATCTTAGTATCAGGAAAGCCTACTATAAGCATACGTCCTATCATTTTTTTGAGTTCATTATCTGTAGGGGAAGAGGCTTGTAAACTCAAAAATAGAGTAAGTAGCAGTAAAAATAGTTTCAAAGGTATCCTTTTAGAGTTTTTAGTTGGACTAAAGTCCAAGCCCCATTTATAACTCTATTTATATCATCAATTCTCTTAGAGATAAGTTTTTTTGTCCCATCTTTTGTTACTCTCTCTGGTTGAAAATGGTCACTTACAACTTTAAAAATATGAAAGTTTTTAATAGCAGGGTTATGAATAACTGCATCATAAAACCCATATGACTCCATATCTACTACTTTTGCTAACTCTTCACTTACCTCTTCATCCACACATTTTATCTCTTCCAAAGAGTCCTGAAAAACATAGCGAATGCCATCATAAGAGATAGAGCCTATCTCTAAAAGTGAACCTATCTCATACTGAGCATTTGCTCCACAAATCCCAATATTAAGATAGATATCATCATCTGTAATATCATACTGGTTTATAAGTGTCTGAGTTGCTAATCTAGCATTTAGAACGCCCATACCACTTACAATTAAAAATATATTTTCATTAGAAAAAAGAAGAAAATTTCCGAGTTTTGATTTTGAGAGTCTGTATTTATCTACATAGGCTTGAGCTTCACTTTTTAAGGCAGTAATGATATAGAGCAAATGGTTTTCCTTTAAAGATATTTTTGTTATTATATTATAAATATTTAATATCTAGGACATTTTGATGCCAATAACAAATCCAGACTATACAAATCTTGACCATGAAGTGATGGCAAAAGCGATAGGACTTAAAGTAAAACATATGCCCATGTTGATTAATAGTTTTTTAACAGAATCTTCTCCAATATTGGAGACTATGGCTAATCAGATTCAAGAGAAAGATTATGAGGGTGTTCGAGCATCTGCTCACTCTATTAAGGGCAGTGCCGGAAACTTACGTTTTAATGAACTCTCAGAGATGGCGAGAGAGTTAGAGTATGCAGCTACAGCAGGAGATAGTTCATTTGATTATCTTGGATATTTAGAGGCGATTAAAGAGTCAATCCGTACAATTACTCTCTAAAACTTTGAAATAAAAAAAAATTTAGATATACTTTCAATTCTCTTCTTTAGACCTGTGCAATGGTTGCTAAAGACAATGTGTCAGGGTAGGAATACAGCAGCACACCTTTAGTGATTATGTGCCGCAGGTATCTGGAGAAGAGTCCTCTTTTTAACTTTAAATCTAAACAACTTAATCATTCTAATAAAATATTTCCAAATCGTAACTTTTTTTAACTATAATAACTCATTCAAATATTAAAAGGTAAAAATAATGCAAAAAAAGAATTTCAGAAAGGGTTTCTCTCTTATAGAACTTATGATCGTTATCGTTATCTTAGGGCTGTTAGCTGCTATGGTTATGCCAGCTCTTACGGGGAAAGGTGCGCAGGCTAAACGTGACTTAGTATGTGTTCAGATGAAATCTATCTATGATGGTGCTCTTGATATGTATAAACTTAAAAATGATGTTTATCCATCTACAGAAGAGGGTCTTAAAGCTCTTACTAAAGATGATTCATACTTTAAAGATGGAAAAATGCCAAAAGATTCATGGGGTAGAGAGTTTATCTACATAAATGATGATGGAAAAGTAGATCTTATCTCTTTAGGTGCTGATAAAAAAGAGGGTGGCAAAGATGAGGGAAAAGATATTAGAATGAGTGAGTGTGATAAAAAGTAGGTGAAAAGAGCTTTTTCTCTTATTGAACTTATGATAGTGATTGTTATCATAGGTGTCATCTATACTTTGGCAATTTCAAAACTTCAAAGTGTAGCCCAGCAGAAAGTAGCTCCAAGTTTTAGTAACTTAAAAGAGTATCTTCACTCCTTTATCAAAGAAGATGCTCAGAGTGCTAAACTTTTATGTCTTGATGATTGTAGTGAGTGTAGTGTTTATGTAGATGGGATAAAAGGGAAGAGTTTTGAGAGTTTTTTTGACTCTAGTGTAGAGGTTTATCATTATGATTTTTTACATGGTGTAGTCTCTGTAGAACCGATACCTTTTTTTACTGAAGATAATGTTCAAAAGCGAGTCTGTTTCTCTTTTGAAGTAGATAAAAATTTAATTTCAGATCAGGTGATGATAGTGTATAAAAAAAGAGCGTATGATTACACATCTTACTTTAAACCGACAGAGGTTTATGACTCATTGAGCGCCTTAGTGAATGCTAAAGAGGCAGAGACACAAGAGGTTTCTCGATGATATTTAAGTATAAAGGTATCGACTCTGAGGGTAAAAAAGTAAGTGATAGAGTTGAAGCGACATCTTTAAGTGAAGCTCGTGCAAAACTCAAGGCGAGTGGTATTCTCTATCAAAGTTTAAATGAAGAAGCTCCTGCATTTTATGAAAAATTCTCTTTCTCTTCAAAGTATAAAATCCCAGCTAAAGAGTTAGCAGCACTCTCCCGTGAACTCTCTATGTATATTCGCTCAGGTATTAGCATCGTTTCTGCTTTAAAAATAGTACAGACTCACTACGAAAAAAATAAAAAGATGAAACTCTTTCTCTCTACTGTAAGTACACATCTTGATGAGGGGCAAAACTTCTACTCAGCATTAGAAGCCCAAACCATAGTGGAATTGCCTGATTTTTTTAAAGAGTCTATTAAAGTGAGTGAGAGTGGTGGGATTTTGGATGAGGTTTTACTTGAACTCTCTCGCTTTTTAAAAGAGCAAGATAGAATCCATAAAGAGATAAAAGGTGCTTTTGCTTATCCCTCTTTTATGATTATAATCTCTCTTGTTATGATAGCCTTTATGCTTACTTTTGTTGTACCACAGATAACGGGTATTTTTGAGAGTATGGATCAGAAACTCCCTATGCCTACACAGTTTGTTATAGCTGCTGGAGACTTTTTTTCTCATAACTTTCAGATACTTTTAGCACTTATTTTTGCTTTTGTGGCTACATTTATAACACTAAAGAAAAAAGTCTATGCCTTTGCATATGGTGTTGATAAGTTAATGTTAAAACTTCCTCTTTTTGGCTCTATCGCTCTCAAAAGTGAACTAGCACGATTCTCTTACATAGCTTCACTTTTGACTCGTTCAGGTGTCCCTTTTGTACAGACAATCAACCTGAGTGCAAACATCTTAAACAACCGAGTAATAAAAGAGCTTTTTGTAGCTGCAAGTAAAAAAGTAGTAGAGGGGAAACCACTCTCAAAAGCACTCAACGAGTCTAAGACTAAGATAGATGATACCTTTGTTCAGTCCATAGCCCTAGGAGAAGAGACTTCGCAACTTGGCAATGTTTTGACAAATGTTTCAGAGCTTTACTTTGAAGAGAATCGTGATAAAATCACTCTTCTTCTGACTCTTCTTGAACCAGCTCTTATGCTCTTTGTTGGTGGAAGTATCGGTTTTATTGTCGCTGCTATGTTACTTCCAATCTTCTCTATGAGTATCAACTAATGCGAGCATCCAAAAATGCGATAGCACTCCTTATAACTATAATGTTTGTGATGGTCATAACTGTCGCCATAGGTTTTGGACTGAAACAGGTTAACTCTGCTTCAAAGATTCTAAAGGAAGAGAAATTTATGTATCAGAGTACATTAATAGTCGAAGATGTCTTTACTATACTTAAAAAATCTCCTGATATTAAAAAAATAGCTGACTCAAACTCTAGCGACGATTTGTATATGTTCTTATCTCAGGTCTCATTTATCCCTTTTACTCTTAAAAATATGGAAGTAACTTTAAAAATAAGCTCGGCTAGAACGAAGTTTGACCCCTCATATATAGAAGAAAATGCCACTATAAAAACAAAACTCGGCGAATATCTTAATAGATATGGAGTGAACTCTCAGTATGTAGAAATTTTAGCCGATTGTGGTGGTGGTATTAAAGATGATAATAGTTATAATAGTAGAATATTTGATGAACATCCGTATCTTTTTAGAGATTATATAGCCTCATCTAAACATCTTAAAAAAATAAATAATTTTTATACACAAGAGTATAATGATAATGCACTCTCTAAAGTTGATTTTAACAATCTCTTCTATTTTGGAAGTGAGAGGAACACAACTATAGACTTAAACTATGCAACTTCTGCTGTTTGGGAGATGATGTTAGGTGTTTCAAAAGAGAGAGCCCAAGTACTGCATTTAGGTGGTGGGGCTTACTCCTCTGTGGAAGATTTAGGGCTAAGTGATGATGAGAGCAGAGCATTAGAAGTATTTAAGGTATCTTACTTTGAACCAATTGTTTTGGTTGAAGTGGAGATTTTAGAGGGTGAAGAAAACTCTAAAATTAGTTTTGAGTATAATATAGAAACAGAAGAAGGGAGTAACTTTGTTTACGAGATTTAAAAGCAAGACTACTACACTTTTTATAGACCCAAATTTTGAGGGAACTTTAGAGTATGAGAGTGGCAGAAAAGTAAACCTTATTCTCTCTCCCTCTCTCTACTGGGTAAAAAAACTCTCTCTTCCTATCTCTAGTGTTAGAGAGGTAAAAAAGCTTCTTCCCTCCGTCTTTGAAGATACCTTACCAGAGTCTCACTACTCATACACAGCTTATAAAAAAGGTGATGAGTTTATAGCCTTTGCCTATGAAGATAAAAAGATATTTGAACTTCTGAAACGTTTAAATATAAGTTACTCAGATGTAAAAGGTGTTTACTTTGCTCAGAGTGAGTTTGACTCGCTGGAGGGTGCTTTTGAAGTAAACGCCACTGAAAGCATCTATCTTCAAGATTCACTTCTTGTTTTACTCCCTAGCTCATGGTTAAAGGAGAGTAAACCCTTAGATCTTCAAGATATGGTTTTTTCAAAACATAGAGTAGAGCTACAGCAGTTTAGCCATATCGTAGATAGTAGTAGTCTCTATAAAATTGCTGTAATTTTAGTGATTTTTATTATAGTTTTAATGGTGGAACTCTTTGTTACTAAGAGTAAAACTGAAACTATTCAAAGTGCGAAAGAGGAACTTTTCTCTAACTATAATCTTCAACCTACAATGTTTCAAAATAGTGCAAGTATGAAAAAATATAGTAAAATTCACAAAACAGAGACGAAACTTAGAGAGTATATCTCTTACTTTTTAACTATGAGACTTCAAAAGGGAGAAAAAATAACTCTTATTGAGTATAAGAATGGGACTCTTTTTGTAAATATTAGAGGGGTTAATGAGAAAAATCAGAGAGCTATTACTTCTCAACTCGATAGCAAAAAAGTGAACTATAAAACAAGATTTACCAAAGAGAGTATGCGAGTGGAGATGAAGTTATGAATCATATAAACCCTTTACATATAGGTGGACTTCTTGGTGTGATTATCCTTTTTCTGTTTTTTCAGTTGAGTGGTGCAAAATCTGAATTTAAAGAGGCAGGGCATGAGTACAAAAAGAGTGAGAAAGTAGCTGTTACTTTAAGCTCTTTAAAAACTGTTTATGCAGATAAGAAGAAGACAAAAAAAGCATTAGAGAGAGTTTTATCTCTCTCCTCTATTAAACAGGCAAAACTTACTATTGATCGCAATAAAAATAGCTTTAAAATAAGTTCAAAATCTATAACAACAGAGGTTTTAAACTCTTTAATGGGAAAAATTCTTAATGACTCTTATAAAATAACTTATCTAAAAATAAAAAAACTGAGTGATACAACAGCCTCACTCAGTCTGGAGATACAACTGTGAAGAGGATAGGAAAGTTTTTTGCAT
>CAZTNH010000006.1:0-32199 GCA_964615395.1 uncultured Sulfurimonas sp.
ATGATGAAGTGTGATATGGATGAAGTAGAGTTAGAGGGTTTTGAGCATACAAACCGTACCCTTAAATCCCCAAAAGACAAAACTAAAAAACCTCGCCATAAAAAAGTAGCACAACGTGCGAAAAGAAAAGCTGAGATAAAATCAAAATGGATACCTGTTGAAAAACAGGACGAGGTTAAAGGAGAGTAGTGTGGATTATCTGAAGATTTTAGAAGAGATTGTTCAAGAGATTCAGCCACTTTTAGAAAAAGGAAGAGTAGCAGACTACATTCCTGCTTTAGCAAGTGTTGATAAAAATCAGTTTGCTATGACATTAACTCTTTTTGATGGGAGTGTCTATAGTGTTGGCTGTAGTGATAAACTCTTCTCCATTCAAAGTATCTCTAAAGTTTTCAGTTTTACACAGGCTCTTAAGTTTTATGGAACAGATCTTTATAAGCGTGTAGGTGTTGAACCCTCAGGAAACCCTTTTAACTCTCTCGTTCAGTTAGAATATGAACAAGGCAAACCAAGAAACCCTTTTATAAATGCAGGGGCAATAAATGTAAGTGATATCTTAGTGAACTACTATGGTGGTTCAGATGAGGCTTACAGAGAGATTTTAGCATTTATAAGAGCTATTGCTGATGATGAGAGTATAGACTCCGATGAGATAATCTCAAAATCTGAAATGGAGTTTGGTTTTAGAAACTTAGCTCTTGCTAATCTGATGAAGAGTTTTAATAATTTTGATAATGAGGTACAAGAAGTTGTAGAGAACTACTTTAAACAGTGCTCTATAGAGATGAGTACAGAGATGCTCTCTCGTTCTATGCTTTACCTAGCAAATGACGGCATAGACCCAATCAACCATAAAACATATATCACACCCTCTCAATCTAAACGAATAAATGCCGTAATGCTTACATGTGGACACTATGATGCTTCGGGTGACTTTGCATTTAATGTAGGGCTTCCAGGAAAGAGTGGAGTAGGTGGGGGCATAGTCGCTGTTGTACCAAACTTAATGGGTGTGGCTGTCTTTTCCCCTGGTCTTAATGAACAAGGAAACTCTCTTGTAGGTACAAAAGCTTTAGAGCTTTTTACTGATAAAACTGGGTTGAGTATTTTTTAGATGAGAGATTTAGTTGAAATATTAAGAGCCAAAACAGGGCTACAAAAAGAGCATATAAAGAACATACTCAAACTCTTAGATGAGGGTGCTACTATCCCTTTTATCGCTCGTTATCGTAAAGAGATGACGGGTGGGGCTGATGATGAAGTGCTTCGTGAGTTTGAGACACTTTATCTAAGTTCCAAAAAACTTTTAGAGCGAAAAGAGGAGGTTTCTCGTCTCATATCGGAGAGAGCTGTTTTGAGTGATGCGCTTAAAAAGAGCATTGAAGAGGCTGATTCACTGAGAGTTTTAGAAGATATTTACCGACCTTTTAAAGAGAAAAAATCCTCTCGTGCTACTACTGCTGTGGCAAAAGGTTTAAAACCTCTAGCAAATACTCTTCAGTCTGCACGACTTACTCTAGCTGAGTTTAAAAATGAAGCGAAAAAATTTCTTAAAAAAGATGTCAAAAATGTAGATGAAGCCATCAAAGGTGCGCAAGACATCTTAGCCGAACGCTATGCAGAACAGCCCCGTGAGAGAGAAGCGATACGAAACTCTATGCTTCGATACGGCACACTAGAGACAAAAAGAGCAAAGAGTTTTAATGAAAACGGTGTTTTTAAAAACTTAGCTCCAAAGAGCGAAAAAGTAGCTTACATTCCCTCTCATAGATACCTCGCTATTATGCGAGGAGTCAAAGAGAAAGAGTTAAGTGTAAAGATAGCTATAGATGTTAAAAGAGTAGAGGAGAACATAAGAACTTACAAGATTCCTCGTCATGCTTCAAGTTCAAAAGAGCTACTCTTTGATGCTTACAAAGATGGACTTAAACGCTTACTTCTGCCATCTATCGAGAGAGAGGTTCAGAGCATCCTCAAAGAGAAAGCAGATAGTGCCGCTATCTCTGTCTTTGGTAAAAATCTTTCACAACTTCTGATGACTCCACCCGTTACTCAGATGGTGATACTAGGTGTTGACCCAGCATTTGTAAGTGGCTGTAAACTCGCTGTTATAGATGAGAACGGGAACTACATGGAGTCGGCTGTTATTTATCCTACTGAGCCAAGAAAAGATTATGAAAACTCTAAAAAAATAGTTTTGGCATTTAGTAAAAAGTATAAGATAAGTGGAGTAGCCATTGGAAATGGTACAGGTTCTCGTGAGACACAGGAGTTTTTCGCCAGACTCAACCGAGATGAAAATGCTAACCTTCGTTATACCGTTGTAAGTGAGGCAGGGGCTTCGGTATATTCGGCTTCACAACTCGCACAAGATGAGTATCCTAACTTAGATGTAACCATACGAGGGGCTATCTCCATAGCTCAAAGACTCCGTGACCCTATGGCAACACTTGTCAAAATAGACCCAAAATCACTAGGAATAGGGCAGTATCAACACGATGTGGATCAAAAACTGCTCAAAAAAAGACTCGATGATGTTACATGTGACTTAGTCAATAGAGTAGGTGTTGACATCAACTCAGCTTCAGGTGCATTGCTCACACATGTAGCAGGGATAGGGGCTAAGATAGCGAAAAACATCATAGAGTATCGAGATGAAAACGGTGACTTTTCTACAAAAAGTCAACTCCTTAAAGTCAAAGGTCTTGGGAAAAAAGCTTACGAGCAAGCCGCAGGATTTATACGGATAAAAAATAGTAAAAACATTTTAGATAACAGTGGCATACACCCTGAAAGCTATAGTGTTGCTAAAAAACTTCAAGCCTTAAATCTAAGTGAGATAGAGATTGTATCTAAGGCTAAAGAGTTGAGTGTCGGAGAAGAGACTCTTCGTGACATCATCAAAGAGCTTCGTAAGCCTGGATTTGACCCTAGAGAGGAGCTACCACTTATACCTTTTAAAGAGGGGCTTACAGACATCAAGATGTTAAAAGAGGGGAGTTTTGTTTCGGGAATTGTACGAAATATTACTGATTTTGGTGCATTTGTAGATATTGGGTTAAAAAATGATGGTATGATTCATATCTCTAAGATGAGTGAAAAGAGAGTCTCCCACCCCTTAGAAATACTCTCACTTAATCAGTATCTTCCTCAGATTGAAGTCGTAAGTGTAGATGATGAAAAAGGGAAAGTGGGGTTGAGTTTAAATTTTATAAAGGCTAGTCATGAGTGATTCACTGAGTATAAATACATTTACATTATCATCTTTTAGTGAGGTTGATAATCTTGTTGAAAAAGTAGTAGAACTGAATAAAAAGCATATGATTATTCATATTGTCTCTTTTATTCACAATACTGTTTTAGTGCAAAATCTCAAAAAAGAGCTAATGAAAAGGTGTGAAGGTGTAGAGATTGTTCTACTCAAACATAAAGATAAAAATAGTACAAAAGTAAATATTTTTAGCCTTGATAGAGTAGATGAGGGTGCTGACTTAAACGCCGAAATACTCAACAGAGTCTATTTAGATTTTAGCTCTAAAGATAAGAGTATAGATAGTTATAGAGATCAGTTGTTTAATCGTTACTTTACAGACCAACTCACAAACCTACCCAATGTTTACCAACTTAGAAAAGATTTACAAGATAACTCTGAATATGGATTAGTCCTTATTAAAATTGATAATTTTGTTACTATCAATAATTTTTATGGTTTTGTAATTGGTGACTATGTTATTGAAGAGATAGCGAACTATTTAAAAATGACTCTATCTGAGTATGATGTTTACCGTCTCTCAGGTGCTGAGTTCGCTTTTAGTCTTAAAACGCCCAAGGAATTTTATGTTTTAAAAGAGTTCTTACATGATTTGTATGAGCAGATAAACTCTTTTTATGTTTCGTATCAAAATACAAAAATATTTATCGATTTTACGATGGCATCTACAGCAAACCCTGTTCAAAAAAACATCTTTTCTAAGGTCTCAATGGCATTAGACTATGCAAAAAGTATTGGTGTTCCCTTTTGGATATATGAAGATAGAATGAACTTTGAAAATAATTATGCCAAAAATTTGGAACTCTCTGAAATCGTGAGAGAGAGTGTGAATGATTTTAGAATCATTCCATATTTTCAAGCTATCATAGATAATAAAACATCAAAGATTATAAAGTATGAGTGTTTAGCCCGTTTAATCGACTCAAAGGGAAATGTTTTAGCACCTCTTCTTTTTATACCTATAGCAAAAAAGATAAAAGTTTACAATCAAGTCACAATGCAGATGATAGATAAATCTTTTGCTGTTTTTGAACAGAATGATCTGGAGTTTAGTATAAATCTCTCTATAGAAGATGTTATGAATAGTAATCTTTTTTACTTTATAATTGAAAAATTAAAAAACTCTAATGCTGCATCACGATTAACATTTGAGATCTTAGAATCGGAGTCTATCGAGGACTTTAACAAGGTTGAAAAGTTTATAAATGAGGTCAAACGCTACGGTGTAAAAATAGCGATAGATGATTTTGGGAGTGGTTACTCAAACTTCTCTTATCTCATTAAGATTAAAGCTGATTATATCAAAATAGACGGCTCGTTAATCACCGATATTGACACCGATAGATCAGCATCTTTAGTGGTTCAAACCATAGTAGATTTCGCTCAAAAGCTCGGTATGAAAACAGTTGCAGAGTATGTTCACTCTAGTGTCGTTATGGATAAAGTAAAAGAGTTAGGTATTGACTACTCACAAGGTTTTTATATTGATGAACCTACTTTAAAAGATTCTATCCATTAGTCCATTTTAGATATAATAGTAAAAATTATATTTGGATAAATTATGAATATTAAAGAGCTAGATAAAAAATATGTACTCCCAACTTATGGACGTGGAGATGTTGAGTTTGTAAGTGGTAAAAATGCTACATTAACAGACTCAGATGGAAAAGACTATGTAGATTTCACTTCAGGTATCGGTGTTGTAAGTGTTGGTCATGCCAATGCCCGTGTAAATGATGCTATCTGTAAACAACTTTCAAACATTACTCACACATCAAATCTTTACTTTATCGCTCCACAAGCTAAGGCTGCTCAGAAGATAGTAGAAGCGAGTGGTTACGATATGCAATGTTTCTTTGGAAATAGTGGTGCAGAAGCGAATGAGGGTGCTATAAAAATCGTTAGAAAACATGGTGAACGCGATGGCAAAATCAAACGCTACAAAATCATTACACTCCAACACTCTTTTCATGGACGGACTATTACAACAGTAAAAGCTACAGGTCAAGAGTCTATGCACAACTACTTTGGTCCTTTTCCTGATGGTTTTGTGTATGCTGATGGTATGGATGAGATAGAGTCTCTTTTAGATGATCATACAGCAGCTGTTATGATAGAGCTTATTCAAGGTGAGGGTGGAGTAGAGCCACAAGATAAGGCAAAGGTTCAAGCACTTGCGAAACTTCTTAAAGAGAGAGAAATTCCTCTTATCGTAGATGAAGTGCAGACTGGTGGATATAGAACTGGTGAGTTTACAGCTTCTCAAGTCTATGGAATCTCTCCTGAGATTATCACTCTTGCTAAGGGTATCGGTGGTGGTGTTCCTGTCGGTGTTGTGATGACTACACTCAAAGAGGTTCTCTCTGCTGGAGACCACGGTTCAACTTTTGGTGGAAACTTTTTAAGTACTACGGCTGTTTGTGAAGTTCTTGATATTTTAAGTGAAGAGAAAAAGTCTGGTAAACTTGATGAAACATCTTTGGTGTTTAACAAGGCACTTGATGCTTTTTATGCTCAAAATGAGAAACTCTTTACTTCTAAAGTAGGGATTGGAATGATGTGTGGTCTTCGTGTAAGAGATGCTGAAACATTGGCTTCTATCATGGCAAATGCCAAAGAAAATGGTGTGATGGTTCTTCGTGCTGGAAGAAATACACTTAGATTTTTACCACCACTTACAATTACAAAAGAGGAAATAGATGAAGGTTTTAAAGCTCTCACTCTCGCTGTTTCTAGCATATAGTTCATTAGCTCTTGCAAATGAGAATAACAAGAGCTTCGATAGTTATATATCTGATTTAAAAAAAGAGCAGTTTAACTACGACTATGAAAAAAATGAAGCAGAGAGTTCTAAGCTTCGTGACTCATGGATAGCACCTCTGCAACTCAACTATACTTACTCAAAGAGTAAGCCTTATGAAGAGGAGCAGACGAATGAGAGTGCTGCTATCCGTATGGATCAGCCTATCTTTCAAAGTGGTGGGATTTACTACGGTATAAAGTTTGCAAACGCATCTAAACGCTACTCTGATTACTCAATAGATGTAGCGAAACGAAAGTTGATAAAAGATACGGTTAGCATACTTATGCAGATAAAGCAGATTGGCTTTAAGATAGAAGCACAGAAACTACAGATAACTAACTCTGAAATTAATCTAGCACAGAAAAAAGAGCAGTATTTAAGTGGTCAACTTGACTCTGGTTTTTTAGATAATGCAGTTATACAGAGAAATATCGTTATATCTGCTCTTTATGATCTTGAAACATCTAAGGAGAGGCTGATAACTAACTTCTCAACCTTAAGTGATTTAGATTATAAAAGTGCAAAAATTCCACACTTAGAGTATATTAGCAGTGCAGAGTTTATTCAACACAACATTGTTTTAAAGCAAAATGATGCTCAAATTGCTAAAAATGACTACTACAAAAATGTTACACTTGCCAAGTACTTACCAAAGGTAAATCTTACAGCTGGATATAACTGGAGTAAGTCAGAACAGCAGTTCGCTTCGGATCAACCAGCATTTACAAATGATTTGAATTATTATGATTATGGCGTTCGTGTTAGTATGCCACTTGATTTTAATAGTTTAAGAGATATGGAGTCGGTGAAAGTAGATTATCTTAAATCAAAAGTAGTCCGTGCAGATAAACAGAGAGAACTTAAAGCTCTTTTTGAACAGGTCTTTCATAACATAGATAACTTCGATAAAAAGATAGCACTTAGTAATGAAAACAGAGAGATATACAGTAAACTTTTAAAAGATACAAAAGAGCTTTTTGTTGCAGGATATAAGACACAAGAGGATGTAGATACCTTAGCAAACTCTTTAGAGATTCAGAAATTGGACTCTAAGGTTTATGAGATAGATAAACAGCTATCACTATTGAGTCTCTATGAGATGTATGTAAATGAGGGAGAGTAGATTTGAAATTTAGTGAGTATATGGCAGAGTGGTTATATGGTGAAGATGGTTACTATGCAACTTATAAAAACATAGGAAAGAGTGGTGATTTTTACACAGCAGTAAGTACAAGTAAGTTTTTTGGTGGGACCATTGCAAAACATATCATCTCTCTTGTAGATGAGGGTTTTTTAGAATCAAATGCCACTATATGTGAAATAGGTGCACATCATGGTTACTTTTTGGCTGATGTGTGTGAGTTTATCTACACTCTTCGTCCTGAACTTCTGCAAACTTTTAACTTTGTAATTATTGAGCGTTTTGATGACTTACAAGAGCATCAAACGAAATATTTTCAAGAATCATTTGGTGATGTAGTTCCTTTAACACACTACAAATCTTTAAGTGAACTCAAATGTAAAAATGCTTTTTTTATAGCAAACGAAATCTTTGATGCCTTCCCTTGTGAGCTTTACTACAAGGGTAAAACAGCAAGAATTGAAAATCATAATGTAGAGTTTGATGTTGAGGATAGTTGGGTAGAGGAGAAAGCAAACAAGTACCATAAAGATAGAGGTGAGATAGCACTCGGTTATGAGGAGTTTGCAAAAGAGATGGCTGACTCATGTGAGAAGTTTGAGTTTATGAGTTTTGACTATGGTGAGATGGCTGCTCGTCCTGACTTCTCTCTTCGTGTCTATGCTAAACATGAGGTTATCCCTTTCTTTGCAGAGGATATTAAACGCTCAGAACTTTTTGCTAAGAGTGATATCACTTATGATGTTACTTTTGCTCATGTGAAAGATGCTTATGAAGAAGTAGGGGTTTCATTTGTAGAACTAAAAGCTCAAATGGTTGCTCTTATAGATATGGGGATACTTGATTTACTTGAGATGTTAAAAGATAATGTTGAAGAGAAACTCTATAAACAGGAGTTAGAAAAAGCCAAGATGTTAATTCTTCCTGACTTTTTAGGTGAGCGTTTTAAAATGATACGACTTAGAAAAGAGAGAAGCTAAAGCTTCTCTATCATCTTCATTAACTCTTCTGGTCTGTTTGAGTTTTTAATAGCATTCTCTTTTGAGATGATATTTTTCTGTAAAAACTCTAAGAGCTGTTGTGTCTGAGTTGTCATCTTAGTCTCAGCTTGATTAAGTTGCATTTGAGAGTAGATTTGGTGCACTTTATCTTCACGAATCTGATTTTGAATCGCTGGATTTGTGATAAGTATCTCTTGTGTAGCGACCTTACCAGATCCTATTCTCGGAATAAGTGTTTGAGAAACTACTGCTACAAGTGAAGAAGCGAGTTGTGCTCGAATCTGAGCTTGTTCGTCTCCATTAAAAACATCAATAATACGGTTAATCGTACCAGGTGCAGAGTTGGTATGGAGTGTTCCAAAAACTAAGTGACCTGTTTCAGCAGCTGTTAAAGCAGCACCAATAGTCTCAGCATCACGCATCTCCCCGATGAGGATAATGTCTGGATCTTGACGAAGTGAGTACTTAAGTGCTGCAGCAAATGATGCTGTATTACTCCCTACATCACGTTGAGAGAAGAGAGACTTATTGTTTTTATGAACAAACTCTACTGGATCTTCAATGGTGATAATATGTCGTCTTTCTGTTAAGTTTATCTCATGGAGCATTGAGGCAAGTGTTGTTGATTTACCTGAACCCGTTGGACCAGTTACTAGGATAAGCCCTTTCTCTTTTTTGATAAGCTCTTTAAAGATAGGAGGATTTCCATACTCATCAAGTGTTGGGATGTCGATAGGAATCATACGAAATGCACAAGCTATACCGTGAATAGTACGGTAGTAGTTGGCACGAAAACGTCCAATGTTTTGAAGCTCAAAAGAGAAGTCAAGTTCGTTATGCTCTTCAAACTCTTTTTTCTGCTTATCTTCGATGAGTGCATATGCCATAGTCTCTACATCTTTTGCATCAAGAACAGGTAGGTTAAGCGCACGTAACTCTTTATCTATACGAATCTGTGGTTCACTTCCTACTACTAGGTGTAAGTCAGATGATTTAAATGCTAAAACACTCTTTAGTAGTTTTTTTATATCTAACTTTTTTTTCTCTGGTTTGACCTGACCTTCAATCTCTTCACTCATAAAAAACTCCTTTGATAGTTCTCTTCATTAAATCCTACTATAACGGCTTCATTAAACTCAACAACTGGGCGTTTAATAAGAAGGTTCTCTTTACATAACCACTCTTCTTGGGCTTTTTCATCTAAGTTTAACTCTTTTAGTTTTAGATTTCTGTAGGTAGTACTTCTAGCATTAAAAAGAGTTTTCATCTCTGTCTCTTGTAACCATTGGGTGATTTTTTCACATGGAAGAGACACAGTTTTAAAGTCAAAAAGTTTATAGGCTAAATCATGTGCTTTAAAAAATTTAATAGCCTTTTTAACACTATCGCAGTTTTTTATGCCATAAATTTGTATCATATTTACTCGATTATTTTTGGAACTATAAAGAAACTATCAACACTTTTTGGTGCATTGTTTAAAATCTCTTGACTTACTGTTGGACTAGAGTTAATAGTATCTTCTCTAAGTTTTGTACTTGCATCACTCATAGCGAAGTTATCATCTACGCCATCTGTGTTTAAATCACTAAGATTATCTACAAAACTTACAATTTCTGAGAGTTGAGAGATTATCTCTTGGCGTTTATCGTCACTTACTTTTAAAAAAGATAATTTTTCCAGTCTTGATAATAGTGCATCATCTACTTGCATAATATTTCCTGATTAATAATTTATATATTTAGATTTTAGCATATAAAACTACCATTTTTGATAAAACTTTAACTAATTTGTGGGTAATATAGTGAACTTATAAGATAGAAGGAAGATTTTTGAGTTTAAAAAATGATATAGAGATGGTAAAAGAAGAGTTGACTTCAGAAGAGAAGTTTTTTGAAAAAGCTGTTGTAACTGAGCGTTTTGTGAAAAAGTACAAAAATGTAATGATTGGTGGTGTTATAGCTATTACTCTTTTTGTGGCTGGAAGTATTGTTTCAAATATAACTAAGCAAAATACTATTGATAATGCGAACCTTACTTTAGCTGAGCTTCAACTAAATGCTTCAAATCCAGCAAAATTAGCGAAATTGACTTCTCTTAGTCCAGCACTGAGTGATTTATGGCAGTACTCTCAAGCTATTGTAAATAAAGATATGGGATCACTACAGAAATTAGCAAAATCAAAAACTATTTTAGTGGGTGATTTAGCCTCTTACGAGGTAGCTCAAAACTCAAATGACCTTGCAAAACTAGAAGCATATTCAGCTAAAGATGATGCTATTTATGCTGATTTAGCACGTATGCAGAGTGCTGTTATACTTATGAATGAGAAAAAAATAGATGAAGCACATAAAATTTTAGAGATGATTAACTTAAACTCTCCGTTAGCACAAGTGGCATCTGCTCTTATGCACTATGGAGTAAAGTAAGATTTTGATTAAAAGTATTTTACTAACTAGCTTTATAGCACTTATCTTTACAGCTTGTAGTTCAAAAGAAGTTTATGAACCAAAACATCTCTCACCAAAATGGAGTATGTATGAGGATTCAGATGAAACTATTCTTGATACTACATCAAATATTGCTCTTTTAGAAGATAATAAGGTACTTACTAAAAATGGTATTTTAGATATGAATATCTCTAAAAATGATAGGCTAATATCTCAAAGTGATGGTTTTGTTATTAGTGCTAGTATAGATGGAAAAATGACACTCTTTTCTGAAGATAACAGCTCTTCTCCTCGACATATAGATCTTAAAAAAACAGTAGCAGGTGCATCAGTAGATGGAAATACTTTAGCTATTCTTTTTGCTGATAATGAGTTGGCTCTTTATGATATGCAGAAAGATAAGTTTGTTTTTAGAGAGCAGGGTAGTAAGTTCTCAGCAGTTGACTCAAGAGTGGAGAATCCTCTTTTTATGAGAGGTCTTGTTCTCTTTGCAACACTTGATGGAAAAGTTATCTTTGTAAATGTTAAATTAAACAAAAGATTAAGAACTGTTATTGTCTCAAGTGCTGACAACTTTAACAATGTAATCTCTTTAGGTTTAGTTGACAACAAAATCATAGTTGCAACAAGTTATGAAATTCTATCTATGGCAAAGAAAGAGCAGCGTGCAAAGTATGAGATACGAGATATACTTTTAGGAAAAGATACTATCTTTATCACAACAAAGCAGGGTGAAGTTGTCTCTTTAACACCACAGTTACAAGTAAACTCTAAGATAAAATTTCCTTTTGCACATTTCTATGCAATGACATCTGATGATAAGAATCTCTATATTTTAGAGAAAGAGGGTTATATGATTATTGTTAATAAAAAGTCATTTGACTATACTGTCCATGAAGTTGATTTTGATGGTGGTTTTGTATTTGTCGCTGATAAAACTTTTTATGTAGATGATGAGAAGATACTTACGAAGTAATGTCAAACGAGCTTGAAGCCTTTTTAGAGTATATTACTGTTACTAAAGCACTCAGTAAAAAGAGTGTTTCAGCTTATGAGAGTGATCTTATGCAGATAGAAGAGGCACTCTCTAAGCCTCTTATTTCTCTTGACTCGCCAACACTTCTCTCTGTACTTTCAAAGTATGAAAACAAACGAACACTCAATAGAAAACTCTCTTCTGTCAATGCTTTTTTTGACTTCTGCTATAAAGAGGAGTTTCGAGAAAAGAGTGTGAAACTACGGTTTGCAAAAATCCCAAAACTCCTTCCAAAGTTTCTCTCCTATGCTAAGGTAAAAGCGGGTTTAGATCTGATAGATAGAACTACATGGTTAGGAAAACGTGACTATGCACTTATAATGTTCCTGTATGCCAGTGGAACACGTATAAGTGAGTGTTTAGAGCTCTCTCTTGAAGATATAGAAGATGAGTGGTTGCATGTCAGACATGCAAAAGGGGAGAAAGAGAGAGTAGTTCCTTTGGCAAAAGTAGCGATAAATGCTATTAAAACATACTTAGACTCTAGTGATTTTGATAAAAGTTTTATATGGTGTAATTATCAAGGAAATAAATTAAGCCGTATAAGTGCCTATAAAATCACTAAAAAATATCTAGGTGTTTCACCTCATGTCTTAAGACACTCCTATGCAACTTCACTTATTACAGGTGGAGCTGACCTACGAGTAGTACAAGAACTACTAGGTCATGCTTCTCTTCTTACCACACAAATCTACACTCATATCCAAAAACAGAATTTAAAAGAGACTGTTGAAGTGTTCCATCCTCTCTCAGAATAAAATTCAATTTTAATGAAGAAAGATTCAGTTAAAATGGTCAAATGTATAATTTAGAAGAGATAATTAAATCGACATCAGATATAAAACTTCTTTATGTAGAAGACAATGAACAAGCACGAACATCAACACTTGCACTCCTTTGCGAATTTTTTAAAGAAGTGATAGTTGGTGTTGATGGGGAAGATGGTCTATCTAAGTTTAAGACTCATAAGATAGATCTAGTTATAAGTGATATCAGTATGCCACATATGAATGGACTTGATATGATTGAGGAGATTCGTTTACACAATAAAGAGATTCCTATACTTTTACTCTCTGCATATAGTGAAATAGAGTACTTTAAAAAAAGTATCTCTCTTGGTGTTGATGGTTATCTTTTTAAACCTCTTGAATTGGAACAATTTTTTGAGCTTATTTATAAAATAGTAGATAAAATTCAAACACATAGAGAGCTAGAGTCTAAGATAAACTTTCTAAAGCAGTATGAAGAGGCAACAAATGATATCTCTATTGTCTCCAAGGGTGATTTAGATGGAAATATCACCTATGCAAATGACCTTTTTTGTAAAATTTCTCACTATACAAAAGAAGAACTAATAGGTTCCCCTCACAATATTATACGCCATCCTGATAACTCAACTTTGATGTATCATGAGATGTGGGATACCCTTCAAAATAAGAAAAAAAAGTGGAAAGGTATTATTCGTAATCTTACTAAAGATGGCGCTAGTTACTATGTAGATGCTGTTATAAAGCCTATTTTAGATATGAATGGTGAAGTTGTAGAGTATATAGCAATGCGGCATGATATAACAGAAATAATGTCTCCAAAAAAGCAGATGTTAGATTATATTGATACGGCTACTGAACCTGTAATGGTTAAAATAAGTATAGAATCTTATGAAGATTTACAAAATTATTATGGAAGAGATTTCTCCTTAGATATTGAGCATGATTTAGCTGTAATATTAAAATCTCATTTTCCAATAGCACTTGGTTTTGAGAATTTTTATAATTTGGATAATGGTAGTTATGCTTTTGTAAAAGATGGTTGTAAAAATATACAAAATGCTCTGAGCCTTTTAGAAAATTTTCAAAAAACAGTTAACAGTATGAATATAAAAGTTGAAAATATAGCCTATGATGTAAGTATATTAATCTGTGTCTCTTATGCAAATGATGTTTATGAAAATGTCACCTATGGAATGCGACAGTTAAAGTCAAAAAAAGAGGATTTTTTAATAACAAATGATTTAGCTAACTCTGTTCACAACTCTGCACATGAGAATCTAAAAGTGCTGAATAAAGTTAAAATAGCATTAGAAAATAGTAAAATTGTCTCTTATTTTCAGCCTATAGTAGATAGGGAGAGAAAAATTTCTAAATACGAATCCCTTGTTCGTCTTGTTGAAGAGGATGGAAATGTTTTATCACCATACTTCTTTTTAGAGACTGCAAAAAAAGGAAAGTACTATACTCAAATCACTTCAGCAGTATTAAAGAACTCTTTTACTGTTTTAGATACTGTAACAACAAGTATTAGTATGAATATATCAGCGATAGATATAGAAAAAGAGAGTGTATGCAGTGAGATATATCTTCTTTTAGAGGAGTATAAAGAGTCTGCTCATCGAGTGGTTTTTGAACTCTTAGAAGATGAAGATGTAAAAGATTTTCAACAGATAAGAGATTTTATTAATCGTGTGAAATCTTATGGTGTAAAGATTGCTATAGATGATTTTGGTTCGGGTTACTCTAACTATGAGAGACTTTTGGATTATCAACCCGATATCATCAAAATAGATGGCACTTTAGTGAAAAATATTGCTAGTTCTAGTTTTTCTGTTTCAGTTGTAAAGTCTATCGTCTCTTTTGCTAAGGCACAAAATATGGAAGTAGTTGCTGAGTATGTTGAAAATGAAGAGATATTTCTTACTTTAATGGATTTAGGAGTAGATTATTTTCAAGGTTATTACTTTGGAAAACCAGAAGTTTTATAATGTTTAAATTTTTCAATACTAAGTATGATTTTCAACTTATCAAAAATATGCTTGACTCTGTGGTACCTGGTATTATCGGTTTACATATTATCGCTCCATTATCCATTGTTTATATCTTGCAAAAGAGTTTTAGTTTTTCTCTCTTAGCAATTTGGTTCACTCTCAACATTATTCTTTTTGTTTTAAGACTCTTTACTAGAAAAAAACTCTTAGAGCTTATAAGCCATGAAGATGAAAAGTCTAATACCTGTATCAAATATATCTATCTCTTAAGCTTTTTAGCCAGTCTATTGTATGGATATATCTTATGGTGTGCTGTTATACACAATGTTTCTGATTTAGAAGTCTTTTTAATAGCAGTCATTATTTTTGGTATGAGTGCAGGGGCTATCTCAACTCTTGGAAGTATCTACACAGCATATATTATTTTTATAGTTCCTAATTACATCTTTCTTATATCAGCATTTATCTATCATGGTGGTGAGATGTTTGAAGTTTTTGCAGTCACTATGTTTGTGATGATGATACTACTTATAATCACAGGTAAAAAAAACTATATAATGCTTCGAGATGCAATATCTGCTAATGAGACATTTAATAGCATATATGAAAACTCTACAGATGGTGTCGTCCTCTTTGAAAACAGAGAGCTAATTCGTGCAAATAAAGCTATTGTAAAAATGTTTAAGGCATCTAATGAAGAGATGATAATTCAAAATCATATATTTGATATTTCACCCCAATATCAACCTGATGGATACAGTTCTGTAAAAAAGATGGCAAGGATTATTGACAAAGCGATACGTGATGGCTCTGTTACCCTTGAATGGTTACATAAAGATTATGATGGAAAAGAGTTTTGGTGTGATATTGTTTTAACAAGAATTCATCTTAATGGAAAAGATTTACTTCATGGTGTTTGGCGTGATATATCCCATAGAAAAGAGCTTGAACTCTCAAGAAAAGAGCATAAAGAAGAGATAGAAAGATTGAATAAAACACTTGAAGAGAGAGTTCATAAAGAGGTGCAAAACAATAGACTCAAAGATAGACAAATCTTGCAACAGTCTCGTTTAGCTCAGATGGGAGAGATGATAAGTATGATAGCTCATCAATGGCGACAGCCTCTCTCTGCGATCTCTTCTGCTGGTTCTGTTATTAATCTAAAAGCACAATTAGGTACACTTGATAAAGAGAGTGCTTTAAATGTTTCTAAAGATATTGCTACTTATACACAACATTTGAGTGCTACTATAGATGATTTTAGGAATTTTTTTAAACAAGATAAAAGTAAAACACCAACAAGTTATACAAATATTATAAATAGTGTATTAAATATTATTAAAGTCTCTTTAGCCAATAGAAATATAGAAGTGATTTTAGATTTAAACTGTCACGATAGTTTTATGACATACTCCAATGAACTCAAGCAGGTCATTATCAATATTGTCAAGAATGCACAAGATGTTTTAAGTGAAAAAAGTATTGAAAATAAATATATTAAGATAAAAACTTTTATAGTTGACACAAAACATATTCTTGAAATAAGTGATAATGGAGGGGGCATAGATGATAATGTTATTGAGAAGATTTTTGATCCCTATTTTTCAACTAAACTCCAAAAAGATGGAACAGGACTATATATGAGTAAAATAATAATAGAAGATCACTGTAAGGGAAAATTAACTTGCCACAATAGAGAAGATGGTGTCTGTTTTAGGATAGAGATATAGATGCACAGTAGTAGCGAAATAGATAATAAAATTCTAAGTAAACCATTTTTAGACTCACTCTTTTTTACACAAAATAAGTGGCATCAGCATGGTGTTTTAGTTCATACATTACGAGTGACCTATTATGCTTTAAAAGCTGGAGATTGGAAGTTCTTTGCAGCAGGAGTTCTGCATGATATCGGAAAACCTTTTACAGCATTTAAAAAAGATGAAGAGGATTTTGGGTTTAATGAGTGGAGTTTTACCGATCACGAAGAGAGAAGTTATCAGATAATCAAAAACTGGTCATTTGTAAGTGAATATACAAAAAAAATAGTTCGTTATCACTACCTTATACGAGATATAAAAAAATCAAAAAAAGAGGATTTAGAACGTTATGCTCAAAAAATCCTTATTTGGGACTCTTTAGATGAGGAGATGCATAAAGATTTATATAGATTTTTATCTTATGATGATAAAGGTAAGGGTAAAAAAAGAAGACCGTAGTATAATGTCTCTATGAAAAAATATGCACCTTTTTTAATTGTTATTCTCTTTATTGTTATTATTATTACTGTTTTTCTCTCTCTTGCAAAAGTACAACATATGGTTGTTATCAAAGAGGGAAACACCCAAAAAGTTCCCCTTAAAATAGTTATAGGAAAATATCAGGATAGTGATTGTGGTATGGTTATCGAAGATTTAACCTATGCGTCTCAGGTAATAGCACCTGATGGTAAAACATGGTTCTTTCACGATCATGGAGACTTTGTTCATTGGTTAAAAGATAAGAGTTTTAAAGATAAAGCTGTTATCTGGGTGAGAACTGTAGATACTAAACGCTACATTAGAGCAGAAGATGCTTTTTACTCACGTGACGATATAACTCCAATGGGTTATGGTTTTGGGGCTTATGAAAAAAATCAGAAAGGTTTTATATCATTTGATGAGATGAGACTTAAAATGCTTCGAGGTGAAACTATGAATAATCCTAAAATCAAAAAAAAGCTCTTAGGTAAATAATGGAAACAGTCAATCTTTTAACAATTATCTCAATTGCATTTTTAGGTTCTTTTGGTCACTGTATAGGTATGTGTGGGGGTATAGTCTTAGCCTATACTACTATAAAAATAAAGCCAGAGAGTTCAAAAGTCTCTAAAACTATAGCACATCTGCTCTACTCATTTGGGAGAGTTTTAACATACACTATTTTAGGTGCTATTTTTGGTGCTTTAGGCGGGGTGGTTCTTTTCTCAAACAATGCAAATGGAATTTTACTTATTGTAGCTGGTGTAGCTATGGTTTTAGCTGGACTCTCTTTGATGGGAAAGATAAAGTTTTTAACACTTATAGAGCACTCTTTTTCAAGTTCACCCCTCTATAAAAAAACATTTCAGAAGATTCTTCATTCACAATCAAATGTTAGTTTTTTCCTTTTAGGAATGTTAAATGGGCTTCTCCCTTGTGGTTTTGTTTACTTTTTTGCTATTACTGCAGCGAGTACAGCAAGTCCTCTATCGGGTGCATTAGTAATGGCTATTTTTGGTTTAAGTACAATTCCTGCTATGTTTGGTGTAGGTTTTTTAGCATCTCTTGCTTCAGCAACAAGTTTTAGAAATATGATGATGAGTTTATCTAGTGTAGCCGTTATTCTCTATGGTACTTTTACTATTTATAATGGTTATGAGTATATAATACATCCTGAAAAAACCCTACTTGATTGTCACAAATAGGGTATAATGAAGTAAATATAATAGATAAGAAGGTTTATAGATGAAAAGTTCAATTATAGAGAGTATTAAATCACTGCCACCTCTTTCAAAAACGATTATGGATATAAACAGAGTTTATGCTAATGAAGAGTCAGGAATAGGTGAGTTAGCAAAGGTCATAGAACCCGATCCTATGATTGTAGCTAACCTTTTAAAAGCTGCTAACTCTCCTCTATATGGTTTTGGAAAAGAGATACGTAATGTCTCTCAAGCAGTTAGTCTTTTTGGTATGAGTATGACTCGTTCGATAGCTCTTGGAAATGCAGTTCGTAAGCTTTTAAATGTAGATATGAACCCTTATGGTGTTACAAGTGATGACTTTGCAGATGTCTCCTCTAAACAAGCAAAACTCATTTTAAATTGGTATAAGACTATAGACAAAGAGAAAGCAGACAAGCTCTATCTTGCAGCATTTTTACAAGAGACAGGAAAAATTCTTATCTCAAGTGATGTGATTCAAGAGGATGAAGATGTAAGCTTTAAGTCTGAGATAGAGACATCAAATAATATCGCACAGGTTGAAAAGGCTTATGTCGATGTAACAAGTTCAGAAGTAACAGCAGCAGTTTTTCAACACTGGGGTTTTTCAAAAGAGTTTGTAGAGATGATAAAGTATGCTGATAATCCAGCAGCAGCACCTGATGATATAAAAGAGTACTCAGTAGCGTTAAACATTGTAAAAACTATAGTCCCTATCAACAAACCATTTGCAGATCAGTCTATAAACTTTGGTTTGAGAAAAGCACGTGATGCTGGGTATGACTACGAAATTTTAGAAGATATGCTTGATGAGATTTTAGATGCTATGGAAGAAAATTAATGAGTAAAACAGTTACAATTATAGATACATTTGGCTTCTTTTTTAGAAGCTTCTATGCACTCCCTCAACATCTTAAAAACAAAGATGGATTTCCAACAGGACTCCTAACAGGTTTTACAAACTTTATCTCTACTCTTCAAAAAGATCACGATAGTGACTACATCATATTTGCCATAGATACAAAAGGCGATACATTCCGTAATGAGATAGATCCTAACTACAAGGCAAACCGTTCAGCTCCACCACCTGAACTTAGTATGCAACTCCCCGTGGCTATAGAGTGGATAGATAAGATGGGTTATAAGACTTTAGGTATGAGTGGTTATGAGGCTGATGATATGATAGCTACTGTTACTCACCTCGCACAAGAAAAAGGCTACAAAGTTCGTGTAGTTTCACATGACAAAGACCTCTACCAGCTTATAGATGATGAGAAAGAGACTATTATCGTTGATGCCATTAAGCGAAAATCTATGGATGAAAAAGCCTGTTTTGATAAGTATGGTGTTACTTCTAAACAGTTTATAGATTATCAATCTATTCTTGGAGATAGTGCCGATAATGTTCCCGGTGTAAAGGGGATAGGAAAAGTAGGAGCTGAAAAACTTCTTACAGCTTATGGTACACTTGACAATATCTATGCTCATGTAGAAGAGGTAAAGGGTGCAAATCAGAAAAAACTTATAGCTTCAAAAGATCAAGCATATATGTCAAAAGAGTTAGTAACTCTTAAGCGTGATGTTTTTGATAGTATTGATTTTGAAGAGTATAAGATGGATATAGAAAATCCATTTTTAAATATCTATGATGAGTTAGTGCAGTATGAACAAAATGCAGTACTTCGTGTACTTCATGCTAAAAATCAAGTAAGTGACTCTAAACGCCAAAGTGCGCAAGAGAGTGTTTCAGTTGTAGAGGAGCAAGACTATAGTCTGAAGCTCGAGTTTAAAGCGACACTTCTGACTGATGTTAAAGAGCTAAACACCATCTTAGAGAGTTTAAACGCCGATACAGTTGTGGCGTTTGATACAGAGACTACAGGGCTTGATTATGAAAAAGATAAGCTTGTTGGGTTTAGCTTCTGTCTCAATGAACAAGAGGCTTACTATGTTCCTTTTGCACACTTTTATCTTGGTGTTCCTGAGCAGATAAGTGAAGATGATATTAAGTCTGCTATACGAAAAATATTTAACTCTAAAGTAGTTGGTCATAACATCAAGTTTGATCTCCATTTCGTAACAAGATTTTTAGAAGATGATACTCTTGTGGCTTATGCCGATAGTATGATACTAGCATGGCTAATAAATTCAGAGTCAGCACTTAGTCTTGATAAACTCAGCGATAAGCTTTTAGGTCACACTATGGTGGCGTTTAAAGATACTGTGAAGAAGGGTGAGACTTTTGCAGGGGTTGAGTTAGAAGATGCTTGTAAGTATGCAGCAGAGGATGCTTTCATCACAGCAAAACTCTACAATCTTTTTCTTGAAAAGTTAGAGTTACAGAGTGCAACACACTTAATAGAAGAGTCTCGTGATGTTGAGTTTCCATTTATAAATACACTTTTAAAGATGGAGAAAGAGGGGATAGAGGTTGATGGTTCATTTTTAGAGCAGTTTTTAGGTGAGGTGAAAGAGACACTCTCTACTCTTACTGCAGCTATTCATAAGTTAGCAGGAAGTGAGTTTAATATCAACTCTACAAAACAGCTCGGTGTCATACTTTTTGAAACGCTAGAACTCCCTGTTGGTAAAAAGACAAAAACGGGCTACTCTACAGATGAAAAAGTGCTTAATGGACTTAAAGATAAACATGAGATAATCCCTAAACTTTTAGAGTATCGTGAAGTTCATAAACTCTCTTCTACTTACTTAGAACCACTTCTAAAACTAAGTCGTGAAGATGCAAAAAGTCGTATTCATACATCTTTTGTGCAGACTGGAACGGCGACTGGGCGTTTAAGCTCTAAAAATCCAAACCTCCAAAACATACCAACACGAACACCACTCGGTGCGAAAATTCGTCAGGCATTTGTGGCAGGTAAGGGCAAAAAACTCATAGGAATTGACTACTCTCAGATAGAGCTTCGTCTGCTTGCACACTACTCACAAGATAGTGTTTTAGTTGATGCCTTTAAAAATGACAAAGATATTCACCTCCAAACTGCTATAGTACTTTTTGGTGAAGAGGAAGCAGCCTCTAAACGCTCGGTTGCTAAAACTGTAAACTTTGGACTTCTTTATGGGATGGGTCCTAAAAAACTCAGCGATACTTTAGGCATAACAACAAAAGAAGCAAAAGAGATAATAGAGAAGTACTTTGAATCTTTTCCTACTGTGAGAACTTACTTTAGAAGCATAGTTGACACTTCAAAAGAGCAGGGTTATGTAGAGACACTTCTTAAACGCCGTCGTTATTTTGACTATGAAAATGCTACACCTATGTTTAGAGCAGCTTATGAGAGAGAGTCTGTAAACTCTGTATTTCAAGGAAGTGCAGCAGATTTAATCAAGCTAAGTATGAATAAAATACATAACGTCATTTTACAGGAACAGTTAAACGCTACAATGTTACTACAGATACATGATGAACTTATCTTTGAAGTTGATGCTGATGAAGCAGATGCTCTTGGAGCTAGGTTTAGAGAGATTATGGAGGGTATTATGATTTTAAACATTCCACTCAAAGCGAGTCTAAACATTGGTGATAACTGGAGCGAACTCAAATGATAAGTGCTAAGATGCTTCTTGAAACGACTAGAGATTTAAAAGTTCTTTATGTAGAAGATGATGAGGAGTTATGCTTAGCTACAAAGGGTTTACTTGAGCTCTATTTTGAAAAAGTTGATACAGCCATTAATGGTCAGCTTGGCTTAGAAAAATTTAGAGAGTTTAAAGAAGAGAGTGGGGCATACTACGATATCGTTATGACTGATATTAATATGCCTGTCTTAAGTGGATTGAAAATGTCTGAGGAGATATATAAACTTCATGATACTCAATCTATTGTTATATTAACAGCACATAACTCAGCTGAGTATCTATTAGAATCTATAAGTATAGGAATAGATGGTTTTATGACTAAGCCAATAGATAATGACCAACTCTTTAAAACTATTTTTAAAATTTCACAGGCTCTTAATGATCATAAAATGATTGAGTTTTATCTTCATCAAGTTGAAGAGTTAAATGAAGAACTTGCACTTAAAAATGCAACACTACTGAAAAAAAATCAGGAATTGGAAAAATCTTTAAGGATGCTGGATACTGTAATTGGTAAAGAGGAAGTTATCCATGCAAAACCTGAAAGTAAACACCTCTCTTGTGAATTAAACAGAGATATTCAAGAGCAAATCTCACATTTAATTCATGATGATTTATTTGAATTAAAAGAGATATTAACGGAGATAGATGTTTGTATTATTGAGATAATAAACAATCAAGATAATATCTCATCTGAAAATATAAATCTTTTAGTAAAACATTTCTCTCGTTATGCAGCCATACTAAACTACTATACATTTTTTAACAATTTAAGCTTAGCTATGAGTAGTTTTTCTGAGACTATGAGAGAGATACCTCTTCCCGAAGATAGAGAGATTGTTCATAATATCTTTACATTTTTAGAAACATTTATCTATGTTCTCTCTAAATGGCATGATGATTTATCTTCAGGTGATGAAACTAATCTTAATCAGTTTGATGCTTCTATTATTAGCGATATGGAGACTATTATAAATATGTGGACTCAGGTTTATAATGATGACTCTAGTGAAGAAAATTTAGATGATATTTTCGATTTTTAATCTTTTTTCTTTGTACTTTTGTAAAGAAAGCTAAACACCTCGGCAATAGCCTTATACATCTCAGCAGGGACTTCTTTATCTATATCAAGTTTGGAAAGAAGTTCTACTAAATCTTCATCTTTTTTTATAGGTACATCGTGAAGAGAAGCAATTTTAATGATGTTTTGTGCAGTAAAACCTTCTCCTTTTGCTGTTACTTTTGGAGCATTATTACTCTTGGCATCATACTGTAATGCTACTGCTTTTTGTTTCATACTTTTACCTCGAAGCCTAAGGCTAACTCGCTTGAACTATCGCCATAAGCACTCTTTTTTTCATCCATAAATCGAATATCTTTAGCAACTATACCAACGGAAGAGAGTTGCTGTCTAAGTTGTGGTAGATTTCTCTGTAAGATGGTTTTAAACTCACTACTCTGAGTTGTAATGTTGATGTTGAGCTGATTTGTCTCAAACATTCCCAATCGAATTTTAATCTCACCATAATCTTTAAGTTTAAGCTCTATATCTGTAAAAAAACTATCATTTTTACTCTGTTTGATAGTGAGTTTACCCTCTTTCATCTCATCCCATGAGTAGGGGAGATAAAGAGAAGTAGCATTTGAAAGATGAGAGACCAACTGGTTATAATCAATAGCTAGAGTAAGTTTATCTATCTGTTTTAAAATCTCTTGCTTATTTGGATGGCTAGAGTTACTTATCTCATCATGAGCTTTGAGTAAAACAGCTTTCAAGTCACTACTAAACATCTCTTTCGTCTGTGTCTGGGAAGTGAGCTGTTCAGGTTTGGCGAGTGTTTGTAGTTTACTCATCATAGTGTTGGTGTCTTTGGAAAATATCACATCCTTAGGGGCGATACTTTTATCTACATTTGAGTTTACAACAGTAGAGAGTTTATCCAAAAGTATTTGAACTTTTTTAGTTGTCTCTTCAAGAAGAGGAAGATTCGTTTTTGTTGTTGCAAGTAAATCACTACTGTTTGTATCTTTGAGTAAATCACTAGATAGAAGAGTTTTAAGCTGGGTATTTACCTCTTGAACATTGGGAAGTTTACTCTCTTGAAGTGTTTTGGTGAAGTCATTTAAAATAACTCTAAACTCCTGTTTGGGTGTCTGAAGATTTTTTATCTTACTCTCTAAAAATATTCCAGAATTTTCTACCTTTGTTTTTAAACTTTTATCACTAATATCTTTGATATCACTCAAAAAACTTTTTAAAACTTTTTCTAAAGGAAGAGGATTTTTATCTTGTTTGAGCGTTTGGAGTAGATCTTTTGATGTAGAGGCTATACTTCCCAACTCTTTAAGTGTAGGGTTGTTTTTAAGAAGTGAAAGCAGTTGTTTATCTTGTGTAGAGTTTTGAGAACTTTTTTTAAAAATATCATCTAAAACAGATGAGATATCTTTTCCAACAGATAGTGTTTCAAACTCTTTTGCCGATACATTTTGAAGAACCTCTTTGAGAGCACTGTTTGTGTTTGGCAAAATAATATTTAAACTTTTGGAGTTCTTAATATTTATCATACTTTAGTATATCATTAAAATTTTAAAACTAAACTATTTTGCTATAATATGTAAAAAATAAATATGAGTAAACAATGAAAAAAACAACAGATAAAATTTTAACAATATGGCATGAACACTTCTCAAAAGAGGAGAATCAATACAGCGAGTTTGAGGACTCAGATATAGAGTATTTCGTTGGGTGTATGCTCTACAATCACTTCGCATTTTCAAAGGCTCTTGAGAACTTAAAAACTATGGATTTATCTTATGACTTCTTATCATCTTGTGGTAATGAGTATGATGAGATAGTTGCACTTGTAAAGAGCATAGAGTTTGAAAATGAAGAGGAAAAACTACAGTTTTTACAATCTTTCATTGAAGAGTCTCGTGCAAAATATAGCCCATCAGAACTCTATCTCTTAAATAGACTCCATAACCACATCCAAACGCTAGCTGATATCTATAGCGGTACAAAAGATGTTGAACCCGTTGACTTTTTAAACCCACTCTATAGATAAGTTATGCTTCAAAAGTACCTTATAACTTCAAGAGAGTTCTATACCGATACACCTGCTATTTTTAGAAGAGTTCTTCATGAGCAGTTTGTGAAGCATCTTCCACACTATGCTCTCTATAGAGATAAAACTAATCCAAACTATGCTATACAGGCTGAACACTTTGTAGAGGTCTGTTCACAGTTTGAAGATATAAAAGCTATCATACATAGTGATGTTACATTGGCATTTAAACTACAAGCTTTTGGCGTTCATCTTACATCTACAGAGTTTGATGAGATAGCCAGAGCAAAGGAGTTAGGTCTAAGAGTCATCATAAGTACTCACTCTAAAGAAGAGGTCTTAAAGGCTGAAAAACTAGGTGCTGATTATGTGACATACAGCCCAATCTTTACCACTCCAAACAAGGGTGAACCAAAGGGAATAGCCGACTTAGAAAAGCTCTTAGAGATGACAAATCTCAAAGTTTTTGCTCTAGGTGGCATAGTAAATAAGCAGGAAGTAAACGCCATAAGTGAAACAAAGGCTTATGGGTTTGCTTCTATTCGTTACTTTTACTAGAAGAGTATAAAAATAGTATCACTACATCAATTTCCCAGCCAAATACCCACTAGCGAAAGACCATTGGAGGTTGTAACCTCCACATGGTCCATCTAGGTTCATAATTTCCCCACAGAAGTAGAGACCATTTATAAGTTTACTCTGCATCGTTTTTGGGTCTATCTCTTTGAGGCTTATGCCTCCTCTTGTTATCATCGCTAGACGAAATCCATCGTGACCATTTATGGTGAGGGGAGTCCATGCTAGAAGGCTTATAAGTTTTGCTCTTGCTTTACCTGAGACCTTTGAGAGAGTGGCATTTAGCTCTACACCTGCTAGTTTACAGAGCTCTAGGCTGAGAGCTTCTGGGAGGAGGGTAGTGCATAACTCTACTATTGTGGCTTTAGGGTTTTTGAGTGCCTCTTTTTTGAGGTATTTTGTAATCTCCTCCTCATTTTTCCCCTTTGTTAGATTGAGAAGTAATGGAACTTCACCATACTTTTTTAAAAGAGGGGTTATCTCTCTTGCAAAGTCTAGGACTACAGGACCTCGTATGCCATTTTTTGTAAAGATAAGGTCACCTTTGGCTCGAAGTTTTTTGTGCTTTTTCAAATCAACTCGAAGTTCCACTTTAGGGATAGTGTCTGCTCTACACATCTCACTCCATGACTCTTTCGTTTTAAGAGGCATCATGGCAGGGCTAAGTTCTGTCACCTTATGTCCTAACTCTTCAGCAAGTATATACCCATCACCCTCAGCCCCTAAAACAGGATAACCGAGACCACCAGTTGCTACAACGACCTTAGGTGCATGATAGATAGCATTTTGAGTTTTAACACCAGCGACACTATTGCCACTTAGAAGTAAACGCTCAACTCTCTGCTCTTTAATAATCTTTACACCAACTCTCTGCATCTCTTTTTCTAAGGCTGAGATGATAGTAGCTGAGGAGTGAGAAGTAGGGAAGACACGAAAACCATCAGGGGCATGTGTTGCAACTCCTATCTCATCCATAAACTTTACAAGTTCTTTGTTGTCAAACGCCGCTAGAGCATCTTGCATAAAACGCCCATCTCGTCCAAATTTCGCCATAAAATCTTCATTGCTAAGAGTATTTGTAAGGTTACATCGTCCTCCACCTGTTGCTTTTAGCTTCGCTGAGATGTTTGAAAGCTTCTCAAGGAGTAAAACTTTTTTGCCTTCTCTTGCAGCAACAATAGCAGAAGTTATCCCAGCTGCACCACTTCCAATAACGATAAGTTCATAAGAGTCTTTATTCATAAGTTTATTTTACTATAATTTCTTCAATGAAAACTTATTATGGCGATAGAGAAAAATGTTATGAGTGTTATAGACCTAAGAGTTCATGTATGTGTGAGCACTTTGAGCATATAGAAACGAAGACAAAATTTGTGGTTCTGATGCACCCAAAAGAGTTCAAAAAAGTAAAAAACAATACAGGACACTTTACCCATAAGTCCCTGCCTAATTCAGAACTCTTTATAGGCATAGACTTTACAAACCATAGACGGATAAATGAAATCATAGCCACATATGAATCTTATATCCTTTTCCCATCAGAAAATGCACTCAATCTTAGTGAAGAGAACCCTCAAAAGAGTGAGAAAAATTTAGCGATATTTATCATAGACTCCACATGGGCTTGCACAAAAAAGATATTTACACAGAGTCAAAATCTTAAAGAGTTAAAGCATATGAGTTTTACAACAACTAAAACTTCTCTTTATGACATCAAAACTCAGCCCGATGAGAGGTATCTTTCTACTATAGAATCAACATTAGTTGTTTTGGAAGAGTTAGAGAGATTAGGGATAGAGAGTGTGAGTAAACAGCAGTTTGATGGATTTTTGAGACCGTTCTTAAAGATGATAGAGTATCAAAAAGAGCTTATATCAAACCCTCTAAGTCATGCAGTAAGGTTTAAAAGACATAATAAGAACTAATATTTAAATATAATAGAGCCTAGTCTAACCATATTTGAGCCACACTCTATAGCTAACTCAAAGTCTCCACTCATTCCCATAGAACAGATAGTAGCATTTGGAAGAGTTTTATAAATTTCATAAGTTGTATCAAAACTCTTTTTTACTATCTCTTTATCATCAGAGTGAGCACCTATACTCATAACACCTCTTAGTTTTATGTTTGGATAGTTTGCATTTATAGTCTTATATGCCTCTTTCGCATCTTCAGGCATAAAGCCATGTTTAGACTCCTCTTTCGCTGAGTTTATCTGTATCAAACAATCCAGAGTCATATCTTTAGCTTCTAACTTTTTGTTAAGCTCCTCAGCTAACTCTAGTGAATCTAGCGCATGAAAAAGTGAAGGGTCTATATCTAAAAGATTATTTATCTTGTTTTTTTGAAGATTGCCTATAAAGTGCCACTCTAGTGGAAGCTCCTCGAGTTCAATAGATTTTGCTTTTAAATCTTGCACCTTGTTTTCACCATAAGCACGTTGACCAATCTCATAAAGTTTACTTATATCTTCACTTGTTGAGTACTTACTAACAGCTACTATTTTTACTATATGGTGGTCACTTACTTTAAGTCTTGCTGTTTCAACTCTTCTTATTATATCGTCTATATATATTTTGTATTCTGTTTGTGTCATTGTATCATCCCATTAATCTATTTATATCATTAAAAAGTCCTAGTCCCATAAGACCAAAGAGGATTATCCATCCTACTATTGTAAACTTAACCATCACAGCTTCACTTGCTTCTCTTCTAAATATAAGCTCATAAAGATTAAACATTATATGCCCACCATCAAGAGCTGGAATAGGTAGAAGATTTAAAACACCAAGGTTTACACTTATGAGTGCTGCAAAAAAGAGGACACTCATCCATCCACTCTCTGTTGCATCGGATGTAAGTTTTACTATACTGATGACACCACCAAGCTCTTTTGCTGGTACATCACCTGTGATAAGCTTCTGCACACCAGTAAATATCATAGTACTAGCAAAAACTGTCTGCGAGGTTGCATAAGAGAGTGTATCACTCAATGTCAACTCAAGAGGGTGTGTTACACCTGCTGAAGAGATTCCTATCATCTTCTTTTGCACACTCTCACCAAACATATTTTTTGTTTGAGTGAGTTTAGGAGTAAGAATTTTATACTCTAAAAAACCATCTCGAATGATACCTAAGTTAAGAGAGCCATTACTCTGTTTAATAGTATCTGCCATCTCTTGCCAAGTCTGAATCTTTTGACCATTAATAGAAGAGATAGTATCATTTGACTCAAGTCCTGCTATAAATGCTGGTGAGTCTTTTATAACATTTCCTATAACAGGAGAGAGTATAGGAGGTGAACCAAGTGCTATGATAAAGTAGAGAAAAAAAGCGATAACAAAGTTAAACCCTGGACCTGCTAAAAGAATAAATATCTTTTGAAGAGGTGTTTTAGTATTGTAACTATCTTTATCAAAACTTTTTTTACTTGGATCGGTATCATCTTGCCCTTTCATACGAACATAACCACCAAGAGGGATGGCTGAAAAACTCCACTCTGTGTTGAACTTTTTAAAAGTAAAAAGTCTTTTTCCAAAACCGATACTAAAAACTTCTACATAAACGCCCATAAGACGTGCTGCAAGATAGTGACCTAACTCATGGAAGAAAACAATTCCACTCAGAACTAAAAGTGCTACAAAAATACCCATTAATTTTCATCCTTTAAAAGAGCTTTTCTAAAACTCCATAAATACTCTGCTCCAGAGTAAACTGTAAGTGCCACAGCTAACCAAAGTAGCTCCACACCAAATGGCCAATGCATAAGTAAAAAGCCTATAGCAATCATCTGCATAACTGTTTTTACTTTTCCTGCAAGAGAAGCTTGAATATCAAGTCCCTCAGATACTGCAACAGTACGAATCCCAGTTATAAATAACTCTCGAATTATAATGATGTAAATAGCCCATGCAGAAGCTTCACCCCCAACCATTAGACCTAAAAAAGCAGCGATAGTTATCATCTTATCTGCAAGTGGGTCTATAATGGCACCTAGTTTTGTTTTTTGGTTCCACTCTCTTGCTATATATCCATCGAAAAAGTCTGTAGCACTTGCTACAACAAAGACCATAGAAGCAAAATAGTAGTTCCATGTAACATCAAAACCATTTTCAATAAATAACTTTTCATTTAAGATTATCCAAAAAAGTAGGGGTGCTAAAAGTATGCGTAAAAGTGCTAGAGCATTAGGTAAGTTTAGCAAAAAATATCCTTAAAATTTATGATAATGGGATTTTATCCATTTCTTGCTTATTTTAGCTATAAGGAATATACATTAACTTTAAAGGAGTATAATTTCCTTATAATTATTATAAAGGAATCATATATGAAACACACATATCTTTCAAAACCTGGAATAAAAGAAGCACTTCACTCTCATGCTATCACAAGAGAAGAAGCAGAAAAATTACAAAAAAAAGTTGATTGTCAAGCAACTATATATAAGGTTATTCATAAATAAAGTTTAAACAGGACTTATTATAAGTCTTGTTTAGTTTTTAATTTTCTTCACTTATACCCTCATTCTATAAATTTTTTCTATATTAATTATAACTTAGTTATATATTTTACATAAATATAATAATTATTATAAATTTTATTTATTGATATACTATCTTTATTATTAAATATGAGGAGATATTATGATACCATTTACAGATGAAGAGATTTATGAAGCAGTTGAAAATAATTTAGATAAAGTTAGTAGTTATGTAAGTTCACATGGTGGAGGTATAACTCTTCTTGGTTCCAAAGATGGTACTATATATATTGAACTTATAGGAACTTGTTCAGGGTGTGCTATGAGTCTTATGACAACAAAAATGGTTGTGCAAAAAGAGTTAAGAGCATTAATCCATCCTGAGTTGATGGTTGTAAATGTTGATGGAACTGAGGAAAATAGACTTCCTGATGATGTTTATACTCAAGAAGTTGAGGAAGAAGAAATAGCATCCTCTGATAAAGATGGTATGTTCGATAAAGTAAAAGATTTTTTACATATATAAGGAAAAAAGATGATATTTGATTTAGAAAAGAGTGAAGTAAACGATAAATACAAGTTAATGGCTCAAACGATTATTCCTCGACCTATTGCTTGGGTTGTTACAGAAGATGAGGGTGTTGTAAATATTGCACCTTTTAGTTACTTTATAGGGCTATCTTCTTCTCCAGCTACTGTGCTTATCTCAGTAGGAGAGAAGTCAAATGGCTTACCAAAAGATACACTTGCTAACATTAGAAAAAATGGAAAGTGTACTATCTGTATGGTTGAAGAGAAGAGTTTAGAGAAGATGCATTTTAGCTCTAAAGAGTTAGAAAAGAGCATTAGCGAAGCAGATGAGTTTAAGATTCAAACGAAAACTCTATTTGATGAATTTCCTCCTATGATAGAGGATGTTCCAGCAGCTTACTTCTGTGACTTTAATCAAGAGATAGATTTAGGTGGTGGTTCGACTATTCCTCTTGTTCTTAATGTAAAACATATTTATGTGGATGATGAAGTTATTACCGATAAAGAGAGAATAACTATTGAGTTTAATCCTGTTGCTCGTATAGGAAAAAGTTATGCATTTTTGGGTGATGAGATAACACCACCAGTAATTCCATGAGAGTAGTTCTCCCCGCCTTAGTGCTTTCTCTTTTTATAGCTGGATGTAGTTCAGAAGAGAGTAGTGTAAAATATGATGGCAAAAAACTACTAGAGCAGAAGTGTTCAAAGTGTCATAACTTAGAGATGCCTCCCTTTACCTCAAAAGATGAGAAAGCTCCTCCTATGATGGCTGTTGCATTTCATGTGCATAGTTTTGTAAAACCACAAGAGGAGAGTCAGCGAACTCCTAAATCTATAGCATTTGTTATGGATTATGTTCAAAATCCTGCACTCGATAAATCATTTTGTGACAAAGCATCTCTTAAACGCTATGGTCTTATGCCATCTCAAAAGGGAAAAGTAACTGTAGCAGAGACTAAGGCTATCGCCACTTATGTTTTTTCTCACTATACACCAAAAAATTTCTTAAAGATAGAGAAAGAGAGAGCAGCATTTAATAGACTTTCAGATGGTGAAAAGTTAGCTATAAAGTATAAATGTGTAGGGTGTCATAAAGTAAATGTAGATACAGTTGGGCCAGCACTTAGCGCTATTGCTAAAAAATATAAGGGTAGTGATACAACTATTGAAAATAGCATTAAAAATGGAAGTAGTAAAAAATGGGGAAATCGAGTTATGTCAGCATTTAAAGGACTTTCAAAAGAAGAACTTCAAACACTTAGCAGTTGGATTTTAGAAAAAGAATAAATATTTCTTATTAAACTATAAAACAATTTTAGATAGAATCAATATGCTTAAAAACATCTCAACAAAAAGGCAAAAATTGATAAAGTTAGAAACTACAACAAAAAATGGTGATAAAGTTATGGCTCATACCATAACCAAAGAACTTTCAATAACTATTGATGAATTAATAGTATACTCAAAAGCAATAAATCTTAATGTTAAATCAGCACAGCATATTCTATCTTTAGAAGATGCAAATGCTCTAGTATGTCACATACAGAATGAAAAAGCAAAATTATATTTTGATAGTCAAATGTGGGAAAGCACTTCAAGCATAGATGAGTATCAAAATCTGATACAGTTTATCGACAAAACACTTTTAATCATAGATACTCAAATCAAAAGAAATAGTGATATTTTAGCTAATTCAAATGATGCCTATAAACAACTACAACTTTTAAATATGAACAATAGTGATTTAATAGAGATAAAGATATATCTACTTTCTAAATTTGATTTTTCATTAGAACACTTAAAAGATAAATTGATATTTATGAAGTCAGAAGCATTAGAATATTTGGATATTATTGATGCTAGTTTGTCTATTTGGGATGATGAAAACTTATCACATAAGAAAATAGATTTTAATTTTACAGCTACAAAAATAGTGCGACTCTATGAGGAGCAACTTGATAAAATAGATAACTTTTCAAATGTAGATAAATTTTTTACAAAACTTTTAACATTACTAAAAGCACTGC
>CAZTNH010000007.1:0-28282 GCA_964615395.1 uncultured Sulfurimonas sp.
CATCACCAATGTAGCTAAGATGTCCAGCTTTTACACCTTTGAGTGAAGATTTTTTAACCTCTACAAAGTTTCCAATATGTGTATCTTCTATGTAAGAAGCAGGGCGAAGATGTGCTAATGGTCCTACATCTGAGTTTTTGACGATAGAGTCTTCAATGATAGAGTTTGCCTTGATATGAGACTCTTTTATAAGTGTTTCTCCTGTTAAACGACATCCGTTTTCTACTATACATTCACCCTCAAATAGTACAGTTGACTCTATAAAAATAGTTGAAGGGAGTTGCATAATTACACCCGTATTCATCCACTGAGTCTTGATACGATTTTGCATAATCTCTTCTGAATCACTCAAATCTTTTTTAGAGTTAACACCCTTAAAATGCTCTTCATCTACAAGAAGTGGTGCTATGTTTAAGTTATCAGCTTTTGCCATGGCAACCACATCTGTAAGGTAGTACTCCTCTTGTGCATTGTCATTACTTAAAAGAGGAATATACTTCTCAATAACAGCCTTACTAAAAGCATAAATACCAGCATTTACTGTTGTAGTTTGTAACTCTGTTTCATTAGCATCTTTCTGTTCAACTATATACTGTACTTGATTGTTTTCATTGATGATAACACGACCATATCCAGTAGGATTTTCTAAATCAAAAATAGACATGATTACATCTGCATCAGTATCTAAAAATCCTTGTAAGGCAGAAGAAGTGATAAGTGGCATATCTCCATTTAAGACTAATACTTTTCCGTTTTTTGGAGATACATTTTTCATAGCACCACCAGTTCCTGGAAAGTTTTGTGCATCTTGAACTATAAAAGTAATATCATCAAAAAAAGCTTCCATCTGCTCTTGAACTGCCTCTTTTTGATGCGCGATAACGATACTTATATCATTAGAAATCTCTTGAGATGCTTTAATAATATGATAAAGCATAGGTTTCCCACTTATACTATGTAGAACTTTTGCCTGAGGTGATTTCATACGGCTACCTTTTCCAGCAGCTAAAATTACTATACTTATATCATTTTTATTCATTCTGTTTTCTCTTTGTTAATGTGAAGTTTATCTGCTATTTTACCATTAATAGTTTAAAGTATGTAAAAATTGGAGTTTTTGTGGTATTATAAGCTTATAAATTGTCGTAAGGTTTTTAAATGGATTTAGGTACGGTCATTGGTATAGGTTTGATTATGGTTCTTCTACTTGGAGCCATGACTATGGGTGTTGGTGTTGGCGCTTATATTGATATTCCTTCTGTTCTTATTGTTGTGGGTGGTAGTATAGGTGCTTTGATGATCTCCTTTAAGCCAAACCAAATGAAAGCTTTTACAAAAATCTTTATGAAGGCTATTAAGCCAGGGGAAGAAGATCCTGCTGCATTAATCCAAAAATTGGTTGAGTTTGCAACTAAGGCAAGAAAAGATGGTATCTTAGCCTTAGAGGGTGATGTTAATAGTGAAGAGAATGAGTTTTTGAAAAAAGGTCTCTCTATGGCTATTGATGGAAGTGAGCCTGATACTATTCGTGAACTCCTTGAAATAGATATGGAACAGACAAGTACTCGACATAAGATTCACGGTTCTATCTTTAATCAGTGGGCAGGTCTTGCAGGAGCTATGGGTATGGTTGGTACTCTTATCGGTCTTGTTGCCATGCTTCTAAATATGGCTGACCCATCTGCCATTGGTCCATCTATGGCAGTTGCACTTCTTACTACTATGTATGGTGCTATTATTGGGAATGTTTTTGGAACTCCTATTTATAATATTTTAGCGATTAGAAATGATGAAGAGACGATGATAAAAGAGATGATAGTCTCAGGGATTATGTCTATTCAGTCTGGAGATGCACCTAGAGTTTTAGAAGCGAAACTTCTCGCATACTTAGCACCTGTTGACCGTGTAAGTCAATTTGATTCATAAGAGTTAAGTATGGCTAAAGATAAATGTCCCGAGTGTGAAGAGTGTCTTCCTGCTTGGCTAGCAGCATTTGGTGACTTAATGTCACTTCTTTTATGTTTCTTTGTTCTTCTTCTCTCTATGTCTAGTATGGATGCAAAAAAAATCTCTGAAGCTATTGGTTCTCTCTCTGGTGCGATGAGTGTTTTAGAGGGTGGAACGAAAACAGAGATCTCTTCTCAGCGCATTCAAGAGTCTACACCTATAGAGTCTCAAGATGAAACAAGTGAAACAGTAAATCGTGTAAAACAAGCTGCTGGTGATGCAAATGAGATGATGGAACAGTCTCAAGGACCTAGTATTACTGTTGATGAAGCACAAGAGGGTTTTGTTATCGCTCTTCCTGCTGCACTTCTTTTTAAGCCAGGAAGTGCAACTATTGAAAATCAAGATGCACTTCTATTTTTAAAGCGAGTTGCACTTATTATTGAAGAGTTACCTAATGAGATGGAACTAAGTGTTCAAGGCTATACAGATCAGGGTTCACCAAGTAAATCAAGCCCTTTTAAAGATAACTGGGAACTCTCAACAGCAAGAGCGATTTCAGTTCTTCATGAGTTGATACTTGATGGTGTTGATCCTTCAAGAATGAATGCAGCTGGATATGCTGAGTATCATCCTGTTGCAACAAATGCTACAAAGGCAGGGCGTGAGAAAAATCGTAGAGTTGAACTTCATTTTTATGGTACAAAAAATGAGAAAGAGATGAACAAAAGTAAGTCTATTTTAGATAAGGCTCTTAAAAAATAATGTTAAGAATTTTTCTTCTTTTACTTTTTTTGGCATCTTTCGCTTTTGGTGCAGAGAGTGTTACTATACCAACTATGAATTTTAATTTAGCTGCTCCTGATTCACCAAAGCAACTTGTATCTTCATTAAATGTTTTAGTTGTTTTAACACTACTCTTTCTTGCTCCATCTATGGTTTTGGTGATGACAACTTTTACTCGCTTTGTAATAGTTTTTGGTTTTTTACGTCAAGCCCTAGGGACACAACAAGTTCCACCAACACAACTTTTGGTAATGCTTGCTATGGTTTTAACATTTTTTGTGATGGAACCTGTAGGAACAAAAGCTTATAATGTAGGTATTAAACCCTATTTAGCAGAACAGATAGGCTATGAAGAGGCATTTACAAAGACAGCTCTGCCCTTTAAAAACTTTATGATTAGAAATACTCGTGAGAAAGATTTGGCACTCTTTTTTCGTATAAGAAAGATGGAAAATCCTCAAACAATAGATGATGTACCTCTCTCAATAATTATTCCTGCATTTGTAATAAGTGAGATGAAAACAGCTTTTGAAATTGGTTTTTTAATCTTTTTACCCTTTTTGGTAATAGATATGGTTGTAGCATCTATTCTGATGTCTATGGGGATGATGATGCTTCCCCCTGTAATGATCTCTCTCCCCTTTAAGATACTTGTTTTTGTACTTATAGATGGATGGAATCTTCTCATCGGCAATCTGATTGCTTCAATAAAATAGGAGTCTATAGTGAATTGTGAACATTTTTCAAAGTGTGGTGCTTGTGTAGTTTATGATCTCGGTTATGATGGTCAACTTTTACAAAAATTAGAACTTAACAGAGAGAGGTTTTTACCTTTTTACAGGAAAGATATAGAAGTTTTTAAGTCGCCAACAGAACATTATCGTTCTCGAAGTGAGTTTAAGCTTTGGCATGAGGGTGATGAGATTTTTTATGCTATGAATAGCATTGATAAAAATGGTGTAGTTTTTATAAATGAGTGTCCTCAGGTGAATGTTTACATAGCAGAGTTGATGCCAAAACTTTTACTGGAGATAGCAGAGAGAAAAATAGGTTTCAAACTCTTTGGAATAGACTTTTTAAGTTCAAGTTCTGGAGAGATAGTTATCTCTATGCTCTATCATAGACGGCTTGATGAAGAGTGGCAAGAGGAGGCTAAAAAAATAGCTCAATCTTTAAATATCTCTATTATTGGACGGAGTCGAAAACAGAAAGTTGTTATTGGTCAAGATTACATCTTAGAAACACTCCATATCTTTGAAAAAGAGTATAAGTTTAAACATATTGAGAACAGCTTCACTCAGCCAAACGCTAGAGTTAATGAGCATATGGTTTCATGGGCTATGAGTCAGTTTAAAGATGCTAAGGGTGATCTGCTAGAGCTCTATTGTGGAGCAGGTAACTTTACAATTCCTTTTGCAAATATTTTCAATAAAGTCTTAGCTACAGAGATCTCTAAATCCTCTATAAATGCTGCAAAAGCAAATATGCAACTCAATAGTGTAGAAAACATAGAGTTTGTAAGAATGAGTGTTGAGGAGTTTGTGCAAGCTCTTGATGGTGTTCGTGAGTTTAGACGTATGAAAGAGATAGATATAAATAAGTATAGTATTGAGAGTATATTTGTTGATCCACCTCGTAGTGGAATGGATGAAGAGTCTTGTAAATTTGCTACAAGATATAAACATATACTCTATATCTCATGTAACCCTGAAACATTAGTTCGTGATTTAGAGTTACTCAGTAAAACTCATGATATTGTTGCAATGGCACTCTTTGATCAGTTTCCATATACACATCATGTTGAGATGGGTGTTAAACTTGTGAAAAAGGCCTCTTTATGAAAATAGTATTAAGTATTTTGTTCTTTTTTAGTTTGCTGTTAAATGCTGATGAAATTCAGAGAATAGAGTCAATGGTTAAAGATATTTCACAACTTAAAAATGAATATAATAGTACAGAACAAAAATTACAGCAGTGTAGTAATAGACTTCAAAATAGTATAGTGAAAGAGTCAAATTTTGAAAAAAAAGAAAAAAAATATTTAAAAAGAATAAAATATTTAGAACATCAACTTCTAATAAGTAAAAAAACTAAAAAGATAGATAAAAAAAGAAAAAGTGTAAAACCTATTAAATGTTTGATAAATCAAAAATTAGAGGAGCCAAATCCTTTTCCAAAATTAAAAATGAAAAAACAGTTTACACCTCAAAACAGGGTAGAATTTTTTAAAGCTAGTTCTTTTAGAGTAGATGGTGAAGCAAAAATATATAACGGTATTAATGCGGATATTATTGCCACATGGGAAGATAAAACATCCTTTACTTCAAATCAAAAAGAGGGTGATTGGATAAAGATAACTGGTTATTTTGTAGATAAACAGTGGCAAGCCTCTGATAAAGATATATGGATAAAAAGTGCTAATGTAGTTAAGCGAAATGGGATTAAAAAGTAATGAAAAAAGTTTTAATCATTAGTGATGGTGATGTAGGAGAACACTTTATTCAGCGTGTAAGTGAGACATACACTAGCGAAAATATATACTATGTTGTTCAGACTAAGGCAAAAGAGCATTTAGAGATAAATCCAGCACGTTTTAAATTTTATGAGTTTGACCCTACTAGTCTCTATAAGCTCTCTAATCTTTTAAAGATGGAGTTTATTCAGGTTTTTATAGCTATGGATAATCAAATTGACATTGAAAACACTATTAAAAATATTCGTGTTATTAAAAAACAGCTTCGTATTATAGTTTTAAATAAATGGCAGATGCACAATGAAGATGCAAATGTTGTTCTTGTAAACTCAAATGAACTTGTGGCTTCTCGACTTTTAGACTACCTTCCAAATGTACCAGTAATAGCTCAGAATGTGGGAATAGGTGAGGGTGAGATAATGGAAGTTTTAGTTCCATTTGGAAGCTCTTTTGTCTATAGACATATAGGTGCAATAGAGCAGAAAAACTGGAGAATAGTTGCTATTTATAGAAATAGAAAACTTATAATGCCTTCAAGACGAAGAATGATTCAGCCAAATGATTTACTTGTTTTAGTGGGTGAACCATCGGTATTGAAGTCAGTTTATCGCTCTATTAAACGGGAGTTAGGGCAGTTTCCTGAGCCTTTTGGAACAAATCTTCTGCTTTACATAGATATGAGCATAGTAAAACTTTCAACCATCAAAGAGCTTGTTCGGCGTTCTGTTTATGTGCATAAAAAGTTTAAACATAATTTAATTATTAAGGTAGTTAATCCCTCCGATATAGAAATTTTACAGTATATTAAAGGTCATAGAAGCCTTAATATTGTTGTAAATATAGACTATGAGAGTGAAAATATAAAAGAGACTTTTCATAATGATGTAAAATCTCACCATATAGGTTTAGTGATAGTTTCAAAAGAGATGTTTGCTGACTCTTATGTACGAAAGGCCCTCTATGAAGTTCATATACCTGTATTAAAACTCTCAGGGAGAAGTTTTTCTAAACTTAAAGAGGCAGCTCTTATTCTCTCTAATAATCGTGATTTAGAAAAAATTGCAGCAACAATTTTCGATATATCTGAACAGATGAACTTTAATATAGAAGTTTATAACTATATGAGAGAGCATCAAGATGAGAAAGAACTTGTAGTGGAACACTATAATAATCTCTCTACTATATTTTCAAAAACAATTAAAATTTTAGAAAAAGATGAAAATCCAATTAAAATTTTAAAACAGAAAGAAAATTTTATTCAACTCCTTCCATTTACACATAAGCTTACAGCTCGCCGTATTTACTCTCTTTTTTCAACAGATAGTGAGAAACTTTACTACAAACTTGATGACTATCATCAAATTTTTATTCCTGTGCAACTCTGATTTAGCAATTATTTAGCAATATTTAAGTATTATCTATACAAAGCCTTTATGCTTTTACTAATATTACAATTTTGGATAAATAATGCAAGTAAACATCCCTTTAAAACAAGTTGTTGACAACTCTTATGACATCACGATAGAGACTCTAAAACCTATGCACTTTGATACTAAAGTAGCAATTATTACAAATCCTAAGGTGGCTGGTTTACATTTGGGGTATCTTTTGAAAAATATCACGGCAAAAGAGCTCTATATAATCACTGTTCCCGATGGTGAAGAGTATAAAAATCAAGATTCCATTGATCTTATACTAGAATCTCTTTTTAACCATAAGTTTAATAGAAAATCAAAACTTATAGCCTTTGGTGGTGGAGTTATTGGTGATATGACGGGATATGCTGCTAGTATTTATCAGCGTGGTATTGATTTTGTTCAGATTCCTACAACACTTCTCTCTCAGGTAGATTCAAGTGTTGGTGGAAAAACAGGGATGAACAATAGATATGGAAAAAATCTTATAGGTGCTTTTCATCAACCAACTGATGTCTATATTGACCCATATTTTCTCTCAACACTTCCACAAAGAGAGTTTGGTGCAGGTTTAGCTGAAGTTATAAAGATGGCAGTGACATTTAACAAAGATTTCTTTGATTATCTTAATAGTAGCAATCTTCAAACGCCAGATGCAATGGCTGAAATGATAAAAAAAGCCGTACAGACAAAGGCTGATGTTGTTGCAAAAGATGAAAAAGAGAATGGTATAAGAGCAGCCCTTAACTATGGTCATACTTTTGGACATGTTATAGAAAAAGAGACGAAATATACTAAGTACCTTCATGGTGAAGCAGTCTCCATCGGTATGGTTATGGCAAATGAGACAGCAGTTGCCATGAATCTAATGAGTGAAGATGAAGCCTTAAAGATAAAAAAACTTTTAGAAAAATATAATCTACCTGTATCTTATAGTATTGAAGATGTAGAAACATTTTATGAGACTTTTTTCTTAGATAAAAAGAGTTCTGATTCGGCTATTACATTTATTATTCCTGTAGGGATTGGTGATGTTAAGATAACAAACCAGTGTGAAAAAGAGATGATACTCTCTGTTCTCTCTACTTTTGGAGATTCTCGATGATAAGCAAGTGTCTATCTTTACTGCTTTTTATATTTTTAAGTTCATCTCTTTTTGCACAGGAGAGTGTAGTTACGGTTGATGTTAATGCATCTCTGCAATTAGAAAAAGAACAAGCTTTAGAGACGAAAAAAAAGTTAGAGATAAAACAAGAGTTAGAGAAAAAAACGAAGATAACTCACTATGAAGAGAAACTTTCGGTACTTGAACAGGATATAGCTAAGGATAGTACTTGGATAAAGAGTTATTCATCTTACTTAACATCTTTAGATATACGAACAAATCTTGCAAAAATCAAAAAAAGAATCCACTATCTAAGTAAACATGCAAAAACTTTAAGTGAACAAGATGAGTTGAATGCACTTATCTCTAAAGAGAGTATATTAGGTTCTCAGGTTGAAAAGCTAAAGAGTAAAGATAGTGCACCATTTTCAAAGCTTATTATTCCACCTGTTATAGAGGATACAAAAAGGGTTACTAGTCCTTTTAAAATTTTTACAGGTTTGACTGTTATCAAAACATTAAACTCTAATTTTGAAGAGTATAAATTACGACGCGATACACTTCAGCAACTTATCACACTTCTTCGTAAAGAGAGAGAAATTTATCGTTCTTTAACACAATTAGATGGTAGTGGAAAGTATGATAAAATTTTAAAGTATAAAACTTTACAGTTAGAGAGATTTAAAACAGCACTAGATACTATGAATATTGCTTTAGAAGTTTATGAAAAAAGACTTGAAATTGTAGAGATAGAGATTAACAAAGATATTGAAGTGCAGACTATACGATTGATGAAAATTGGAACATCAATTTTAGTGGTGATATTTATCTTTTTTCTCTTAAAACTGGTAGTTAAAAGATATATAACTGATAATGAAAGATTTTATATGGCAAATAAAATCATTACATTTACAAACTTTATCGTTATTATTCTCATCCTCTTTTTTAACTATATAGAAAATGCCTCTTATTTAGTAACTATTTTAGGTTTTGCATCGGCTGGTATTGCTATCGCTATGAAAGATTGGTTTATGAGTATTTTAGGATGGCTTGTTATCGTCTTTGGTGGAAGTGTTCATGTTGGGGATAGAATACGTGTAGATATGAATGGAATGAGATATGTTGGAGATGTTATGGATATTTCACTGCTTCGTATGACTATCTTAGAAGACATTACACTTACTTCTATCATGCAAAATCGCCGTGCTGGGCGTATTATATTTATCCCAAATAACTATATCTTTACTCATATGATAGCGAACTACACACATAACTCTCTGAAAACAGTTTGGGATGGAGTGAAAATCACTATAACATATGACTCTAATCATAAAAAGGCTATGCATATAGCAAAAGAGATTACTAGAAAATTTTCTAAGGGTTACACGGAGATAACGAGAAAACAGCTTAATAAACTTCGTCAACATTATAGTCTTAAAAATACAAATGTTGAACCGAGAATTTTCTCTTTTATAGCTGCCAATGGTATGGATATAGAGTGTTGGTACTTAACAAATGCTTATGGAACATTAACCTTAAGAAGTGTTATCTCTACAGAAATCGTAACGGCGTTTAATGCCGAAGATGATATAACAATAGCATATCCTACACAACAACTCAATTTATCAATGAATGGTAAAGAAGAGATAGAACATAATAGTGAGTTATTTTAAATGAAAAAGAAAGTATTTTTTAAAACATTTGGTTGTCGTACAAATATTTATGATTCACAGGTGATGATCTCATCTATGAAAGATTATGAAGTGACGGAGAATGAAGCTGAAGCTGATGCTATAGTTATAAACTCATGTACTGTTACAAATGGAGCTGATACTCATGTCCGTTCTTATATCTCTAGTGTTGAGAAGAGTGGAAGCGAAGCAAAACTCTTTTTAACTGGGTGTGGGGCACACACTAAGGGTGAGTCACTTTTAAAAGAAAAACGTGTTCATGGTGTTTTTGGACAGAGTGAAAAAGAGAAGATAGATACTCTTCTCAAAAAAGAGCAACCATTTTATGATTCAGGTGATTTAAACCATATAGATGATGTAATTGTAGATGATTTTGTTGGAAAGAGTAGGGCGTTTATAAAGATTCAAGAGGGTTGTAACTTTCGATGTTCTTACTGTATCATCCCTTTTGTTCGTGGTGATGCTCGAAGTATGGATGAGGAGAAAATCTTAGAGCAGATCTCTCGTTTAGCTTTGAATGGTTTTGGAGAGTTTATCTTAACGGGAACAAATGTTGGTTCTTATGGTCAAGATACTAAAACATCTCTCGCTAAGCTTATGAAAAGAATGTCTCAGATTCGGGGTGTCCGTCGTATTCGTCTTGGCAGTGTTGAGCCTATCCAAATAGGGGATGAGTTTAAAGAGATTTTAGATGAACCTTGGATGGAGAAGCATATGCATATCGCACTACAACACACTTCTCCTACTATGCTTAAACTGATGAATAGACGAAATGTTTACAAACAAGATAGAGAACTTTTTGAGTTTTTAGCAGACAAAGGCTATGCTATTGGAACAGACTTTATAACAGGTCATCCCGGTGAGAGTGAAGAGTTATGGCTTGAAGCTATGAGAAATGCTAGGGAGTTACCTCTTACACATCTTCATGCATTTACTTATTCTAAACGTGATGGTACACCCTCAGCACATATGAAACCTGAGGTAAATGGAAGAGTCGCTAAAGAGAGATTACATGAGATACAAAATCTTGTAAATGAAAAAAATTTAGCGTTTAGAAAAGCATTTTCTGGAGAGTTAGAAGTTTTAGTAGAGTCTCAAAAAAATGGTATTTACCATGGAATTGATCAGCATTTTAACAAGATAATTATTGAATCCAAAGAGGATTTGATAGGAAACTGGATGAGTATAGAAAAATTTGATGTTAAAGAGGAGAGTAACTATGTCATCGTCTAAAACAAATCGAATAGCTATTTATATATCTGCATTTATTATAATCTTGTTAGTTCTTTTTGCAGTGTTTCGGGATAATGCAGATGCCGTTACTTTATCTCAAGCGACGAAGATGTTAAATGATAAAAAAGTAACAAATGTCATTGTAACAAAAAAGTATGTTTTTCTTAAAACAAAGCATGGAGTATTTAAAATTGCCTCATCACAAGTGACTCCAAAATTATTTGTAGATTATAAGGTTGAAGTTCAAAATAACTCTAATATTTTAATTTATATACTCTATATAGTCCTATTTTTAGGACTTGGAACACTTGGTATTCGTCTTTTTCAAAAACGAAAGAATCTGCCATTTACTGCCAATGGTATAGAAAAAGAGAAATCAGAAGAGTTAATGCAGACTCAAAGTAGTGCTATCGAAGTAACGAAAAGTGATGTCAGTTTTGATGACATCGGTGGGATAAGTGATGTTAAAATAGAGCTAGAAGAGATTATAGACTTTATGAAAAATCCTAAACGCTACAAAAGTTTTGGAGCTAGAATGCCTAGAGGTGTTTTACTTGTAGGACCTCCTGGAGTTGGAAAAACTATGATTGCAAAGGCTGTAGCCAATGCAGCAGAAGTTCCTTTTTACTACCAAAGTGGTGCATCTTTTGTTCAGATTTATGTTGGTATGGGTGCTAAACGTGTACATGAACTCTTTGCTGCTGCAAAGAAAAATGCTCCAAGTATTATCTTTATAGATGAGATAGATGCTGTTGGAAAAAAACGTGGTGGTGAACGTAATGATGAGAGAGAGGGAACACTTAATCAACTACTAACAGAGATGGATGGTTTTGAGGGTTCTAGTGGAGTGATAGTTGTTGCTGCTACAAATAAGATAGATGTTTTAGACTCTGCACTTCTTCGTGCTGGGCGTTTTGATAGACGTATTTTTGTAGAACTTCCTACCAAAACAGAGCGTGAGTCTATTATTATGAAGTATCTTACAAAAATTCCACATCATTTAGATGTTAAAATTATCGCTAATATGACAGTTGGATTTAATGGAGCAGCACTTGCTGCTCTTGTAAATGAAGCAGCACTACTTTCTCTTCGTCAAAATGATTTCCATGTAACAATAGAGCATTTTCATCAAGTGAAAGACAAGGTAATGTTTGGAAAGAAAAAACTTCAGATGTTAAATGATGAACAAAAAGCATACCGTATCACCTATCAGGCTGCAAAAGTAACTGTAGCAACATACTTTGATATGCCTTTTGAAAAACTAATGTTATCAAACGAAAAGCTAACCCCTGTTACAGATGAGCCGTTTACAAGAGATGAGCTAGATTCTCGAGTGAAGATGCTTTTAGCAGGAATGGTAGCTTGTGATATTAAGTTTAATGATCACTCAAATAGTGCTATGAAAGATTTAAGTGATGCAAAAGAGATAGTTTTTAATATGTGTGATAAATATGGAATGGGTGAAACACTTCTTTCAAATGAACAAGAGCAGCAAGATATTTTAAATAGATTAGAACAAGAGTGTAAAAGTTTACTCCTTGCTATGCCAACTGTTTTAGAAAAAGTTGAAGCAATACTCTTAGAAAAAGAGAGTATTACGAAAGAAGATGTAAAGAAGTTGATAAATGAAATTTTTTAGTGGATTTTCTTTAAAAAATGAGGAGTACCTCCTCTCTGAGTATATAGATAAGAGTGCATACACTATTTGTGGTTTTAGTTATGGTGCTATTAAGGCTCTGAACGCTACAGTTGAAATGATTGAAAATTCTCAAAGAGTAGATAGATTGCAACTCTTTTCACCTGCATTTTTTCAGACAAAAGAGCAGAAGTTTAAACGTTTACAATTAATGAGCTATAAAAAGAGTAAACTACTCTATATGAAGCAGTTTATTAAGGGGTGTTTCTCTCCTTATGAAGAGAAAATTGTAGAGACTATTGAGACAGATATTTCAGAACTTCAAGAGCTTTTAGAGTATGAATACTCACTTGATAAGCTCAAAATGATAGAAGAGAGTGGTGTGAAAATAGAGGTTTATTTAGGTGCTAAAGATATGATAATAGATGTAGAGAGAGCAAGAGAGTTTTTTTTACAAGTAGCAACAGTAACTTATATAAAAGAAGCAAATCATTTTTTGCAAACAAATTAAAAGATAGAGGAGAGTGGATATGAGTATGATAAAAATAGGTGTAATAACAGCAAGTGATAGAGCAAGTAAAGGGATATATGAAGATATTTCAGGTGTAGCGATTCAAGATACTATGAAAGATTATCTGAAGAGTGAGTTTGAGATAGTTTATAGATGTATTCCTGATGAGCAGGATATTTTAGAATCTACTATGAAAGAGTTATGTGATGAAGCAGGGTGCTGTTTAGTTGTAACAACTGGTGGAACTGGTCCTGCTCTTCGTGATGTAACACCAGAAGCGACTGAAAATGTATGTGAGAAGATGATGCCCGGTTTTGGAGAGTTAATGCGTCAAGTAAGCTTACAGTATGTTCCAACAGCTATTCTTTCTCGTCAAACAGCAGGTATAAGAGGAAAATCTCTTATTATCAATCTTCCTGGAAAACCTAAGTCTATTAGAGAGTGTTTAGATGCAGTATTTCCAGCCGTTCCTTACTGTATAGATTTGATAGAGGGTCCATTTATCGAGACAAATGAAGATGTAATAAAAGCTTTTCGTCCAAAACAAAAATAGTAATACAATATAGTTCAATAGGCAAAAAAATGATACAAAAACATATAACAGAACAGACTGCTATTTTTTTTAGTGTTACAAAGTGGGTATTTCTCTCTTCTGTAATTGGTATAATTATTGGTGCAACTGTTACAGGATTTTTAAAAATTTTAGCATATAGTGAGATGTCTCGTTCTAGTTTGCCCTTTGATTTTTACTATCTGTTACCTTTTGCTTTAGTATTAACTGTATGGCTTGTGAAAACATTTGCACCTACAGCAGAAGGGCATGGAACAGAAAAAGTAATCTCTGCTGTTCATAAGGATAATGGAAAGATTAATGTATCGGTCATTCCTGTTAAAACATTGGCTACCGTTCTTACTATATTTGCTGGTGGTTCTGTAGGAAAAGAGGGACCTGGTGCACAGATAGGGGCAGGGGTTGCCTCTCTTATATCTTCTCTTTTAAAGTTTAGAAAAGAGGATAGGAAAAAACTGGTTATTTGTGGGATTAGTGCTGGTTTCGCAACAGTTTTTGGAACACCTATCGCAGGAGCTATTTTTGGTGTGGAAGTTCTTATCATTGGGATTATTATGTATGATGTTTTACTTCCCTCTTTTATCGCTGGATTTGCAGCCTTTACTACAGCTCAGTTTTTAGGAATCGAATATACATACTATAATTTACATTTTTTTCAAGATGTATCTTTAGATACGGTTCTTATCGCTAAGGTTGTTTTAGCAGGTCTCTTTTTTGGTTTTATCTCTGACATAGTGATTACTATGATTTCTCATTCACATAAGTATGTAAAAAGCTTAAAGTATAGTACATATACTAAATCTTTTGTAGGTGGAACTATTATTGTTATTATGACACTTATCTTTGGTGAGGAGTATATTGGGCTTGGGATGGATACTATAGGGAATGCTTTGAGTCAAAATCCAGCTGAATATGGAACTATTCATTGGTACACTTTTATGCTAAAAACTATTTTCACCTCTCTTACCTTAGCTGTTGGTGGAAGTGGTGGTGTTATTACCCCTATATTTTACATAGGAGCTACAAGTGGGAATCTCTTTGGTTCGATAATCTCACCTGATCATATCTCACTTTTTGCTGCCTTAGGTTTTGTGAGCGTAGTCGCAGCTACCACAAATACACCTATAGCATCTACTATCATGGCAGTAGAACTTTTTGGGATAGATATAGCTCACTATGCAGCTCTATCAGCTGTTATTAGTTTTCTTATCTCAGGGCATAGAAGTATCTTCTCTTCTCAGATATTGGCTATGAAAAAGTCTGAGATGTTAAGTATGAAGGTCGGAGAAGAGATAGAGCATATAAATATATCGCTAGAGGATTATGAAAAAGATAAGATACAGAGGCTTAAAAAACGGCTTCAAAAAAAATATAAGAAGAAATAATTTTTCAAAAGCATAAATTATAATAAATGAAATTATGAAACAAAAACTAGCTATAAGCTTAATAGGATTTATTTTACTTCTTCTTTGGCTAGAAACCTCAAAACATTGGTGTTTCTCTTTAGCCATTCCAGCTATGTTTTTAGGACTAATTTCATACAATAGCTACACCTATGCCAAAGCAAAAAAGATATGTCTTGGGAAGTGTTACTTTGATGAAAACTCATGGATATACTTTTTTTGGACACGTAAAGGGGTGATTTTTATACTCTCTATTTTTGTTGGATTGATTTTTACTATGAGTTTAGTTTTTGTATCATTTCAGTTTACATGGATAGATAAAATTATATTTTTTATAGATAGTTTTCTCTTAGTATTTTTATACTCCTTGTTAGAAAAGAATAAAACTTTTAATTCTAATGTAAAAGTTCCCCTCATCAAAAATATTACTGCATGGATAAATTCTCTAGTGCTTGTTGGTGTTTTATTTACTATTGCTCTTTATCAAACACCACCTGAATATCTACACACAGATTTACAATCAACATTAAAAATGATAGATAATGAGAGGTACTCTCAATGTGAAACTATAGATATGATGGCATATGCAAGTTCTGTAGTAGTCGCTACTAAATGGTGGCTTTTAAGTAAGGCAGAGTTCATGTTAGATAATGAGTTCCTCAAGAAGTTTTTATGGTTTTTACAACTTCTTGGGAACTATATGATGCTCTTTGCTTATAGTCGTTTTATCTTAGAATTTGTAGATATTTTTACAAAAAACGAAATAATTAAAGAAACAGAAAATGAATAATGAGATAGAGAATAAAGAGAAAATATTAGAGATAGATCAGAGAACTAAAAACTGGTGGAAATGGTTTTGGGGGAGTATTGTCTTTTTACTTATTTCTTATTTAGCTCTTGTTTATGTAAGTGATTCTCAAAATTATGATGTTAACACAACAAAAGGGCGAGAGAATTATTCGGCTAAAATGAGAAACACTCTCTTAAAAATTTCTCCTAAGTTAGCAAAATATATCTCAAATCTTTCTCAAAACTCTAAAGAGAATATAAAAGAGAGAATCCATCAAGAAGTTTCAACTGCTTATGCACCCGTATATAGCGAAGGAATTAAAAACTTTAGTGAGTTTCATTATAGTGTTTCAGGTGAGTATATAGAGTTGTTCGATGCTAGTGCAGATGGAGCAAGAGATTATCTGAAAATGGAAAAAAAAGATAACTTTAATACACTTGTCTATGAGATGCTTTTTAAATCAATAGATTTTGATAAACATCTTAAAAGTGCATTTACAAATGTAAATAACTTTGCATTAGAAGAGATAACAAAAAATATGACTCAAATTCAAAAGAGAGTTCAAACTGATTTAAATACAACATCAGATGAGACAACATTTATAGTAAATGAACTTCTTAATATCAGTGAAAAAGATATGAAAAGTAGATTTCAAAATGAAGTTTCTTCTAGTTTTAGAGCTGGTGGTGTGAGTAGTGGAGCACTTATTGGAGCAGTTGCATCAAAACAGATAGCTAAAATGTTTACAAAAAAAGTAGCAATAAAAGTTGCCATAAAAGCTACTACAAAAGCAGCTGGCGCAGCAGCAGGAGCTACAGTAGGTGGAGTTGAGGGCTTTGTATGTGGTCCTGGTTCACCTGTATGTTCAACAGTTGGAGCTATTATAGGTGGTGTTGTTGGATGGTTTGCAACTGATACAGTTGTAGTAACAGCTGATGAGTACTATAATGGAGATGACTTTGAGGAAGAGTTAAGAGTCATGATAGAACAACAACAGGCTAAAACTGAACAACAGTTATATGAAGTATATACAAAATCTTTTGATACTATAAATAAAAGTAACAAAGCGAAACTAGATATATTTAAAAATACAAAAAATATCGAACATTTCTAAAGCTAATTTTACTATATAGTAAAATTAGTCAGTATAAAGATAGCGTTTAATTTTTTTCGTTGGTGTCTTTACAAAAGGTTCTATCTGCTCTACAAACTTTACCATTCTGCTAAATGATGATATGTTGGCATTTACCTCAACACGCATCTCCTCTAAGAGCTTTGATATCTCCTCTTTGACATATGTATCACTATTTTTATCAGCTTCAAACTTTTTGTCTATAAATTCATAGTCTAGGTGAACGAGTGCTATAAGTTTTCCATCTCTCTGCATCATAAGAGAGTCAAGAACAGCTTCATGTTGGTTGATAGTTGCTTCTATCTGCTCTGGGTAGATATTTTCTCCACCACTTCCTATGATTACATTTTTACTTCTACCGTTTATAAATAAAAATCCATCTTCATCGATGTAACCTAAGTCGCCCGTTAAGAACCAACCATCTTCCATAACCTCAGCAGTCTGAGCTTCATCTTTATAGTAACCGAGCATAACACTAGGACTTTTAGCGATGATTTCACCTCGTCCATTGAGATCCTTATGTCTGATTTTTAGTTCAACTCCAGCCATAGGAAGACCAGTAGAACCGAGTTTTATAGTCTCCCCTAGATTACTCCCTGCTAAGAGAGGTGCTGTCTCTGTTAAACCATACCCTATGATAAAAGGAAATTCGGCTTCTATTAAAAACTGCTCTACATAACGAGATAATCCAGCTCCACCTATACCGAAAAATCTCAGTTTTCCACCAAAAGTTTCTAGTAGTTTTTTTCCAGCAACTCTGTTAATTCTTTTTCTGAAAAAAGGAATACTATAGAGTGTTCTCATAAGAAAAGAGCCTGTAAAGTTTGGAAGTACTTTGTTTTTATAGATTTTTTCTATGATAAGAGGGACACTTAGCATCATAGTAGGTTTGACTATTTTAAATGCTTTTAGGAGTACACTTGGAGTTGGTACTTTGTCTATGTAGTAAACGCTACAACCATGAAGGATAGGAACAGTTAAACCTACAGTACACTCTAAAGTATGAGCCAAAGGTAGGATAGATAAGAAGCTATCTTCTGGCACTATGGTTATCTGTTTATATGCACTCATAGCATTTGTAACAAGGTTTTTATGCGAAAGCATTACACCCTTAGAGTGTCCTGTAGTTCCTGAAGTATAAAGAAGTGATGCTAAATCATCTTCTAATGGTTCTGTAATGTCAGTTGATGTTTTAGAGATTTTTGATTTGAGTTGTGAAAGATAACTAATATCTGTAAGTTCATCTATAAGCTCTAATGTATCTAGTTTGATAACAAAACCTACATCACTCTTTGCTGCATCCTCTATAGTAGAGAGGTGTTTATCTGACACAAAAACGGCCTTAGCTTCAGAGTGTCTTATGATGTGATGAACATCAGATGGATGAAAATCAGGGAGAATAGGCACGACAACAGCACCAAAGTAGGTGATAGAGAAGTATGCTACTGCCCAGTTAGGCATATTTTCACTTAGAAGTAGAACTTTATCCCCTTTTGAAATACCATTCTCTTGTAAAAGATTTACCATCTCTTGAACACTTTGAAAAAATTCATTATATGTGCATGCTTTAGAACCAACTTTAGCGAGTATAGGGTTCTCTCCATAAAGCTCAACTGAGCGTTTAAGGAGAGTAGGTAGTGTAAAGTTTTCTAAGTTTTCATAAGGGTAAGTCATATATAATCTCTTATTTTAATTTAATTTAGTATCATTATACATATAAATAGTGTAAAACAAATATGATTTATCACAAAAAGGCGAGATTTTGAGCAGAAGACACAAAAGTAAACATCAAAACCCCAATAAAAAAACAGTTACCTTTACAAGTAAAGACTTTCTACCAACAACTAGAGAAGATATGGATGCTAGAGGTTGGGACTACTGTGATGTTATCTTAGTAAGTGGTGACTCCTATATAGACTCACCATTTATCGGTGTGGCTATGGTTGGTCGTATGTTGGAGCGAATGGGCTATAAGGTCGGTATGATAGGTCAGCCAGATATAAAATCTCCTGATGATATTATGCGTCTTGGTGAGCCGAAACTATACTGGGGTGTGAGTGGTGGAAGTGTCGATAGTATGGTGAGTAACTATACAGCTACAAAGAAGTTTAGAAACTCTGATGACTATACACCAGGGGGAAAAAATACTAAACGTCCAGATAGAGCTTTAAGTGTTTACTGTAATCTTATTCGCCGTTACTTTAAAAATACTGTTCCCTTAGTTTTAGGTGGAATAGAGGCGAGTCTAAGACGAACAAGTCACTATGACTACTGGTCAAACAAGATGAAAAAACCAATTCTTTTTGATTCTAAAGCTGACATCATGATATATGGTATGGGTGAAATAGCCTTAGAGCAACTCACAAAAGCCATAGAAAAAAAGGAAGATTATAGTGATATTCGTGGGATTTGCTACATCTCTAAAGAGCCGAGATATGAGTATATTCAGCTCCCTTCACATCAAGAGTGTGTTGATACACCTGAACGCTACATTGACCTCTTTGATGATTTCTATGACAACAACGACCCAATATCTGCAAATGGTCTCTGTCAACCTGTTGATAGTCGTTTTCTTATTCAAACGCCACCATGTGACTATCTGAATGAAGATGAGATGGATGCAAACTCAAACCTTCCTTTTACAAGAGAGCAACATCCATACTATGAGAAGATGGGAAAAGTGAAGTGTTTGGAGACTATCAAGTTCTCTATCATGACACATCATGGTTGTTGGGGAGAGTGTAACTTCTGTGCTATTGGCGTGCATCAAGGGCGTACTATTCGCACGAGAAGTGAGACAAACATCTTAGCTGAGGCTAAGGATTTTAACAAGTACAAAGATTACAAGGGAATTATCTCTGATGTTGGAGGTCCTACGGCAAATATGTATGGGTATGAGTGTGGTAAAAAACTCAAACTTGGTACTTGTGACCATATGAAGTGTGTCGATGCAGAGCGTTTGTGTAAGGTAATGAAAGTTGACCATAGTCGGAATATTAATCTACTTCGTGATATTAGAAAAGTGGAGGGTGTTCGTAAAGCCTTTGTCGCAAGTGGTGTGAGGTATGATTTAATTACAGCTGATAAAGAGCATGGGTATAGCTACTTAAAAGAGATGGTAAACAACCATATCTCAGGACAGATGAAAGTAGCACCAGAACATACACAGCAACATGTTTTAGAGCTTATGGGTAAACCAGGTAAACAGACTCTAGTTGATTTTAAAAAGATGTATGACAAACTTAACAAGGAGAGTGGAAAGAAACAGTTCCTTACTTACTACCTTATCGCTGCTCACCCAGGGTGTGAAGAGAAAGATATGCATGAGTTAAAACGTTTTACTACAGAAGAGTTACAGATGAACCCCGAACAGGCTCAGGTCTTTACTCCTACACCCTCAACATACTCAGCAGTTATGTACTACACAGAACTAGACCCAAAAACTCGTAAGAAGATTTTTGTAGAAAAAGACACTAAACGTAAAGAGAGACAGAAGCAGATAGTTGTTGCTAAAGATAGCTTTTGTAGTGGATTTGCTTCTTAGTTTAGGAATATATTCCAAACGAGGACATTTGGAACGAGGGAATAACTCTTGTTACCATCGTCCCCGATGGTAACCCATAAAAGCAACTACCGTATAGAAGTTCCCGTCAAAAAGATATAATCTTTTCCCGTTATAGTCACTCGAAATTTCTTCTGTTGAAGATACTTCTTAGAAAAAATCACATCCTTATAGAGAAGTCCCATTTCAGAAAAAGCATAGTTTTTGACTCTCGCTCCATAAATCATCTCTCCATCTATCCATCTACAGTTTGGAAAGCCTAATATAATTGCTCCATCTTTTTTAAGTTGGTTTTGCACTAGTGACATAAGAAGTTTGTTAAACTCTAGGTTGGAGCTTTGTAGTGTTCCTATACTTATGATTAGGTCAAAAGTTCCTAGATTTAGTGCAGTTAGTTCATTGATGTCATGGCTATAAAATGTAATATTATCATAGTTTTTAAACTTCTCTCTTGCACTCTGTATGGCTGAATCACAGTAGTCTATGCCGACTAATTCTAAGTTCTGAAAGTTTTTGGAGTAGTTTATGATAGCCTCAAACTCATCTCCACTATTGATCCCAAGATTTAGGATTTTAACTCTTTTATCTAAGTTCACATTTTTAAGTGCTTGTTGATAGTAGTAGATAAACGCTGGTTCTTCATTTTTGTGGATTTGAGAGAAGATAGAATCTTCGCCATACTTCTCTTCTTTATCAACAATCTGTTTATGAAAACTATCATCGGCGTTTAGTTTTTCATATCGTATAAGAATGGTATGTTGAGAGTGTACTTTAGGAGTAAGCATTTTAGAGTGAAGTAAATGGGCTAAATCTACCCATGCCTGATAAGAGCGAGTGATATACTCTTTACCCTCTAGTGTTATGATATTTCCTGCATATTCAGAGGTACAGAAGTCAGGGTTTAAAACTTCAAATTCTATGCTCTCTTTAGGTTTGCATTTTTCTATTTTATCTTTAAGTGTAGTGATGATTTCTAACATTGGAGTAGATGTAAAGTTGAGCATAAAAGTATCTTTTTAGTTTTTAATGCAATAAATGTTCCAACTTTGAGATTTTATGCTTTTTCTTACAAAACTTTCAGTTTAATTTCCCTACAATAAGCGAATGAGAATAGATAAATTTTTAAACTCCGTAAATATCACTAAACGCCGAAGTATTGCACAAGATATGTTAGCAAACAAGGTCGTAGAGATTAACGGTGTAACAGTCAAACCGAGTAAAAATGTAGATGTTGGAGATACTATAACTATCAACTATTTAGAGAACTCTAAAAGTTATAAGGTTATACAGATACCAACGGCAAAGTCAACACCTAAATCACTACAGCATGAGTATATAAAGGAGATATGATGAACTATGATGAAACAAAAATGGCGTTTACATCACTCTTTAACCATGAGATGAGTGATGAGCAGATGAGAGAGCTTTTAGTAGGTATGACACTTAATGAAAACAGTTCAGTTAATGCCATTGCAGCAGCTGCTGATGTGATGCGAAGTTTTGCTACACCTCTACCTATATCTGAAGAGTTACGACTAAACGCCATTGATATAGTAGGAACTGGTGGAGATAAGATAGGCTCTTTTAATATCTCCTCTACGGTTGCACTTTTAGTAGCTTCATGTGGGGCAACGGTCGCAAAACATGGAAGTCGTTCTGTTACTTCAAAGAGTGGAAGTGCTGATATGTTTGAGTCCCTTGGTGTGAGACTTGACCTAAGTGTAGAGCAGAGTGCCAGACTTTTAGAAGAGACAGGCTTTACTTTTATGTTCGCTCAAAATCATCATCCTGCTATGAAGTTTATTATGCCTGTACGAAAAAGCATACCTGATAAGACTATCTTTAACATACTAGGACCACTTACAAATCCAGCTGGTGTTAGAAAGTCTATGTTAGGAGTTTTTGATAAGGCTTTTGTTCCTAAAATGTTAGAAGCATTAGAGATAAATGGTGCTACATCTGCTATGGTTGTAAGCTCTAAAGAGGGGATGGATGAGATTAGCATTAGTGATGTTACTTATGCTTCCTCTTTAAGAGATGGGATTGTTCATGAGTTTGAGATAGATCCTCAAGAGTACGGCATTAAAAAGATGCCTTTAAAAGCTATTATCGGTGGGGAGGCTCTTCAAAACGCCAATATATTGAGAAATATTTTTGACTCAAACGCCACAGATGCTCAAAGAGATATAGTTCTTATCAATGCTGCTGCATCTCTGATGGTAGAGGGAATGGCAAGAGATATGCAAGATGGTTTGGAGATAGCAAATGAAGCCATCAAAAATGCCAGAGCAAAGAAAAAACTCAAACAGATTATAGAAGTGAGCCATAAATTATGATGACTTATAGATTAAAACAAGAGAACTTAACACCTGTAGTCTCTAAGTTTGGACGAAAGATAGATAAGGGTGTAGTTATCCTCAAAGGTGATTTAGCCGCAGGAAAAACAACTCTTGTCAAAGCTGTTGTTAAAGCTCTTGGAGGAAGTGATGAAGTCACTTCTCCCACTTTTTCTCTGCAACAAGTTTACAACAACAATATCTATCATTACGACCTTTACAACCATGGACTGGAACATTTTATCTCTTTGGGTATGCTTGAAGAGTTAGATAAAGAGGGTCTTCACTTTGTAGAGTGGGGCGATGATGAGCTAGTAAAAATTCTTGAAGATGCAGAGATACCAACTACTGTGATAGAGATTGTAAAAACTGCTGATGATACACGAGAGTATAGGATAGAGTATGCACACGCTTAAAGCTGAGGGTCTTAAAAAACGTATCAAGAGTTTAGAAATAGTAAAGGGGATGAGCCTTGAAGTCTCTAGTGGGGAAGTTGTAGGTCTTTTAGGACCAAATGGAGCAGGGAAGACTACTACTTTTTATATGATTTGTGGATTGGTTGAAGCGAGTGATGGCGATGTCTTTTTTGATGGAGAGAACCTCTCTCATCTTTCTTTGCACCAAAGAGCTAAAAAAGGGATAGGGTATCTTCCTCAGGAGTCTTCTATATTTAAAGATTTAAGTGTGGAAGATAACCTTATGATTGCTGCACAGGCTGGAGATAAAAGTAAGGAAGATCAAGAGAAGAGAATAGTAGAACTTCTCGATATGTTTAACATCGAACCTATTCGTTATCGTAAGGGTATATCTCTTTCAGGTGGGGAGCGTCGTCGTGTTGAGATCGCTCGTGCGCTTGTAAATGAGCCTAAGTTCTTACTTCTTGATGAACCATTTGCAGGGGTAGATCCTATCGCTGTTATGGATATTCAAAATGTTATCAAACAGCTTGTATCTTATGGGATTGGCGTTTTAATAACTGACCACAATGTACGTGAAACACTCGCTGTTTGTGATAGAGCTTATGTTATAAAATCTGGTGAACTACTTGCGAGTGGAACGAGTGATGAGATAGAGAAAAACGATGATGTTCGTAAGCACTATCTCGGCGAAAACTTTAAGTTTTAGGATAGTAGTAGACAATGGCAGCACTCAGACAATCGCAAACAGTAGAGACAAAGCATAAACTCTCTAACACTCTGCGAAACTGGCTGCCGATACTACACTCTAGTCTCTCTGATTTAGGCGAAGCTATGTCCCCTTTTGTGGAGGCGAATCCTGTTGTCGAAATTGAGTCAGGATATGAGGAGAACTTTGAAGCAAAGATTCCTAGAAAAATCATCTCTCGTGCCGTAAACAACTCAAGAACAGAGCAGATAGAAGCTCTTACTATCCAACATAAAACACTCTATGAAGTCTTAGATGAACAGATAGGAAAACCTCTCTTTCCTACACCTATCTCTCAGGATATAGCTGAGTTTGTTATCTCAAATCTTGATGAGTTTGGTTACTATGAAGGCGATGAGAGAGAGTTTTGTGAAGCACATCATATAAGTGGAGAGATGTTTGAAAAAACAAGACTCCGTTTTTCACATATTGAACCTCTTGGAATTGGAGCTAGAAATCTTGCAGAGTCTTTTATTTTTCAGCTTGATAGTTCGGAGATAAAAGATGAACACTACTCTTTAGCGGTAGAAGTTATTAACCATATGCAAGATATTCATAGTTATGTAAAAGAGAAGGGTTTTAGTGATGTTATGCAGATTATTTCTACTTTTAAAAATCCTCCAAATTTAGAGTATCAAGAGGAGTCAACACAGATAGTTCCTGACTTGATGATCTACTTTGATGATGAGCACAACATAGAGGTAAAACTTAATGATGCTTACTACCCAACTATAAATATAGACACGAACTATGGTGTAAAACATGAGTTTATTTCACAGAAGATAAAAGAGGCAAAATCTCTTGTAGATGCTCTTGATATGCGTAAAGCGACACTTTATAAAGTAGGTCTTATGATAGTTGAGTATCAGTATGAGTTTTTTACGGGTGGAAGCATTATGCCTTTGACACTTAAAACACTCGCAGATGAGTTTGGTCATAACCCCTCAACTATCTCAAGAGCCATAGCAAACAAGTACATAGCTTGTGATAGAGGAACTTTCGCCATGAAAGAGTTCTTTACAACTGCCATAGATGAAGATGTGAGTAATGCTGCGATAAAAGAGTTTCTTATAAGTTTAATAAAGGAAGAGAGTAGAGTAAAACCTCTAAGTGATATGAAACTCCTCGATTTGATTCAAGATAAGTTTAAAGTAAAAATGGTTCGCCGTACCATCGCAAAATATAGAAAACAGTTAAATATAGCAGGGTCGAGTGAGCGTAAAAAACTGTATCAACTTGGCGTTTGATAAAATAGATGAGCTTTTACATGGCTTAAAACAAGTAACATAAAAAATTAATAGGATATTATTATGACAAGTACAGAGCAGAGAAAACAACTACAACGCCAAATTTGGCAGATAGCCAATGATGTACGTGGTTCAGTTGATGGCTGGGATTTTAAGCAGTATGTCTTAGGTGCTCTGTTTTATCGTTTTATAAGTGAAAATTTTGCTTCTTATATAGAGGGAGGGGATGAGAGTGTAGATTATGCAACTTTTGCTGATGATAATGAAAATATTATTGCCATTAAAGAGGATGCCATTAAAACTAAAGGCTACTTCATCTACCCTAGTCAGCTTTTTAAAAACCTAGTAGCGACTGCAAACACGAACGAAAGTCTAAACACCGATTTAGCGACTATCTTTACAGCCATTGAAAGCTCTGCGAATGGTTATGATTCTGAAGAGGACATCAAAGGCTTATTTGCTGACTTTGACACTACAAGTAACAGACTAGGTAACACGGTTGTTGATAAAAATAGTCGTTTATCTGCTGTTCTTAAAGGAGTAGAAGGGCTTGATTTTGGAGAGTTCCATGAGAACCAAATAGACCTCTTTGGTGATGCCTATGAGTTTTTAATCTCCAACTATGCAGCCAATGCAGGAAAGTCAGGTGGGGAGTTCTTTACCCCTCAAAGTGTCTCAAAACTTATAGCCCAACTAGCGATTCATAAACAAAAAACCATTAACAAGATTTACGACCCAGCAGCAGGTTCTGGCTCACTTCTTCTACAAGCTAAAAAACATTTTGATAACCATATCATCCAAGAGGGTTTTTTTGGTCAAGAGATTAACCATACTACCTATAACTTAGCTCGTATGAATATGTTTTTACACAACATCAACTATGATAAATTCAACATGAAGCTAGGTAACACACTTATAAACCCACACTTTGGAGATGAGAAACCATTTGATGCTATAGTCTCAAACCCTCCTTACTCAGTGAAGTGGATTGGGAGTGATGACCCAACACTCATAAATGATGACCGTTTCGCTCCTGCTGGCGTTTTAGCTCCTAAGTCTAAGGCTGATTTTGCTTTTGTACTTCATGCTTTGAACTACTTATCTAGTAAGGGTCGTGCTGCTATTGTCTGTTTTCCTGGTATCTTTTACCGTGGTGGTGCTGAGAAAAAAATTCGTCAATACTTAGTAGATAATAACTATGTAGAAACCATTATCTCTCTTGCACCAAATCTTTTTTTCGGTACTTCTATCGCTGTGAATATCCTTGTTCTCTCTAAGCACAAGACTGACAACGATACTCAGTTTATAGATGCTAGTAAATTGTTTAAAAAAGAGACAAATACAAATGTTTTGACACATGAGGGTGAGAACAACCACATAGAACAGATTATGCAGGCGTTTGACACGAAAGAGAACATAGAGTACTTTACAAAGCTAGTAGATAATGAACTTATAGCCAAGAACGACTATAACCTCTCTGTAAGCTCTTATGTAGAGGTTAAAGACACTCGTGAGAAAGTTGACATAACAAAGCTAAACGCCGAACTGAAAACTACAGTGAGCAAGATTGATAGCTTACGCAAAGATATAGATGCTATTGTCGCAGAGATAGAGGCTAATTAAAGATGATTTTAGAGAATAAGCTTAACATTACAGACCAAATTGAACTAGCAAAAATTGAAGAGAAGATAAGCAAGAAAAAAGCAAAACAGCTTTTTGATTCAGGCGACATCAACAAGGTGGAGATAGGTACATTTAAAGGGCTTTGTTCTATTCACACTTATCTATTTGAAGATATATATGAGTTTGCAGGAAAAACAAGAGAGGTAAACATAGCTAAGGGAGATTTTCGTTTTGCCCCAGCGATGTACCTTACTCAGTCACTCCAACACATAGACAAAATGCCACAAGCTAACTATGATGAGATTATAGAAAAATATGTAGAGATGAATATCGCACACCCTTTTCGTGAGGGCAATGGTCGCTCTTCTCGTATATGGCTTGATTTGATCTTAAAAACAAATATCAAAAAAGTAGTAGATTGGAACGAAGTCGATAAAGAGGAGTACCTTTCAGCCATGCAAAGAAGTGTAGTAAAAGATGTAGAGATAAAAGTTCTACTCAAAGAGGCATTAACAGACAAGATAGATGACAGAGTACTTTTTATGAAAGGTATAGATGTCAGTTACTACTACGAGGGTTACAGCACTTTTAAGATAGAGGAACTCTAAGGTGAGTGGTGTGAATAGTATGGCGAAAATGCTTGATGGGGTTGATGTGGAGTGGAAGAGTTTAGCTGAAATAGTTAAAATTAAAAATGGTAAAGATTGGAAAAAACTTGGAAAAGGAGAAGTTCCTATTTATGGTTCAGGTGGTATTATGGGCTTTGTTGATAAGGCTAGTTATAATAAAGTGAGTGTCTTAATTCCTCGTAAGGGAACAATTACAAATATTTTTTATACAGAAAAGCCATTTTGGAATGTTGATACAATCTTTTATACAGAAATTAATGAAGATAAAGTAGTCCCAAAATATTTTTATTATTTTATGTCGAATTATGATTTAGTAAATCTTTCTACTGATAGCACAAGACCAAGTTTGACACAAACAATTCTAAATAAAATTAAAATCCCCATTCCACCCCTTACAATTCAAACCGAAATTATCCATATTTTGGATAATTTCGCAGAACTTACAGCAGAACTTACAGCAGAACTTACAGCTCGTAAACAGCAGTATAATTACTATCGCGATAAGTTGTTGAGTTTTGAAGAGGGAGAAGTTGAGTGGAAGTGTTTGGGGGAATTAGCAAAAAATCTTGATTCTATAAGAAAACCTATTACAAGTGGATTAAGAGTATCTGGTAAAATCCCATATTATGGTGCTTCTGGAATTGTTGATTATGTAAAAGATTATATTTTTGATGGTGATTTCTTACTTGTTTCAGAAGATGGTGCAAATTTAATAGCAAGAAATACACCAATAGCATTTAGTATTAGTGGAAAAAATTGGGTAAATAATCATGCTCATGTTCTTCAGTTTAATACTTATGAAGAATGTAGGTTTGTAGAATTTTATTTAAATAATCTTGATTTAACACCATATATTTCAGGAGCAGCTCAACCAAAATTAAATCAAAAAAATTTAAATAGTATTAAAATTCCAAATCCTTTACCCTCTGAACAAAAAAAAATAGTCCAAATCCTAGACAAGTTTGACACCCTAACAAACTCCATAAGCGAAGGTTTACCCCATGAGATAGCACTACGTAAACAGCAGT
>CAZTNH010000007.1:28382-31920 GCA_964615395.1 uncultured Sulfurimonas sp.
ACAAACTCCATAAGCGAAGGTTTACCCCATGAGATAGCACTACGTAAACAGCAGTACGAGTACTACCGTGAACTTCTTCTAAACTTTCCAAAACCCAAAGGTAACTAAATGTGCGAAACAAAAACTATAGCAGAGTCAAATAACTTCATAGTCTTAGATAGGTACACGAAGATAGAGCAGGAGGGTAGTGCTTACCAAACCGAAGCCGACTTAGAAAACGAACTTATATCCGACTTGCAAAACCAAGGTTATGAGTACAGAGCAGACATTAAAACGCCAATCACTATGCTCAACAACGTACGAGAGCAGTTACAAAAGTTGAATGCTATGGAGTTTTTAGAAGATGAATGGTTGCGTTTTGTAGAGCAGTACCTAGATAAACCTAGTGAAAACAGCATAGATAAAACACGAAAAATTCATGATGACTACATCTATGACTTTGTTTTTAATGATGGGCATATTCAAAACATCTACCTGCTAGATAAACAGAAAATCAGCCGAAACAGACTCCAAGTCATCAAACAGTTTTCACAAACAGGCTCACAGGCAAACCGTTATGATGTGACAATACTTGTAAACGGTCTGCCTCTGGTACAGATAGAGCTAAAAAAACGAGGTGTTTCCATCCGTGAAGCATTTAACCAAGTTCACCGTTACACTAAAGAGAGTTTTAACACAGATAATTCACTTTTTAAATACTTGCAACTTTTTGTAATCTCCAATGGTACAGATAGCCGTTACTTTGCTAACACTACAAAACGAGATAAAAATAGCTTTGATTTTACTATGAACTGGGCGAAGTCTGATAATAGTTTGATTAAAGATTTAAAAGATTTTACTACAACATTTTTTGAAAAAAATACACTCTTAAATGTACTTATACACTACTCGGTGTTTGATGTAAGTGATACTCTGCTCGTGATGAGACCCTATCAGATAGCTGCAACTGAACGGATAATGTGGAAGATAAAGAGTACATTTGAGGCGAAAAAATGGAGCAGTTTAGAGAGTGGTGGGTTTATTTGGCATACTACAGGTTCAGGTAAAACACTTACTAGTTTTAAAGCTGCACGTCTCGCTACAGAACTGGCGTTTGTGGATAAAGTCTTTTTTGTAGTTGATAGAAAAGATTTGGATTATCAGACTATGAAAGAGTATCAACGATTCTCACCCGATAGTGTCAATGGCTCAGAGAGTACAGCAGGACTAAAGTGTAACCTAGACAAAGATGATAACAAAATCATCGTGACAACCATTCAAAAACTTAACAACCTTATGAAGAGTGAAAATGATTTAAGTATCTACAGCAAACAAGTAGTTTTCATCTTTGATGAGGCTCATCGTAGTCAGTTTGGTGAAGCACAAAAAAATCTAAAGAAGAAGTTTAAAAAGTTCTATCAGTTTGGTTTTACAGGGACTCCTATATTTGCAGAAAATGCTTTAGGTGCAGAGACTACGGCAACTGTTTTTGGGAGAGAACTACACTCTTATGTGATTACGGATGCTATTCGTGATGAAAAAGTTTTGAAATTTAAAGTAGATTATAACGATGTTCGTCCTCAGTTTAGAGATATAGAAAGTGAACAAGATGAGAAAAAACTAACTGCTTCTGAGAATAAACAAGCACTCTTACACCCTGAACGAATTGATGAGATTTCACAATATATCTTAAACAATTTCAAACTAAAAACACATAGAAAACAAGCAGGAGGCAAAGGCTTTAATGCTATGTTCGCTGTTAGTAGTGTAGATGCTGCTAAGCTTTACTACGAATCTTTAAACCGTTTGCAAAAAGAGGATTCAAAACCACTTAAAATAGCTACTATTTTCTCTTTTAGTGCAAATGAAGAGCAGGATGCCGTAGGCGACATTTTAGATGAAAGCTTTGAACTTAATGCCATGGATAGTAGTGCTAAAGAGTTTTTAAGTAGTGTCATTGATGACTACAATGCAATGTTTAAAACTAACTATGGAGTGGATAGTAAGGCATTTGCTAACTACTACCGTGACCTTGCTAAGCGTGTAAAGAGTCAAGAAGTTGACCTACTTATAGTTGTGGGAATGTTCTTAACAGGATTTGATGCACCTACTTTAAACACTCTGTTTGTAGATAAAAACCTTCGTTACCACGGTCTGATGCAAGCCTTTTCACGAACTAACCGCATTTATGATGCGACTAAGACTTTTGGTAATATCGTCACATTTCGTGATTTGGAAAAAGCTACTGTAGATGCTATCACTCTCTTTGGTGATAAGAGTACTAAAAATGTAGTCTTAGAAAAGAGTTATAAAGAGTATATGGAAGGCTTTAGTGACATTGTGACAGGGAAAGAGAGACGAGGATTTATCGAAGTAGTGAGTGAGTTACAAGAACATTTTGCTAATCCTGAGGAGATAGTAAAAGAGAGCGATAAAAAAGAGTTTGTTAAACTCTTTGGCGAATACTTAAGGGCTGAGAATGTACTACAAAATTATGATGAGTTTGTAGGATTACAAGCCTTAGATAGTTTAGATATGAGTGATGAGATAGCTGTTGAGGAGTTTAAATCGAAACACTATTTAAGTGATGATGATTTAGAACTTATGAAAACTATAGAGATGCCATCAGAGAGAAGAGTGCAGGATTATCGTTCAATATATAATGACATTCGTGATTGGCAACACCGAGAGAGGTCAGCTAAAGAGGATGAGAGTTCTAACATTGATTGGAATGATGTGGTTTTTGAGGTAGATTTACTCAAATCACAAGAGATTAACTTAGACTATATTTTAGAACTTATTTTTGAACACAATACAAAGCTAAAAGACAAAGAGGGACTTATAGAAGAGGTTCGGCGTTTAATCCGTGCAAGTATTGGAAATCGTGCTAAAGAGAGTTTGGTAGTTGACTTTATAAACCAAACTAACTTAGATGATATAGCTGATAAGGCAAGTATAATTGACGCATTTTTTAGTTTTGCACAAGAGCAACAGAGAAGTGAGATAGAAGCATTGATTGAAGATGAGAGCTTAAATGAAGAAGCAGCTAAACGCTACATAAAGAGATCATTAAGAGATGAATATGCTAGTGAAAATGGTACAGAATTAAATTCTATATTACCTAAGATGAGTCCACTCAATCCTCAATACTTAACAAAGAAACAGAATGTTTTTCAAAAAATCGCTGATTTAGTTGAGAAGTTTAAAGGTGTAGGGAGTTAACTAAACTTATTAATTCATCTCAGTTAAATACTAGAGTGATAACTATTCTCTTCAATAATAATATACTCTTCTAAATTCAATTCAATATTAAAATCATATGCCCCACAATAGCTCTTTAAATTTTACTATAGGAATTAGTAACTCACTAAATAATGAGGGTTTTTTATGAATGGCGATGGCTATATCAAATAAGTCTCTCGCATTACCTTTATGTGCTCGATAAAATATTTTCTTAGCAATAATCTCTTCTACAGACTCTATCTGTATTTTTTCTCCCCCATAAATCAACTATTTTATATGGATTTTTACTCTTATCTTCAACAGAAAAAAATTGAAT
>CAZTNH010000008.1:0-30857 GCA_964615395.1 uncultured Sulfurimonas sp.
TAGGTATCTCTTTTTTAAAAAATATATTAGAAGATTTAAGCTTTTCATATCTTTTCAAAGAAGAGAAACACCATATAGATAACTATCTTGATACAAATTACCATGCTATAGAGTTGAAACTTAATGAGTTTAAAGATGCAATATCAAAACTTTTAGTACAAAATGGTTTTTGTGAAGATGAGTTTGAGATTTTATCTCGTGTAAAACATCGTTATTCTATCTACTTGAAAATGCAGAGAAAAGGTGTGAGTATAGATGAAGTTCTTGATCTTTTAGCAGTTCGTATTTTAACACATGACCCTGTAAAATGTTACAATATTTTAGGAATTATTCATTTACATTTTCGTCCTCTTGCTTCTCGTTTTAAAGATTATATAGCTGTTACAAAAGATAATGGTTATCAGACTATACATACAAGTGTATTTTATAAAACTGCAATCTTTGAAGTTCAAATTAGAACTTATGATATGCATAAAACGGCTGAATTAGGTGTGGCTGCTCACTGGAAGTATAAGAGTGGGGCGAGTAATATTAAGCTTGATTGGTTAGATAATTTACAGTATCAAGAGGAGAATGTAGAGGATTTTTATGAGCTTATAAAAAATGATTTATATTCAGAAGATATAAGTGTTTTTTCTCCTACAGGTGATGCCTTTACTCTCCCTCGTGGTGCAGTTGTTTTAGATTTTGCCTATAGTGTTCATAGTGAGGTTGGAAACAAAGCTGTTTCGGCTATGGTAAACAAGACAAAAACCTCTTTACTTAGCGAATTAAACAATGGGGACATAGTTAAAATAGTTACAAATGATGTAATGATAACTCGTTGTTCATGGATTGATGCAGTTAAAACAAGTAAAGCTAAGACAAATATGAAACTTAACTGTAACGCTAGAGTACGTGATATTGATACAAAAGTCGCTGTGAGTATTTTAGCTACAGCAATGAATCTTAGTAATCATAGAATAAAAGAGTGGTTTATTGAAAATCATTGTGAAAACACTATTAATATAGCCACTGATATAGAGCATTTTAAACATGTACTGCATCGTTACTTTGCAGAGATAAATAAGACAAATAGATTTAAGCGTTTTATCTCTAAACATATGTTTAAACTGAAGCAAACTCTTATCGCAGGTTTAGAGATATACTCTACTTCAACTATTAATGATATTGTATTTGATTACTGTTGTCATCCTAAAACTGGCGACCAAATAGTAGGTTTTTTAGAAAAAGGCAAGGTGAATGTTCACCATAAAATGTGTTCAAATGCAGCTAAAAAAATAGATGCAGATGAAAAAATGGTTTTTGTAAAATGGGTACATGAAAAAATATATGCTTATAACCTTATAGCATCTCTCCATAATGAAAAAGGTGCTTTAGCAGAGTTCTTAACTTTTTTGGTAAAACTTAATATAGATATTAGTTCGATAGAACTTGGGAAAGAGAGTGAAGAGTATACAAAATTTTGTGAATTGGATTTTGAAGCAAAAGAGTCAGATATTAATGCATTACGTGTTAAAATAGGGAATAAGATAAAAGTGATACATCTTACTAGAAAAGATGATGCTTATAAAAATTAGAATGATTGGAGAATAGAGTAGATGATTGAAGAAGCTTTACGAGAGATAAACAGAGGAACAGCTGAGATAATTGATAATGAAAGAATTGAAAAACTTTTAAAAGCTTATTTTGAAGAGGGTAAAACTTATAGTGTAAAAGCTGGTTTTGATCCTACTGCTCCTGATTTACATTTAGGACATACTGTTCTTCTTCAAAAATTAGCTACTTTTCAAAAGTATGGCGGACATGTTCAGTTCTTAATAGGTAGTTTTACTGCTATGATAGGTGACCCTACAGGAAAAAGTGCTACTCGTAAAGTACTTACTAAAGATGACATTGTACGAAATATTGAATCATATACGACGCAAGCCTTTAAAATACTTGATGTAGAGAAGACAGATATTGTTTACAATAATGAGTGGCTAGATGAGTTAGGTGCAGCAGGAATGCTTCAACTCGCTTCAAATCTAACAGTAGCTCGTATGTTAGAGCGTGATGACTTCTCTAAACGCTACTCGACTCAAACGCCAATAGCTGTAAGTGAGTTTATGTATCCACTTCTACAAGGTTACGATAGTGTTTACTTAAAATCAGATATTGAGATAGGTGGAACAGATCAGAAGTTTAACCTTTTAATGGGTCGTCAACTTCAAAAAGCTTATGATATTAAAAAGCAACAAGCTGTTTTAATGATGCCAATTTTAGAGGGTTTAGATGGTGTTCAAAAGATGTCTAAATCTTTAGGAAACTACATCGGTGTAACTGATGCTCCAAATGATATGTTTGGAAAAGTTTTAAGTATCTCAGATGATTTAATGTGGCGTTTTTATGAACTACTGAGTGCAAAAACTTTGGATGAAATTGCTGTTTTAAAAGTTGCAGTTGAAGATGGTTCTAAACATCCAAAACTTGTAAAAGAGGAACTTGCCCTTGAAATTACTGCTCGTTTTCATACTCAAGATGAGGCTCTAAATGCTAAAGCAGAATTTGATAAGGTTCATTCAAAAAGTCAAATTCCAACAGATATCCCCGAGTTTAGTTGTGAAGGTGATATATGGATTGCTAAAGCGTTACTAGATTGTAACATTGAACCATCAAGTTCTCAAGCTAGAAGAGATATTAAGCAAGGTGGTGTTAAAATAAATCAAGAGAAAGTGACTGATGATAAGTTACAACTGACAACTGGTGAGTACTTACTCCAAGTTGGAAAAAGAAAATTTGCAAAACTAAAGGTAAATTAATGAGCTTTAACTCTTTAAAGATAGGAAAACATACTATAGAAAAGCCAATTGTTCAAGGTGGAATGGGTGTTGGAATTAGTTGGGATCAACTTGCTGGAAATGTTTCAAAAGAGGGTGGTTTAGGTGTTGTTTCTTCAGTTGGAACAGGATACTACCTTGATAAGAAGTTTGCAGGAAAACTAGTATCAAATAGACCTTTGAGTGAAAATAATTTTTATTCTCGTGATGGATTTGAAGCTATTATTCAAAATACACGTAAAATTTGTGGTGATAAACCTATCGCAGCAAATGTTTTATATGCTATTAATGGTTATGGTGATGTAGTTCGTAATGCATGTGAATTTGGTGTAGATATCATTATTACGGGAGCAGGTCTTCCTACTAATATGCCTGAGTTTACTGAAGGGTATCCTGATGTAGCACTCGTACCAATAGTATCATCACCTAAAGCACTTAAAATCATCTGTAAACGTTGGCAAAAACGTTATAACCGTCTTCCTGATGCCGTCATAGTAGAAGGTCCTAAATCTGGTGGACATCAAGGTTTTACTTACGAACAATGTAAGATGGAAGAGAATCAGTTAGAAAATATAGTAGCTCCAGTTGTTGAAGAGGCTGCGAAATGGGGAGATATTCCTGTAATTGCTGCTGGTGGTGTTTGGGATAAATCTGACATTGAAGAGATGATGTCTCTTGGGGCTAAAGGTGTTCAGATGGGTACTCGTTTTATAGGTACATATGAATGTGATGCACATGAAAACCTAAAACAAGTTCTTATAGATGCAAAAGAGGAAGATATTCAACTTATGTCTTCACCTGTCGGTTATCCAGCACAAGGGGTAGTTACAAATCTTACTCGTATGGTTGCAAAACGTGAGGGTCCAGCTATTAAATGTATCTCAAATTGTGTTGCTCCATGTAATCGTGGAGAAGAGGCGAAGGCAGTTGGTTTTTGTATAGCAGATAGATTGAGTGATGCTTATGAGGGAAATCTTGAAACAGGTCTTTTCTTCTCTGGAACTAATGGGTATAGACTAGATGGTCTTATTTCCGTAAAAGAGCTAATGACTAAACTTATAGAGGGTGAATAGATCATAAATGATTCGTTCACTTGCTCTTCTTTTAATCTTTGTACTTTCGCTTAGTGCTTTAAGTAATAAAGATCTTCTTCATCGTGCAGATGGTTTTGAAAAATCATTAAGTAAAAGTAATCAATTTCGTGCTTATAATGACTACAAAAACCTCTATCTTCGTGCATTGATGAGTAATAATACTAAATATAAAAAAAGTGCTCTAGTCGGGATAGTAAAAAGTGGTAAAAAGTTACATATTGATGTAGGTGAATATGAGGAAGAACTTTTTACTCTTCAAAAAACACGATATAGGGTTCCTAAATCCAAAAAACTTAAAACAACAAGTAATAAACTAAAAGTTAAACCAACACATAAACTTAAATCAATTCGCTGGAAGAATCAACGACTTGTAATGAGTTTTGATAAAAAATTAAGAAATAATCAGATTAATTATTTTACACTCTATGATTCAAAAACAAAATACTATAAATATATTTTTGATATTCGTGCTTCTATGTTAACAAGATCGCAAACACTCAGAAAAAGTGGTATAGATAAAATAAAATTGGCACAATACAATACAAATACATTAAGATTAGTAATTCAAAATAAAAATAAAGTGACTATTCATTTTAAGAAAGATTATTCTAAATTGATTATTAATATTATTCCTGCTAAAAAATCAAGTTATAAAAAATCAAGTTATAAAAAAAGGAGTAGGGCAAAAAAAACTATAACTCCTTCTCGTAGAGAAAAAAGGAAGATAATAGTAATAGATCCTGGTCATGGTGGAAAAGATCCTGGAGCAATAGGTTACCGTCATTATCGAGAAAAAATTGTTGTATTGCAGATAGCAAAAAAACTTAGAAATATTTTGAAAAAACGTGGTTATAAAGTCTATATGACAAGGGATACGGATAAATTTGTGAGACTTAGACATAGAACTAGATTTGCAAATAAAAAGAAAGCAGATCTTTTTATAAGTATTCATGCAAATGCTGTGGGTAGAAAAAGTTCTAAAAGGGTTCATGGTTTTGAGTGCTATTTTCTTGATAACTCTCGTTCATCTCGAGCAAAAAAAGTAGCAGCTAGTGAGAATAAAGCTGATATGACAGATATGGATTTTTATGGCAAAAAAAGTTTTTTAAATACCTTAAGTTCTCATAATATTATCGCTGCAAATAAACTAGCTATTGATTTACAAAGAGGGGCTTTAGGGAGTCTTAAAAAATCTTATAATGTAAAAGATGCTGGAGTGAGAGAAGGACCATTTTGGGTACTTGTGGGTGCTCAGATGCCAGCTGTTTTAGTAGAAGTAGGTTTTATTTCTCATCCTAAAGAAGCAAAAATGCTCGTAAACAACAGATACCAAAACAGTATTGCAACTGGCTTAGCAAATGGGGTTGAGAGCTATTTTTTACATAACTAGAGAAGAGTTTATAACTCCTCTTTTTTATACTCTAACTCTCCTGCAACACTCTCTTTATCACTAATAAGCATCTCAATTTGTGATTTTACTTTTTCATAAACATACTGCTCTTTAAAGCCCATTATTCGACCACCAGCAGCATTTGGATGTCCACCACCATTTGCCCACTCTTTGGCAATTTGAGACACACTTACTTTATAATCGGCTCTTAGGCTCATAGCCCCTTTAAAACTTACATCTACAATAAAATCATACTCAGGATAAGCCACTAAAAAGCCATTCCCTACTATAGAAGTATTTCCAACTGCATAAGATAAGAAACCTTTGTAACCTTTGTAGTAGATAGTATTTGTTGGGCGTTTATCACCTAAGAGTTTTACTACATAGTCTGTAGCGAGATTATCTAAGGTGTCATTTTTTTCTTTTTTGAAAAACTCTTTTTTAATCATATGAATTTTTTCATCTAAAACAATAGGTGCATTCTCTTCTGATATATATTTTACTGCCTCTTCTAAAAGTGCAAGCTTATAAGCGTTGTCTTCATTCGCAAACATTACACGGTTAAGCTCTCTTGTCTCATTTACAAGACGCATACATACTTTTCCATACTCAAAGTTATCATGCTCATCTTTTTTCCAAAGATCCACTGCATTTACTATATCTACATATTTATTCATCCATGTAGGTTCATCAAAATCTAAGTTCTCTTTTGCCCAATCATACATAATTTTTGTAGCACATCTCTCTACATCTAAATAGTACCAATCATGTTTTTTTGCACTCTGTTCACCACTTCCATGATGATCAAGAAGTTGTAGTTTTACATCTGATCTATTTTTACGTATCTTATCTATCTCATAACTTAACCATTTAGATTCATCAGCTGTAAGATTAAGATCTGTTATTAGAAGAAGTGTAGCTACTTTCTCTTTTTTTATTCCATCAAGCATAATAGTGAGTTTTGATTTTACTTCTGGACCATAGTTTGCATTAAAATTGTGTTTAATGTAGGGTGTAGCATTCATTACAAGTTGACAGCTATAGCCATCAAGGTCTATGTGTGAGAGATGATATATTGTTCTGTTTTTCATTTGTTACCTTTTTTTTAATTGTTATGTTTTTATTGCGATTGAACCGAGTACTTCAAATGTTGCAGTTGAATCTATCTCAGCATGAGAGAGTGTGACAACATCAAGAGAGAAACGCTCAAATATTTCAGATACTCCACGACGAAGTTGAGGATCTACTATGATGATAACAGGAGAGACACCTTTTTGAAGGATCTCAGCTGCCTTAGTACTTGTAGCTTGGATAAGTGCATTTATCTCTCCTACATTAAGCATTAGATTTCTAATCCCATCTTTATCTTGAGATTTTTGAAGTAGAAGTTGTTCTGTATTTGTATCAAAAGTTAAAAGACGTATAACTCCATCTTCTCCTGCATACATCTGTGTAATAACACGAGAGAGTTTTGCTCGAACTTGTTCTGTAATAAGCTCTACATTTTTAGTAAACTCTGCTATATCAGCTATGGTTTCTAAAATTGTAAGCATATCTTTAAGAGGAATCTTTTCGTGAAGAAGAGCTTTAAGAACACGTTGTAAAAGACCAATAGAAGCAACTTTTAAGACATCTCCTACGATAACAGGGAAAGAGTCTTTTATCTTGTCAACTAGTGTTTGAACCTCTTGACGAGTGAGAAGATCTTCAGCATTACGTTTTACCAGTTCACTCATATGTGTAGAGATAACAGTAGCTGGGTCAACAACAGTATAGCCATTGATAATAGCATCCTCTTTATCATTAGGATAAATCCATAGAGCATCGAGTCCAAAGGCGGGTTCTTTAGTCTTTTCACCATCTATTTCGCCTGTAGCCATACCACTATCCATAGCTAAAAATTTATCAGGTTGAATCTCACCCTCTCCAATACTAATTCCTTTTAAAAGGATTTGATACTGCTGGGGTTGCAGGTGTAAGTTATCTCGTATCCGAACCTGTGGCATTAAAAATCCAAAATCACTTGCTATTTTACGTCGCATTGAGCGAATACGTTCAAGTAAATCTCCACCTTGATTTGAATCAGCCAGTTTTATAAGTTGATAGCCAAGTGTTAATTCTAACATCTCTACTTTTAAAATATCTTCTAAGGCAGCCTCTTCCTCTTTTGCAATCTCTTCATTTGTCTTTTTAGGATTAACTTTTTCACGCTCTTTTTTGAGTTGTTCTTGTGATTTTTGACCTACAAGGTTATCGACATCTAAGATACTTAGTTCACCTTTATCAAACTTATAAATTGCCCAGCCAAGACCACCGAACATTAGCCCAACTAAGCCCATCGGAGCAGTTGGTAAACCAGGGACAAGACCAAAGAGCATCATGATAACGCCAACGATCATCATAATTTTGGAGTTTCCTGCCATCTGATTGATGGTACCCTCAGCAAAGTTGTCTCCATCACTAGAACTACGTGTAATCATAATACCAGTAGCAGTTGAGATAATAAGCGCTGGAATTTGACCAACTAAACCATCACCGATAGTTAGAAGTGTAAATGTAGAAGCTGCAGCACTTACAGTCATATCGTGTTGAAAAACACCGATTAAAAATCCACCTATAATGTTGATAAGTGTAATGATAATACCGGCAACAGCATCACCCTTTACAAATTTACTAGACCCATCCATAGCTCCATAGAAGTTGGCATCTTGAAGTATTTCAGCACGGCGTTGTTTGGCTTGTGCATCATCTATTAAACCAGCGTTTAAGTCTGCATCAACTGCCATCTGTTTCCCTGGCATTGAGTCAAGAACGAAACGTGCTGCAACCTCTGCAACCCTTGTCGAACCTTTTGTAATTACCATAAAGTTTATAAGTACTAAAATGGAAAATACAATAATACCGATAACAAAGTTACCACCCACAACAAAATCACCAAAACTAGTGATTATATCACTCATAGCAGCAGGACCCTCATGCCCATGGCTTAATATCATCCTTGTTGTTGCTATGTTTAGAGAGAGTCTAAAGAGTGTAAGAATAAGGATAATGGTTGGAAAAGTAGTTAAGTCAGTTGGTTTTGGAACATACAAAGAGATAAGTAGAATAAGAACTGCCATAGCCATTGAGACTGTAAGTAATACATCTAAAACTGCTGATGGAAGAGGAACAATAATAATGGCTAAAATAGCCATAACAAAGATTACAACACTTAAGTCTCTCTGCCCAAGTAAAAAGTTTAGACTAATTCCAACTCGTTGTTTAAGTGTAAGTTTCCTTGCCAAATCTACTCTTCAACTATAATATCAAAGAGGGTAAGATCACTTAGAAATGAGTCAATTTTCCCTTGAAGTTTATTTAAAAAAGGCCATATTGAACATATGTCAGCTTTATCTACGGGACAGCTACTTTCAGATGGAGCACACTCAAAAACAGCAGGTGCTTTTCCCTCAACACTAGACATTACCTCTAGCATACTAATATCTTTAGGATCTTTATGTAGTACAAATCCTCCATTAACTCCCTTGTATGATTTTAATATTTCTACTTTTGCTAAAGATTGTAAAATTTTTGCTAAAAAACTTTTTGGTATTGATAACTCACGAGAGAGTGTCTCACTATCCATAGGTTCTTTTGCTGATGAAAGTAGTATTAAAGAGAGTATTGCATACTCACTAGCACGGGTAATTAACATATTTGATACTTTATAATTATTTAGAACTTTTATTATAGCTAAAATTTCGATATAATTTCATTTCAACTTTATACATTATGTGTAAATGTTAGATTATTATACCCATCAGGAGGCCACTATGGCTTTAGATTCGGCTAAAAAACAAGAAATTGTTGCAAAATACGGACGTAATGAAAATGACACTGGTTCAAGTGAAGTACAAATTGCATTATTAACTGCTAGAATTGCAGAGTTAACTGAGCACTTAAAAGTGTTTAAAAAAGATCATGCATCACGTTTAGGACTACTTAAATTAGTTGGACAACGTCGTCGTTTAATGAGATACTTTAAACGTACAAATAAAGAAGCATATCTTAACCTTGTAGAAGCTCTACAAATTCGTGATAACATCTAGTTTCACACTTTTTCTTTTAAAGCTCATTTTTTGAGCTTTAAGCTACTTCTCTTCCCCCTACACAACACAACATTAAACTAAGTTTATTCCTCAATAATACAATTCTTATCTTTAATTTTCACAGTTTCAATTTTAATTTAGTTTACAAAGAGTAATATTTGTCTAATTTGATTTTATTGGAGGTTTATTGTGTCAAAAAATAATAATGATGTGAACACAGACGGACTTACTTTCCTAGAAGATGGAGAAGTTCTTTATAATGATTTATATCTTTTATCTGAAACAGATGAAAAAGGTATCGTAACATATGCAAGTGACTCTTTTTATAAACTAGCAAATATGAGAAATAATGATTTAATAGGGCAGCCGCATAATGTTGTACGACACCCTGATATGCCAAGAGCTGCATTTAAATCTCTTTGGAATGATGTTCAAGAGAAAGGTTTTTGGACAGGTTATGTTAAAAATCAACGAAAAGGTGGTGGTTTTTACTGGGTGTATGCAACTGTTCTTCGTTCTGTAGATAAAAGTGGACACATTAAATATGTTTCTATTAGAGTTAAACCTTCACGTGAAGATATACAAAAAGCTATAGAGCTTTATGCAACACTAGATTAAGATAAAAGGATAATAAAATGGCATTAATGAAAAAAGGTAATTTAGGTTCATCTTCTGCGGTAGTATCCTCTGGTGGCGTTGATAAACGTAAGCAGAGAACATTAGCAAAACAGCAACAGATAAGTGAAAGTATCGCTGGTGTTTCTATGAGTATTTTAGATAATGCTCAAGAGAGTGTAAGTGCGATAGAAGAGCTTAAGTCTTCTATGGAACAAATTGCAACTGCTGCTGAAGAGAATAGTGGAGCAAGTGAACAAGCACTCTCTAATGTTAAGAACATAAGTACAAATATTAACAGAATGACTAACACAATCAATACAGTAACAGCATCAACACTCTCTGCTGGTGATAACATTATGTCCGCAGTAGGTAAGATAAATATTTCAGTTGAGAGCATGGGACTTGCGGTAACCGTGGCTAAAGCATCTTCTACAAAAAGTGAAGAGTTGAAAGAGTCTTCTCAAAATATTGGAAATGCTGTTGGTTTTATCGCTAAGATTGCAGATCAAACAAATTTACTTGCATTAAATGCAGCTATTGAAGCATCTCGTGCAAAAGAGCATGGGAAAGGTTTTGCAGTTGTTGCTGATGAGACACGTGCTTTAGCTGGTGAGAGTGAAAAAAATGCAGAGTTTATCTCTGAACTTGTCAATAAAATTCAAACAAGTATTGATAGTATGATTAAAAGTATTGGTTCGACCACAAATTTTATCTCTGGAAACGGAGCTAAAGGGAATGAGTTAGCTTTAAAAATGGAAGAGCTTACAAAAATAGCTATTTATTCTGTTGAAGCATCAAGAAGTATTGGTTCATATACAATACAATTAGGGGATTATATAGAACGAATAAATGCTGGTTCAGTTGAGATAGCTCAAGCATCAAGTGAAATCGCACTCTCTGTTGAAAAGACACTTAACAGTATCGAAATACAGTCAGATGCTCTTGCTCAAACAGAAGATGATATCAAAGAACTTTCAGGTTTAGCTGAAGAGTTGAAATACTCAACAGATACAATGAAATCGGCTGAAGATATCGCAATGAGTGCGGATACTATTAGTGCATCTATGGATGAGATTCAAAACTCTTTAGGGGATGTTACATCATCACTTAACCAGATGGAAGAGTCTTCTCAAAGTACAAATCAGAGTGCCTTAAATAATAAAGAGTTAGTAGAAGTAGGGCTAGTTATTGCTAAAGATATTGATAAACTTATAGAGATTGCAAGAAGAAACTTTGATCTTTTAAAAATCTCTTTTAATGAAGTGAAAACTTCAGTAGTAGAGATTAAATCTTCATTTGGAAACTCAATTCGCGAAGGGAATAGTGCTGCAACAGAGCTAAATGCAATTGTCAAAGAGACAAAAAGTGTTGATAAAACAGTTGGAAATATCTCAAACTCTATTGTTCAGTTAAATATGCTTGCAATTAGTGGAAGTATCGAAGCTGCACGTGCTGGTGACTTTGGAAAAGGTTTTGCCGTTGTAAGTGCCGATATTAGAAATCTTGCAAAAGATTCTGAATCAAATACAGAAAAAATTAACGATATTGTTGAATCAATGAACTCAGAGATTGATATTGTAAAAAATGATTGGAATGATTTACTTCATTCTCAAGCAAGTGAAGAGAAAAGTATTGATGCTCTCGTAAGTGATATTGTCTCTATTACGGATTTATTAGTAGATTTACTTGATAAATATACAGGGCTTAAAGCCTCTAATGGTCAAAATTTAGAGGGTATGAATCAGGTTATGATTGGTATTAGTGAGATTCAAAAAGCAGTAGAGTTAAGTGCTAGAAATGCAAGTGAATCACGTAAGGCTAGTGAGTTGATTATTGACACTGTAACTCATATTGGTGAGGGTGTTGAAGAGTTGGCAGTTATGGCAGATGAGCTACAACAAGGTTAAATAACAGGTGCAAACTATGCAAATTGAAGAGATTTTAATTATTAAAAATGCTCATGAAAATTATGGTGTCTCTACTGAAGATATAAGCCAAATTTCAAGAGTTCCAGCATTAATGCCTTTACCTCTTCGTCCATCTGGAGTAAGAGGATTATGCTCTGTGAGTGGAAATGTAGTTTCTATGGTAGATATGAATCTACTTTTAGATATGCCAGAGGTTGATATAGATAATCCTAAAAGTAGAATAATTAGTTTAAATAACAAATTATCTTCTCAAACACTTTTAGTGAGTGATGTTTACAATACTGTTGAGATAGAGAGTCAAAAAATAGAGTATCTTGATAATCAAAATGATCCTGTTATCGCAATTTATAAATATAATGATTTACTGATTCAAATTATTTCATTAGATGAACTTTTTTTAAGAATGAAACGAGTCGAAATAGCTTCAAAAGAAGTTATTAATGGAAAAGTAAAAGAGAGCCAAGCAAAAGAAGAAGATAGTAGTAGATACTTGATTTTTTCTATGTCTAACGAAAAATATGCACTTGATATTGACTATTTACAAGAGATTATTTTAGCTGATATTGAGTTTACTGAAATCGCAGGAACTTCAGAAGAAGTTTTAGGTTTAATTACATTGAGAGAAGAACTTTTAATTGTAATAGATTTAAGAATTCATTATGGATTTAAAGCAGAACGTAATGAACACAATAGAATTTTAGTAATCTCTTATGAGGGTAAAAAAGTCTGTTTATATATAGACTCTATTATTGATATTAAAAATTTTTATAAACATAATGTAGAGTTTATGGGTGAGAGTTTTAATGATAATAAAATAGCAGGTGTTATTCATGATAATAACTCTCTAATATCATTTTTTGACCATAATGTGATAAATGAAATATTTATACAAAATGACTCTTTTATAGATTCAAATGAGACAGAAGAACAAGAGAGTAGTGTTGAGTACGCTATGGAAGTGATAGTTTTTAAACTTGTGAATAAAGAGTATGCTTTTAATGTAGAGAGTGTTGATGAAATTATTGATATGGTTCCTTCTACTTCAGTAGCTTTTACAGATGAATCAATTAATGGTATTATCAATATAAGAGGTCAAATTGTTACAACAGTATCTCTCTTTAAAAAATTAAATATTGATGAATCCTCAAAAGAAGATGCTAAAATAATTGTTTGTAATATTCATAATGATCGAATTGGTTTTGTTGTTGATAGTGTGAGCGATATTCTTAGTATTCGAGAAGAAGATATTCGAGAAGAGAGTGAAGGGTATTTTGAAAACATTCTTTATCTTGATAATGGTAATAGACTAGTCCTCTCTATAGATATAGATAAAATAGTTAATAAGGAAGATTTAAATGACTAAAACTGTACTTATAGTAGATGATTCTGCACTTGTTAGAAAGCAGTTAACAGAGATGATAGATACGCTTGGTTTTGATATTGAAACTGCTAAGAATGGTAAGGATGCAGTTGATAAAGCTACTACATTTCAATATGATGTTATAACGATGGATATTAATATGCCTGTTATGGATGGTATTGAAGCTGTACGTCAAATTATGCAAGCACAACCAACACCGATTTTAATGGTGAGTTCTCTTACTACTGAGGATGCAACTATTACTATGGATGCCTTAGATTTAGGTGCTATTGACTTTATTGCTAAACCTGGAACAATGAATGTTGGAAAATCAGAAAATCGTGAGGAAATTTTGGAAAAAGTTTCTTCTTTAAGTCGTATATCTCCTAGACGATTAAAGCGAAAAATGGCTCGTCCTGCAACAAGAGAGAGACGTCGTACTAAACCTATGGCTTCTTCAAAAGAGAGTAAAGTGGTTTCAACAGTTACTTCAAAAGATATTGAAAAAGTAGTCTTAATTGGTTCTTCAACTGGTGGACCAGGTCTGATTGAACAGATATGTTCATCTCTTCCTGCAAACTTTAAACATCCTGTCTGTATTGTACAACATATGCCAGAACAATTTACTGCTGCATTTGCACAGCGTTTGGATAGAGCAAGTCTATTACCCGTTGTAGAATCTAAGCAAAATATGGAACTTTTACCAGGTCATGTATATGTGGCTCGTGGGGGTGTTCATATGCATTTCGCAAAAAAAGTTTCTGGAAAAATAGTAATTAGAGAAGAGAAAAATAAGGGTAAAAACTTTTTTCAACCAAGTGTAAATGAGATGATGTTTAGTGCATTAGATGTTTTTGATGGTAAAAGTCTTATTGGTGTTGTCCTTACTGGAATTGGTGATGATGGTGCTGATGCAATGGTGAAAATAAAGGGTGCGGGTGCCTATACACTAGGAGAGAGTGAAAGTAGTGCTACTGTTTATGGTATGCCCAAAGAGGCATATGATAGAGGTGGTGTTTCAGAACAGTTAGATTTCTCTAATATACTGAGAAAAATAGCAACTTTAAGATAAGGAGATAGGCATATGGCATTAGTGAAAAAGCATGTGACTCAAGATATACCTGAGCTAGAGACTTATACAAATCTTGAAGATGCTAAAGAGGCTTTTCTCTCTCAAGATGATGAGACTCAAAAAGATTATATTATTGATGAAATTATGAAATTCCATGGTGGAAGTGAATTTTTAATTGAACAGATACACAATAATAAACTGCATAAAAATGTAGCAACTAAAATAGCTTCTGTTATATCCGCAATGGAAGCAGATGAAGCACCAATTGAAGCAATTATGGATCTATTAAAACTTGAAGATGCTTATGTTAGAAATCTAGGTATTTCAATGTTAAGAGATTTTGGTGGATCAATTAAGTACTATATTGTTAAATTTTTAATTGGTGATGATAGGGATTTACGTATTTTTGCTATAAATGTTCTTGGTGATGTAGATTTTGTAGAATCAAGAGATATGTTAGTTGAACTTTTAGAGAGTGAAGAAGATGTTAATGTCGCTATGACAGCTGTTGATTACATGGGTGAAATAGGTGAAGAAGAAGATATAGAACTTTTGGAATCATTAAAAGAACGCTTTAACAGTGAAGTTTATGTTGAATTTGCCGTTGATAGTGCTGTTACAATGATTAGAGGATAGAGGAGATGGCGTATCTATTATCAAAAGAGAACTTTACAAAAATAGGTGAGTTTATTTATAGAAAAAGTGGGATTAGTCTAGAAGTAGATAAACACTACGAAAAACTAGGAAAGTATATTGATAAACGTGCAAAAGAATTAGGTCTAGATAACTTTAGAAAATACTTTTTTAAACTACGTTTTGAAGATAAAGAGGGTTTAGAGTTTCAAGAACTTATGAATGCTATTACTGTAAATGAAACATACTTTTTTAGAGAAAAAGATCAGTTTGAAGTTTTAGTAAATAAAATTTTACCTGAGTTACACAGCAGTATGCCAGCATCAAAATCTTTGAGAATTCTCTCCTCTCCTTGTTCTACTGGAGAAGAACCTTACTCTATGATTTTACATATTGTAGAAGAGGGAAAAGTTGTTGAAGAGAGAGATATTGAAGTTGTTGGGATTGATATAGATTCAACAGTTATTAAAAAAGCACAGATAGCTAAGTATAGTGATCGTGCTGTTCATGCTATACCAAAAAACATATTAAATAAGTGGTTTACTAAACGTGCCTTAGGATATGAGCTTGGGGAAGAGTTACAAGGAAGTGTTGATTTTCAAGTAGCAAATATTTTCGATAAAGCTCAGATGAGAAAGTTAGGAAAGTTTGATGTTATATTTTCAAGAAATATGCTTATCTATTTTGATGATGCCTCTCGTAAAGAGGTAGCTATGACATTTTATGATATGCTTAATCCAGGTGGTTATGTTCTTTTAGGGCATGCTGAATATATGAGTCGAATAGTATCTGTGTTTAATGCTAAAAAAGTTGATAATACTTTGATATATCAAAAATAGGGAACAATTATTTTAAGCAACTAGTTTCGCGGGCTTACTGCCGAAGTAAACTAAGTGTTAGTGTGATAGATAAAATTAAGGATTATAATATGCCATTAGTAATATTTGTAGATGACAGTGAGACGGCTTTAGCCTCAACAAGAATGGTTACAAACTCTATGCCAATAGAGGTAAAACAGTACACAGAAGCACAAGTTGCATTAGCTGAAATAAAAGCAGGGATGACACCAGATTTAATCATAACTGATCTTAATATGCCAGTTATGAATGGTTTTGAGTTTTTAAAAGGTCTTCGTGAAGTGCCTGCAACGAAAAGAACACCAATTCTTATGTTAACGACAGAAACAAAACCAGAGTTAAAACAGCAAGGTAAAGCTTTAGGTTTAACAGGTTGGATAGTTAAACCATTTAATCCAGCACAGTTAAAACAGGCTATAACTAGAGTTCTTCGCTTACCAGCATAAAGGATTTTAGAATGATGATGCTTGATTCTATAGAAGAACTACTTATTCATATTAAAGAGGTACAGCTAGATGTTATAGAGTTATCTAATGAATCTTTAATGAAAATGAGTAGTTTTATGGAAAAAAATGGACTTGAAATAGATGAAGATATATCTACTGCATTACAGTATCAAGACATAGTTACACAGCAGTTAAACGCTACTGTTGAAGCTATTGATAGTATGAATAAAAGTATAGAGATTTTTTCTCATGCTTTTAAAAATGATGAAGGCTTAGCGAATGAGAGTCTTGCAAAATTACAAGAAAAATTAACTGCAACACTTAAAGAAGCTAAAGATAAAAAAAGCCGTTTCTCTGGTAAACATGCTCCTGAGCATGCAGAAGACGAGATAGAATTTTTTTAGGAGAATATGATGTCAACAGTAATGGTCGTAGATGATTCAAAGACAGTAAGAAACTATCATAGTGCTATTTTAAAAACAATGGGTATGGAAATAGTTGAAGCCGAAAATGGGATGGAAGCATTAGAAAAAAGTTTAGGTGCTGAGATAGATTTGTATCTGGTGGATGTAAATATGCCTATTATGGATGGATATTCTTTTATAAAAGATTTACGTAAACAAGAGAATCATAAAGAGGTACCTGTTATTATGGTTACAACACAAGCAAAAGAAGAAGATAAAATTAATGCCTATAAAGTAGGTGCAAATCTTTTTGAAACTAAACCTATTAAGCCTGATCAACTACAGGCTTATATTGATATATTAGTAAAGAAATAGGGAGATATTATGGATCCATTATTAGAACAGTTTTTAAGTGAGGCTAGAGAAAACCTTGCATTTATAGACCAAAATATCGGTGAGATTGGTGGTGATGACCCTGAGCTATTAAATTCAGTTTTTCGTGCAGCTCACACACTTAAAGGTGGAAGTGGTATAGTTGGTTTTGAAGCTGTTAAAAATATCACTCATCATGCAGAAGATTTATTGGATATGTTACGTGCAGAAAAAATAGAGTTTGCAGATAGTATGGTAGAAGTTCTTTATGATGCTTTTGATGAGGTTGTAAACTTAGTAGAAGCAGCAGAAGAGACGGGTGATATTGTTGAAGCAGATGAAGAGACGGTTGCTACTATTATTGCTAATCTTAGTGAGCAGATGGGTAAAGAGCTTGAGGGTGAAGCTACATGGGAGTTACCATTTACTATGCCAGAGGAAGAGAGTATAGTAAATCTTCCAATGCATACTCTTCGAGGTGTTGATTCTATTAAACTCGCATTTAATAATCCTGAGATTAATGAAGAGTTCTGTAATACAGCAAATTTTTATGCAATTACCTTTGATGTTGATGACTCTTGTATGGTTTATGGGAATGATCCTGTCTATACACTCTCTCTTTTAGAAGATAAAGTAATTGGTGTTTTTTCATGTATGAGTGATGAAAATGCCAAGGGTGTATTAAGTGGTACAGAGGATGAAGATGGTTTACTCTTAAAGTCCTCTATTGTAGCGTTTGTTTATGCTACATATGAAGAGATAGAAGATTCTCTATTTAACTTTATTGATGAGTTGGAACTTTTACCTTTAGATGTGAACACTCTGTTAACTATCTCTATGGGTGATACTGGGCTTCAAATTGATTCACTTAAAGAGCTTGCAAGTATGGCAGAAGATTTTGATTTAACTACGATTAAAGAAGAAGTTGCTGCATCTATGGAACTTGTAGGTGTAGATACTATTCAGCATGCAAAGCTAGAACGTTTCTTAGATATAGTAGGAGTTATCAAAGATGAAGATACAATAAAACTGGATGATTTCTTTAGAACACTTTATATCGGTGAGGCTTATAGTAAAGGTGATATGGGAGCTACAGAAGTAACTGATTCTTCATCTGAAGTAGAGGAGTCTCAAGCCTCATCAGTAGAGATTAATGAAGATGTAGAAGCTACTCTGAAAAATATTTATGAACAACAGAAAAAAGCTATTAATTATATTGAAAGCGATGATGATTTATTAAGAATTATCTCTATTCTTGAAAAAACAAGAAAATATTTACCAGAGATGCCAGAGTTAAATTCTTTAGCAGATGTAAAAGCATTTTTATCTCATCAACTAGGCGAAGAGATTGAAGAGACTCCTCTTGTCTCTGATACAACTCTCAATACGCAAACAGAAGATAAAGAGAGTCTAAAAGTTGAAGTAGTTACAGAAGAGAAAGTAAAAAATACTCCAAATGTAGTTCAAACAAAAGCAAAAACAAAAACAAAAGTTGAACCAAAAGAAGAGAAACACAAAGCCGTAGTTGGTAAAACTGTAAAGGTTGAGCAGGAGTCAATAGATTCTCTTATGAATGTTGTTGGTGAGTTACTTGTTGCAAAAAATTCACTTCCATATCTTGCAGACAATGTAATTAGTATGACACATGATCAGATTAAACGAGAGATTATGGATAAATATATCTTTATAAATCGTCTTTCAGAACAACTTCAAGACCTTATTATGGGAATGCGAATGTTACCTATCTCTTATGTGTTTGATAGATATCCAAAACTTGTTCGAGATATTGCCAAAACATTGAGTAAAAAAGTAAAACTAGAGATGGCAGGTGGTGATACTAAACTCGATAAAAATATGATAGAGATGTTAGCCGATCCAATGATTCATATTATGCGAAACTCACTTGACCATGGTATAGAGATGCCAGAAGTTCGTGAGGAAAAAGGTAAAAATCCTATAGGTTTAGTTACTCTGAATGCTTACGCTCAATCAGATAGAATTATTATAGAGATAGTTGATGATGGTGCTGGTATAAATGTTGAAAGAGTGGCGAGTAAAGTTCTTGAGAAAGGGCTTATGACTCCTGAACAGATAGATGCCCTAAGTGAAAAAGAGATGGCAGAGTTAGTTCTTTTACCAGGTCTTTCAACTGCTGAGACTATTACCGAGTTTAGTGGTCGTGGTGTGGGAATGGATGTTGTTAAAAAATCTATTGAGAGTTTTGGTGGAAGTATTGGTATTACAACTAAGGCAAATGAGGGGACTGTAATTACACTTGCTATTCCAATGTCTTTAGCTGTTACTTCTCTTCTTCACATTGAGATGAACTCTATTCATTATGGTATTCCTATGGATAGTGTGAGTGAAACTGTGAAAATTGAACACTCTGAAATCGAGTATCTTCATAATGAGCCATTTGTTTATATTCGTGGGGATGTTATTCCTCTTCTCTTTATTAAGTCAATGTTAAATGAAGAGGATATGAGAGGTAAACCACTCTCTATAGTTGTATTAAATATAAAAGATAATTTATTAGCTGTTGTTGTAAATGACTTCTTAGGACAGTTAGATGTTGTTCAAAAACCACTAGTTGGGATTATGGAAGGTCATCCACTCTTTAGTGGAACGGCACTTTTAGGAAATGGACAGATTATAATGGCGATGGATCCTCTTGGTTTACTAGGAATATCTCAAAAATTAAAAGAAGATATTCAAGTAGCATAGGGAGAGGGGTAATTATGATAGATTTAATTGTTTTTAGTGTTGGTGATAATAAATATGCGATGAATATTGAAAATGTTCAACGTATTATTCAAGTTGAAACATTAACAAGTATGCCAAATGTTCATAAGTATGTAGATGGAATGATGTCCTATGAAGATAAGGTTATTAAGGTTTTAAGTTTTAGAAAACTAATAGGGATGCAGACTTATTCATCAGAACTTAGTGAACTGTTTGCATCTCTGAGAGAGACACATGAAGAGTGGATGGATGAGCTTCGTATCTCTATAGAAACAGGTGAAAGTTTTCATAAAACATTTGACCCTCATGCCTGTAATCTTGGGAAATGGATAGACTCTTTTACTGCTTATGATGATCATGTAGTAGAAGTACTAAAAGAGTTAGTTGAATATCACAAGCAACTGTATACACTCGGTGGTGTCGCTTATGAAATGCGTTTACAAGAGAAAGAAAAAGCACTTGAAATCTTAAATGTAGAGTTGACAAATATTTATCATCATACTATGGGTACACTTGAACTTTTTACAAAAGAGTTAGATATTGTAGCAGACTCCTTACAAAAACTTTTAATCTATGATAATAGTGATATGTTATTTGCCATTAAAGTGGATATAATAGATGATATAGCACATGTAGAAGAGAGTGATTTTATAAGTTCACATAATGAAAATGATAGTAGTGATTTTTTAGAATTAGAGGGTATTTTAGACCTAGATAGTGTTTTAATAAATGTAATTAAAACAGTGTCTCTAGCAAAGTAAAGGAAACAATATGTCAATAACATATGAAAAAAATAAAGCGAGTTTTGAATCTGTAATATATGAAGATGAGGTTGTGGTGTTTAGAGATTTTTTACAAGAAAAGGCAGGTGAAGAAGAGTTATTACTTGACTTTAAAGAGTGTGAAGATGTTCACCTTGCTATTCTTCAACTTATTATGGCATATAAAAAAAATTATAGTTGTAGTTATGAATTTGGTTCAACAAAGAGACTCTTTCAGACAGTTTTAGAAGGATTTTACACTAGTGAAAACCATTGTAATTAGTAACCGTAAAGGTGGTTCAGCTAAGACAACAACAGCTGTAAATATTGCAAGTGGATTGGCAAAGTATGGTTCAGTCCTTCTTCTCGATCTGGATACACAAGGTCATGCTTCTATTGGTGTTGGCTGTGAACCAGATGAGAAGTTAGGGGTACACTCTATTTTTGAGGGTGCAACCCTGAGTGAGACATTTATTCCTACTGTGCATAAAAACTTAACTCTCTCTCCTGCATTAGCAAATTTTGATGTTTATGAATATACAGATTTAAGAGGGATTTTAAAGAATCGTTTTAAACGAGAGAAAATTGCTGATTTTTTTGATTACTGTGTGATAGATACTCCCCCTACATTTGATGCACTATTAAAAAATTCTCTTGAAGTTGCTGATAGTGTTGTAATTCCTTTTGTTCCACATCATTTGGGTGTAGTAGCAGTTGGACAGATGTTAAGAGCCTTATATCAAAGTTCTAAAACACAAGAGCGAGTTATTGCAAATGTCTCAATTCTTCCCGTGATGTTTAATCCTCATATTAATGAGCATAAAGAGTCTCTTGAAAAAGTTAAAACCTCTTTTGGTGCAGAGAAATTACTCTCTCCTATTGGTGTTGATATTAAACTTGCTAAACAGTTTGAATCAGGTTCGCCTATTATACTCGATGAAAAACGCTCAAAAGGGATGAAAGATTATCAAAACTGCGTAAAGACACTTCTCGAAAGGTTATAAAATGCGAGAGACATCTAAATTAAAAATTTTACTTTGTGAATCTAATTCAAGAGTATTATCTCGTTTAGAGTCTTGGATAGCAGCGATGGGTGAAAGTGTAAAAGTTACATCAGATGGAATAATTGCATTAGAACTTTTTAAAGAAGATTTACCTGATATATTACTAATTTCACAAGATTTGAAAAATATGGGTGGTGTAGAACTTATAGAAGAAGTGAAAAAGATTGTTCCAAACCAAGCTGTTGTTATGATGTTAAGTGAAGATGATACAATTTTTAAAAGGGCTATTGATTTACAAGTAGATAAGTATCTCAATAAACCTGTAGAAGCAAAACAACTTTTTCATACTATTGAAGATTTAGCACAAGAAAAATTATGGCATCAAGAATTTAAAACTCAAAAAAGAGTTCTGCAAGATTATAAAGATGCAATTGACCTCTCTTTTAATGTTTCTCGTCACGATAAAGAGGGAAATATGATTTACGTAAATGATCTTTTTTGTATCTCTACTGGACTCTCACTCTCATCTGCCATGAAAGGTGTAATTAATCCCTTACAAAATTCAAACGAAGATATGAGCCTTGTATGGGAAGCTTTAAATACAAACTTTATATATCGAGGAAGACAGGTATTTAAACTAGTTGATGATAGTGAAAGAATTATAGATGTTACTGCCGTTGCTTTGATGGATGAAAGTGATAAAGTTTATGAATATCTTGTTTTTACAGATGATGTAACAAAGATTATTTATGCAGCACGGAAAGTAAAGGCTCAAGAGTTAGAAAAAAGACTCACAAAAATAAATCATGTAAAAGAACTTAATCAAGTTAAAGACTCTTTTTTAACTATATTTACACATGAACTAAAGACACCATTGAACTCAATAATAAATTTTTCAGAATATGTTGGAAAACATTTAGATAAAGAGAATTTTGAGAAAAAAGAGAGATTGATTTCTCAGGTGAAAGAGATTAATAATAGTGGTCATTATATGCTCCATATGATTACAAACTTGATGGAAGCTATGAAACTTAAAGATAGTAAAATAAATTTGAATATTATCGAGATAGATTTAAATAATAGTATAAATAGCTTAATACAATCAAAATTTCAAGATATTGGCAAGAGAGAGATTATAAATAAATATAACAGAGAATTTATAGTTTTTTCTGATGAACAGCGACTCTTACAAATCATAGAAAATCTTCTTTCCAATGCTTTAGCATATACGAAAAATAGAGTAGAAATCTCTCTATCAGGTACTCAAGATTTATTTAAAATTGATATATCCGATAATGGTCAGGGTTTTCGTAATATAGATAATGTTTTTAATCTTTTTGAACAGTCTGATTCTGATAGTTTAACAAGAGAAAGTACAGGTGTTGGTACTGGACTCTTTATTGTTAAACAACTTTGTGATAGAATGAGTTACAATATAGAGTTGTTAAACTCTGAAAAGTTAGGTGGCGCAAGAGTCATAGTTAAAGGTAGAAGGGATATAAGATAAAATGAATGTACTTATAGTTGATGATAATAAAAACAATAGAATGATACTGAGCCTCTTGTTAGAGGACTATATGGATGAGCATGATGGTGTTGAGTTTCTTATGGATGAAGCTGTTGATGGACTAGAAGCTGTTCGTATGTGTGACGAAAAAGAGTATGATTTAGTTTTTATGGATATTATGATGCCAAATATGGATGGGATAGAAGCAACAAAGCTCATCCGTCAAAAGCATAAAAAACTTTTAATAGTAGCAGTATCTGCTGTTGATGATAGTGAAAGACAGAAACTTATACTCAGTAATGGGGCAGAAGATTATATCTCTAAACCAGTTAATTCTGATATCTTTAATCGAAGAGTATCCAACTATGTAAACCTAATAAAATCCAGAGATGTTTCAAAAGAGCATGCAGTTGAGAATGAAAATGGAATAAATCTATTTACTAAAGAGATTTATAGTCGTTATACTCGTTTTTTACTCTCCAATGAAGATGCACTTTCAGAATTGTGGGAGTTTTATCTTCTTGATCTTGCATATAAGTGTGAGAGTTTAAGTGATGTTATTCGTACTATCTTCTCTATTGGTGAGATTCAAATTAAGTTAAATATCAATGCTAGTCTATTTGTTGAAGATTGTGAATCTTTTAAATACTTTACAGTAATAAATATAAAAGATTTACCTCCTAAAATTTTAGAACTTCTTATAAAGAAAAATGAAATAGAGTGTGAATATAAAATAGAGGGTAATAAAATAACTTTCAAATTACCAAAAGTTATGCCTGATGAAGAAGAACTTGAAGAAGTGACACCTATTTTAAAAGAACCTATAGAAGTAGAAGAGATTAGCTCTCCTCTTGAAGTTCAAGCTTCTGTTGCTCTTCAGGTTTTTGATTATATTGATGATGATGATATGTCAGACTTAGAGGAGTATGCTGGGCGTTTAAGCTCTTTAATGCTTATTGTTGGAAGTGGGGATGTAAGTGAGGATGAGGCAATAGAAATCTATACATATATAGAAAAAATAGGGGCTATTCTCTCTACATATTCAGAGATATATGTTATCTCTAAAGCACTTTCAACTCTTGCATCTGATATGTCAACACATATGCCTGAGTTTATAGAAAACTCTGAAGCTCTTGGACCAATGTGTGCAGCTTTTAGTAAGGACTTGACTAATTGGATTGAGATGTCATTTCATAGTGGAGCACCTAGTATTGATTTTATGAATGATACTATTGCTGTTAATTGTCAGACTATAGGAGGTATGCTTAGAATGGATGAAGCACCTGCTAATGATGACTTTGATGATATATTTGATTTTTAAGGAGATAGAGTATGTATAAAGTAAATGTAATGAATCCATGTAGCTGTTTTGTAAAAAAAGGTTTTGTAGATGTTCAAGATTTTGCTACAAAAGAAGAGGCAAAGAGTGAGGCTGAGTATCTTTTAGGTGTTATGGAGTCTGATTTTTGTCAAAAACATGAGTTTTCAATGAGAGAGCAGTTTGGTAACTACACTATCTATATAAAACCCCGTTCTTAAACTAAAAGCCTAGAGAAATATCTCTACGGCTCTCTCTAAATCCTCTTGTGTATCTATACCAAAACCAGTTGAAGATACTTTAACCATCGTTATTTTTTTCTGATGATAGATAGCACGAAGTTGTTCAAGCTTTTCTATATCTTCTATAGGTGCATCTTTAAGTGAACAGAACTCTTTTAAACTTTTTTTAGAAAATCCATAAATTCCAATATGCCCAAAGTACTTAGCCCCACCACCTTGATTATAAGGAATAGCTGAACGAGAAAAGTAGATAGCATTGTCTTCATCATCTAAAACAACTTTAACAAGGTTAGGGTCCTGTGCTGAGTCTGAGTTGATAGCATTGTAACAGCTACCCATGATAAACGGCTCTTTAAGTGTTTGGAGAGATTTGAGTTTTTTCATAAGTGATTCAACTACATCTGGTTCTATAAATGGCTCATCAGCTTGAACATTGATGATAAGTTCGTCATCATCAAGGTTTAAGATAGTTGCACACTCGTGGATTCTATCTGTACCACTTTTATGAGTTGTTGAAGTGAGCATGGCTTCTACTCCATGCTCCTTACAAATTTTGATGATTTTTTCATCATCAGCAGCTACTACCACTCTATCTAAGTGCGCCACTCTTTTTGCAGTACGAACAACCATAGGAAGTCCACCAATATCTACGATAACTTTTTGAGGAAAACGTGTTGATGCTAAACGTGCAGGAATAATAATCATTTAATGCCTTTAAGTTATAATTACGAAATTATATCTAAACATAAGGCTCTTTTTACTTCATGACACTCCATCAACCCCAAACAGGTTATGCTTATAACTCTGATTCTCTCTATCTTCATGATTTTGTAAATAGTTTAAATCCTAAGGGAAGAGTCCTTGATGTTGGTGCTGGTTGTGGGATAGTAGGACTTTTAGTCGCGAGAGATAATCCAAAAGTAACAATGGAAGCAGTTGAGAAACAGGATGTTTTTATCCCTTATGCTCAAAAAAATGCAGAAGTGAATGAGATAGAATATAAACTCTATCAAAATGATTTTATGGATTTGGATGAGAGTCTAAAATATGACTATATTATCTCAAATCCTCCTTATTATCCTGAAGGTACAAAAAAGAGTGAAGATAAAATCTTAGCAAACGCCAGATATAACTCAAATCTTCCCTTAGAAAAGTTTTTTAAAAAAGTTTCTCGTCTTTTAAAACCTCATTCTCATTTTGTTTTCTGTTATGATCCTGTAGTTTTTGGTGATATATGTAGTGCTTTAGAGAGAGTAAAGATGAGAGCTGTTTCTGTTTGCTTTGTGCACTCAAAAAGGAGTAAGGATGCTTCTCTTGTCCTAATTCATGCCCGAAATGGTTCAAAATCTATGATGAAAATATTGCCACCTCTTTTTACTTTTGATGGTGAAACTATCTCAGAAGAGACACAAAAAATATATGATAAATCTAATACAAAGAGTCTCAAATGTCAATTATAAAAAAAGAAAATTACCCCTATGCTTTTAACTCCGATGCCTGTTCTACTTGTGAGGGAAGATGTTGTACTGGAGAGAGTGGTTATATCTATGTAAGTAAAAGTGAAATCTATGCAATAGCTAAACTTTTAAATCTAAGTGTTAATGATTTCGGAGTAAAATATCTCTTTAAAAAAGGCTATAAGTACTCCTTAAAAGAGGTACTGCATAATGAATCATATGAGTGTGTATTTTATGACAGAGAGTCTAATGGGTGTAAAATATATGAAGCTCGACCATCTCAGTGTATAACATTTCCATTTTGGGACTATTTTAAGACACATATTGATGAGTTAAAAGAAGAGTGTCCAGGAATTATTGATGTATAAATTTGTTTTAATTGTATTGGTTGCTTTTTTGAGTACCTCTTGTTCTCTCTCTCAGCCCAAAGTTATTGACCCTAATGCAAAAGTTTTTCCAGAGGAAGATGCTTATATCCTTTTTGCATTAAGAGCAGAACAGCTTAAAGATTATAAAACAGCATCTGAACTTTTTACAGAACTTTACAATAAATCGCAAAAAAAAGAGTATCTTTATCGCTCATTAGAGAATGAATTATTACTAAAAGAAGGCGATAAAATAATTGTTAGAATAGATAAAGAGTTAAAAGATGCTAAGTATGATCCTCAACTTATTCGACTTAAAATTGTAGCATTAATAGAACTAAACCGTTTAGATGAAGCAAGAGACTTAAGTGTAAAACTTGCAGCTAAAACAAAAGAAGAGAATGATTATATCTTAGCAAGTGATGTATATATTAAACGCCAAGAGTTTGATTTAGCGGTTAAGTATTTGGAGTCTGCATATGCACTTAATCACAGTGAAAAAATCTTAGATAAGATGTCTATTATTCTCTATGTAAATCTTTCGAGAAAAAAAGAGGCGATAGCTTTACTCGAAACACACTCTCGTATGATAGGTTGTTCAAAGTTAATCTGTTTACGATTAATTGCAATTTACAGTAATGAAAATAATATAGATGGACTTCTCTCAACATCTTTGAGACTTTATAGTGTAGATAAAAGCCCTGAACTAGCAGCTAAAATTGTGCAATACTACTCATATAAACGTGACTACTTGAATTTGATGATTTTTTTAGAAAAGTCTCATACCGATGATGATATCTTACTTCAACTCTACTCATCTGCACATAATTATAAAAAAGCTACAATGTTAGCAAACAAACTTTATGCAGAGCGTGGAGATATAAAATATCTTGGTCAGAGTGCTATCTTTGAGTATGAAGCAGCAAAGAATAAGAGTGATGCTAAATTACTTAAACAGGTGGTCTCAAAACTACAAAAAGTTATAAAAACTGACCCTCAGCCAATTTATCTTAACTATTTGGGCTATATTTTAATTGACCATAGTTTAAATATTAAAAAAGGTATGTCATATATAGATGAAGTTTTAAAACTTCAACCAAATACTGCATACTATTTGGACTCAAAAGCATGGGGTTATTATAAACTAGGTAATTGTAAAAAAGCTAAGGAAATTATGAATCATGTAGTAAACTTAGAGGGTGGAAAAGACTCAGAGTTACAAGAACATATTTCTGAAATAGATAAGTGTTTAGCAAAGCAAAAAACTAAAAAGGTGAAAAAAAGAAAATGATTTTAGATGATATTATAAAAAAAACAAAAGAAGATTTAGTAAAAAGAGAAAAAGAGTTTTCTCTTGATTGGTTGGGTCGTTCACTAGCATATAATGCAAGAGCTCCTCGTGATGTTATTCCCTATTTAAAAGCTACAGAGGAAGATCCTTATAGAATTATTAGCGAAGTAAAAAAAGCTTCTCCTTCAAAAGGTATTATTCGTGAAGATTTTGACCCTATCGCTATTGCTCAGGCATATGAGAGAGGAGGGGCTAGTGCTATTTCTATCTTAACTGAACCACACTTCTTTCAAGGAAGTTTGGATTATCTTGGTGGTATTCGTCGTTATGTGGGTGTGCCTCTTCTTCGTAAAGATTTTATAGTATCAAAATACCAAATTATAGAAGCTATGGTTCATGGGGCTGATTTTATCTTACTTATTGCAGCTGCACTCTCTAAAAAAGAGCTTAAAGAGTTGTTAGGATATACAAGACACTTAGGTATGGAAGCACTTGTTGAGGTTCATGATAAAGCAGATTTAGTTAAAGCTATCTATGCAGGAAGTGACATCATCGGTATAAACCATAGAAATCTTCAAACTTTTGAGATGAATATGAATCTAGCTTATGATTTGATACCTCTTATTCCTAATGGAAAAGTTATTGTAGCTGAGAGTGGGATTTATGAGCATGGGCAGTTGGAAGATCTCAGTAAAGCAGGTGTAGATGCATTTTTAGTTGGTGAATCTTTAATGCGAACAGATGACGAAGAGAAAGCACTTCGTATATTAAAAAATGGAGAGAAATAGATGAAAAAATTAACAGTAGCATTGAGTATTATGCTTGTACTTATTTTTAGTGCTTGTACTCAGGAGACACAAAATAAGATTGGACGTAGCATTCAAAACTGGACGGGTACAAATGGCGTTTTAGATATCTATATGGGCGGAAAACTTGTTCAACGTTTTATAAAAATAGATAAATTAACAACAGCTACTGCTACAGATGAAACTACTCCTAGAAGTTATCGTTATGGATATGGTTATTTAGACCTTAATCAAAACTATAAAATAGATGCTGGTGAGAAAAAACTTTATTTTGAGATAAGTAACTACTCAACACCTTATATCTTTTATGAAAATCCTGGAAAATAAAAATGGATGTTATAGAACTTTTTAAACATCTTGTGAGTACAAAGAGTGAAACGCCAGATGATGGTGGTTTACTTGACTACATTGAAGAGTATTTAGAGGGTTTTGATGCTGTTAGAATTGATGTCGATGATGTCAAAAATCTTTTTATATATAAAAAATATTCGGAGGGGGAGCATCTCTGTTTCGCTGGTCATGTAGATGTTGTTCCAGCTGGAGATGGTTGGAGTAGCAATCCCTACGAAGCTGTAGAAAAAGATGGATATATCTATGGTCGCGGGACACAAGATATGAAGAGTGGTGTAGCTGCTTTTACTCAGGCTCTTAAAGATACTAAAGATTTTAAAGGTACACTCTCTTTAATGTTAACATCAGATGAAGAGGGTGAGGCTATAAATGGAACAGTAAAGATTTTAGAATTTTTAGAGAACAATGATTTACTGCCTGATGCTGTAGTGGTCGCTGAACCAACTTGCGAAGATAAGTTTGGAGATGCTATAAAAGTAGGGCGACGTGGTTCTATAAATGGGTATCTTACTTTAAAAGGGAAGCAGGGTCATGCTGCTTATCCTGAAAAAGCCATCAATCCAATACACAATATTTCTAAAGTGTTAGGGGATATGGCTGGTGTAGATTTGGATAGTGGTGATGAGTTTTTTGCTCCTAGTAAGTTTGTTGTAACAGATATTCGCTCAGGAATGGAAGTTACAAATGTAACACCAAATGAGTTAAAGATGATGTTTAATGTCCGTAACAATACAAAAACAACACAAAAAGAGGTGAAAGAGTTTGTAAGTGAGCATTTTAAAGATTTAGATTATGAGCTTCGTTTAACTCAAGGCTCTTATCCTTTTAAGACACAAACAGATACAAAGCTAGTCAAAAAAATTGATGAAGCTATTAAAAACATCACTGGAATCACAACAAAACACTCAACTGCTGGAGGAACAAGTGATGCTCGTTTTATCGCACCTCTTGGGGTAAAAGTGATAGAGTTTGGTGTTCGTAATGATTCTATTCACTCTGTAAATGAGAGAACAACACGTAAAGAAGTAGAGGATTTACATAAAATATTTAAAAATTTAATAGATATATGGTCTCTTTAATGCGATATATATTTACTATTATATTTTTGTCTTTGTCTCTTTTTGGAGCTAATCTTAACTGGTCACATAACTATAAACAGGGTTTAAAAGATGCAAAAAAAGAGCATAAACTTCTCTATGTTCTTATAACATCTGATTCCTGTAGATGGTGTCGTAAGTTTGAAAATACAACACTGCAAGATAAGGTAATACTGAAAAGACTCTATAGTGAGTTTGTGACAATTCATCTCTCTCGTGATAGAGATGAGATACCAAAAAAGTTTAAAACAGCTCCTATTCCTCGTCACTATTTTACCGATGCAGAGGGAAATATACTCTATAATACTTTAGGGCATCGGGGAGTTGAATGCTTTGACTCTTTTATGGATAATGCAGAGGAAAAATTTAAAATTAATCAAAAGAAGGAAATAAAAAAATGAAATTAGTACAAACACCAAATGCCCCATCGGCAATAGGGCCATATTCTCAAGCTGTAGTAGCAAATGGAATAGTTTACACATCTGGACAGATTGCACTTACACCAGATGGCTCAGATGCACTCTTAAGTGAAGATGTAGTAGTTCAAGCAGTAAGAGTGATGAAAAACCTTGAAGCGGTCTTAGTAGAGGCTGGTAGCTCTTTAGATAATGTTTTAAAGACAACTATATTTTTAGCAAATATGGATGACTTTGTAGTTGTAAATGAAGTCTATGAAGAAGCTTTTGGTTCACATAAACCAGCTCGTGCTACAGTAGCCGTAAAAACTTTACCGAAAAATGCACTCGTTGAGATAGATGCAATCGCACTTGTTCAGGGTAGTTAATCTAAACTTAAAGCTAAGTTGGATATAATTCCGAACTTTTTGTAGAAATAC
>CAZTNH010000009.1:0-28746 GCA_964615395.1 uncultured Sulfurimonas sp.
GAACACCTAAACAGAAGATAGTATCAAACTTCTCTTCATAAAACTCTACATGCTCTACACCTAAAAGCTCATACACTATATCACTTTTGATAAAGTGGTTTATAAAATCAAACTGTGTTTTATAAACAGGTGAAGGGTCAAAACCTACAAGTGCCTTAGGTTTATCTTCAAGCATACGAAACATATAGTAACCATTGTTACACCCTATATCTGCAACTCTTTTATCTTTTAAATCAAAGTAGGGACGAAGTAAATTGTACTTAATGTTACTCTGCCATTCAGTATCTATAAAAGTCTCACCAATTTCAAAAGGACCTTTTCGCCAAGGCATCAGAAGTTTTGCAGTCTCATTTATCTGTTTTTCATCAAATAAGCCAGAGATTTTCACTACATCTCCTAGCTCAACCTCACACTCTACATTAGGAAGTGCATCAACTGCTTCTCGTAAAGGAGCGATATTTTTCCATGTCATCCATTTTTTTCTATCAATTCTAAGCTGTTCTAAGTTCATTTTAATCACTATGATATATTTATTTTACTATAATTGTATCTAAATACTATTAAGTAAGAGAAGATAAATATTAAGGTTTTATATGAGATTAGAAAAAAAGGCTACTGTAGTTTCTACAAGTGTAGCAGCTATACTTGTTGTGATGAAGATGACTGTTGGGATATTGAGTGGAAGTATCGCTGTTTTAGCTTCGGCGATAGATAGTTTACTAGACTTAACTGTCTCTCTATTTAACTACTTTGCACTCTCTCATGCTGAGAAAAACCCCGATGATAACTTCAACTTTGGTCGAAGTAAGATAGAGCCTCTTGCTGCCGTCATCGAGGGAACTGTTATCTCTGTTTCAGGTCTTTTTATCCTCTACGAAGCACTAGCGAAAATAGCACACCCTAGAGAGATGACAAATATGAGTGAGAGTATCTATGTAATGATAATCTCTTTTATCATTACATCTGCTCTCGTAGCTTTTTTAATCTATGTAGCCAATAAAACAAAAAACATGGTCATCCGTGCCGATGCTCTTCACTACAAAACAGACCTCTTTTCAAATGGTGCTGTTCTTTTTGCACTAGCAGCCATTCACTACACAGGTGAAGAGCTGATAGATCCTATCTTAGGTATTGGTATCGCTATATTTATGGTTTACTCATCTATCCCTATCATAAAAGAGGGAATTTTAATGCTCCTTGATGCTGCTCTCCCACAAGAAGATAGAGAAAAAATAGAGGCGATTTTAGATGCAGAGCCTATCATACAAGCACACCACTATCTTAAAACAAGAGAGTCAGGTTCTCATATATTTATCTCAGTTCATGCAGTTTTCAATGTAAGTATCTCCCTCTACGATGCCCACCTTATAGCCGATAAAGTAGAAGTAAAGATAAGAGAGATGTTTGAAGATAAAAAGTGTCATATTCTCATACATATGGATCCATATGATGACTCAGATATAAATGAAGAGGAGGAAGAGTGGTAGAAAACTCTCCTCAACGGACTCGTTCCCATCGTCCCCGTTGGGAACGCCCACAACACTTCCTCGTTCCCAACGTCCCCGTTGGGAATGCCTACAGAAAGAATTCCCAACGGGGACGTTGGGAACTAGAAAGCAGGAGAGTGGGAACTAGAAAAAACTCTCCTAAACGGACTCCTTAATTTTTCTCCCATTCAAAATTACTTAGATTTTTTTCACTACTATCAAACTCTATCCCAACTAAATATATCTCTTTATTTTTTTGAGTGTATTTCTGAGCATAGTTCTTCTCTTGTATCTGCTTGAGTGCTTCACCTTTTAGACCATCTACCTTAAACTCTAAGATATAGATTTTATCTTCGATAAATAGTGTTAAATCTATACGACCTCTATTTGTAACATCTTCTGCTACTATCTCTATACCTAAACTTGCTAAGTATGAGTAGATTACACTTGCATAGTAGCCCTCATAAGATGGGATTCTGTTTTTTACATAGTTGTTGTAAGGAATTGAAGCGAAAAGAGATATTAGGGTATTTTTAAACTCTTCTAAAATGGCATTTTTAAGGGATTTTAAGATTGGAGATTTAAACTCTCTTGAGTTATTATTATCTGTGAGATACTTAATTATTATATCGTTCAACGAAGTTTTAACCTCTTTGTTTGGTAGTTTAAGTTTATACTCTATCCCCCAATCTTCTTCTATCATCTCATCAATAGTCAAATACCCACTCTGATAGAGTATCACCTCTAAATCTAAGTTCTCAACATCGAAACTATCTAAGAGTTTTTCATCTACAATTAAATTTGAGAGATTTGGTAAGAAGTAATTTTTCTCTTTTATAAGTTTTATAAGAAATGTTGGTGTTCCACTACTAAACCAATAGTTTGAGTATTTAAAATCATTTTTTATAAACTTCAATGTATCAAATGGATTATATATATCATCTTTTAAAAAGTTATAGCCATTGTAAAAGTTTTTAAATCTCTCCATATCTACACCAACAAGGTATGGCTTAAACGTCGTCTCTATATCCTCTTGAGTGTAACCACAAATATTTCCAAACTTTGGTGTTAAACTTATATCTTCGAGCATATTAAGCCCACTAAATATGCTCGATTTTGAAAACTTACTCACACCTGTTAAAAAAGCAAACTTCACATACTCGTCACACCCCTTTATGACAGAGTAAAGTCCTTTTATAAACTCTCTATGCTCCTTGGCTTGTTCTACATCTTCTATGACATCTAAGATGGGTTTATCATATTCATCTATAAGAATTACTACTTTTTGATTATACTTTTGAGAGGCTTTTTGGATGAGTTCTTCAAAACAGATTATTTGGTTTGTACTCTCACACTCAATGCCCAATTTTCTTTGATTATCTAAAAGAAATTTTGCAGTTTTATCTTTTAAATCATCTAAACTTCTATTTTTTCCATCCCAACTTATTTTTATAACTGGGTATTTAACTTCCCAATCCCATTTATCATAGATATATAAGCCTTTAAAAAGCTCTTTTTTTCCCTCAAAGATATTTCTTAGAGTATCTAAAAAGAGACTTTTTCCAAATCTTCTTGGTCTTGATAAAAAAGCATACTTATAGGAACTTATAAGTTCATAAGCTTCTGGTGTTTTATCTATATAGAGATAATCTTCTTCTATTATATCTTTGAAAGTTTGTATGCCTATTGGTAGTTTTTTTAGACTCATCTTTTTCCCTTTTAGTTCTTTCTACTTTTTAACCCTACCTGCTCTTTGAGGTTTGGCTTTAATCTTTTTAGCTTTAAACTCTTTACTCGCAATGTTTTCTAAAAATACTGTAGCATAAGAGCCTTTTGGAAGTGTAAATGCCATCTCCATTTTTTCAAAGCCCTTTGTGTATTTCATCTCTACATCTTTTGGAAAGATGATAGCTTCACGACGGAGTCCTTTGTCATACAAGAAACCATCATCATATTTTGCTTCTATCTCTCCAGCTTTATCACGAGAACGGTAAACACCACGTCCACAGAGAAGTCCCGTAGGAACAACTTTATGCGCTTCAAAATCTTTCTGCTGAGGATGTTTAGGAGTAAAGAGTTTTCCCTTAGAGTCCATATATAAATCACCCTCTAGGAGTAAAAATTTTCCACCATTAAGTTCTCTACTCATCATTACCCGTTCAGCTAACCATTGATTGAAAAATTCACTCTGATAGATAGAGATAAGAAACTTTTTAAGTTTTGAATCTTCTATAGTTATCTCACCATCTATCATCTTTTTAGCCTGTTCTATTGAGTCTCCCTCACGACCAAAACGCTGATAACCAAAGTAGTTTGGAAGTCCAAATTTTTCACTTTTTCTTGCTAGTTTTTCTATCTGACCAGCTTGAATTTGATTCACTTCAAAAAGATTTATCGTAAAACGATTACCTTGTAAATCTCCCATTCGTATAGAGTGTGTATGTCTAGTCCAACCGATTACTTTTATCTGTTTATGTTTAAATCTTTTTAACTCTTTCTCATATCTCGCTTCTATAGAGATATACTGAGTTGTAGTTGCGTGTTTATCTTTGAGTCCTGCATAACCGATCTTCTCGGCATTTATGTTGAGATACTCAGCGAATGCTGCTATCATATCCCAAGTAGTCATCTCTACTTTTTTGATATGCAAAATAGTAAAGTTACCATTTCCTTTCCAGTTCATTCCTATCTCATCAACTACAAAATCCGTCTCATTCTGCTCAAACTTGAAGTGAATTGGCTCACGTTCTTCTAAATATATTCTTTCTACACTCATTTTTATCTTCCTTATAATTGCAAAAACTTTAGTTCTCTATTTGCTATTGCTATATCTGTCTCTATTTTTGCATGTAACTCTTCTAATGAGTTAAATTTTTCATTTTTGCGAATAAACGCTACAAATCGTATCTCTGCATCTCTTTTACAAAGAACTTTACCGTCAAGTATATGTGTCTCTATAGCAAAACTGCCATCAGTCGTCTCACGATGACCTATAAAACTCACAGATGGGTGAAAATGCTCTTCATCATCTATGCGAGTAAGTGTGACATATACACCCTCTTTTGGTGTTAAAAACTCGGGAGCTTCTATGTTTATGGTTGCTACTAACTCTTTTGCACCTATCCCCTGCCCTCGTATCTGTTTTCCTGAGATTGTGTAGTTATGCCCTAAAAACTCATTTGCTCCTTTTATATCTCCTAGTTGCAATTTTGCACGAATTTTATGAGAGTGTACTGAGTCATTTTTATGGCTAACTTCTTCAACGACAACTACCTCTCCATCAAACATCTCACGAAGATTATCAAAAGAGTACTTTCTATTTTTTCCAAAATGAAAATCATAACCGACTACTATTTTTTGAAGCTTTGGAAAATTTTCTTTAAGGAGTCTTATAAAGCCATCCCCATCAAGATGGCGAATATCTTCAAGCTCTAAGTAGGCTATCTTTTTATCGGTAAAACTCTCACGTCGGCGTTTGGGAGTGAGGTTAGCATAACCTGTCTCAATCACAACAATTGTCCCATCTTTATCAAGCATTTTAAATAACTCTTGATGCCCTATGTGCATCCCATCAAAACCACCAATAGCGATAGAAGTACTATTTTTCATCTAGTTTGAAACCTGAAATATATTGTTTTTTTGTGTCACTTCAAACTCAAAGCCATAACTCAAACGCTGTTGTAAGCCACCTCTAGCACTTAAATCAACGACTACACCTAAGTTTTTAACATCTATGCTATTTTCTATCTTTGTATAAATTTCAGATGCTATATCCTCAGCATAAAGAGTCACAGAGCGAAGCGAAGTAATGTAGCGTTTAAAATCAACACTATCAAAACTCTCACCCAGAGACTCAAACTTTACATAGAGAGAACCACGATAAGGTTGCCCACTCTTAGCTAAAAAAAGCAGTTCATTTGAGTGAAACTCCACTCTTGTTCCTCTTTTAATATTTATCATATTTAGTTTCATCTATCCAACTCTTTGTGGGTTAATATTGGCATTTAAAAATCTATGTTCATGTATCTTTTTATACTTTTCATTACTATTTGAGTAAAAATATCTAGGGTGGATACTTATGTTCCCACGAGGATAGAAAAGACCCACAATTTCAAGGTATTTTGGTTGCATCAAGGCTACTAAATCTTTGCCTATTTTATTGACAACATCTTCGTGGAATTCACCATTGTTTATAAAACTAAAAAGATAGAGTTTTAAAGATTTACTCTCAACCATTTTAACATCAGGAATATAGTTGATGATAAGAGTTCCAAAATCAGGCTGATTGGTGATAGGACAGAGAGAGGTAAACTCATCTGCATTAAGTGTTACCCAGTAATCATTCTCTTGATGAGCATTCTCAAACACTTCTAAAAGTTCAGGAGAGTACTCATACTTATACTCCGTCTTACCAGCACCCAGTTGCGATAACTCTTCTTCTCTATTCATCTACTATCTTTTTACTGTAATTATATCTAAAGTTATGCAAGAACTTTAATAAGTTGTCAATAAAAAGTATCTTTTTATAAAGACCTCACTACTTTTTGGCTATAATCGCGCAACTTTAATCCTTAAAAAGGCGATGATTATATGTCAGATAACAAATACAATCCACAAGAAACAGAAAATAGATACTACAAACTTTGGGAAGAGCGAAAATACTTCGAGATAGATGGTAACAAAGCCATCCAAGAAGAGGGAAAAAATTTCTCTATTATGATGCCACCACCAAATGTTACAGGTCGTCTTCACATCGGTCATGCACTTACTTTTACACTACAAGATATTATCACTCGTTACAAACGTATGGATGGGTACAAAACTCTTTGGCAACCAGGAACAGACCATGCAGGAATCGCTACTCAAAATGTAGTAGAGAAACAACTTCTCGCTGAGGGAATCACAAAAGAAGAGCTAGGGCGTGAAAAGTTTTTAGAACGTGTTTGGGCTTGGAAAGAGGAATCAGCTGGAATTATGACAGAGCAGCTCCGTCATATGGGAGTAAGTCCTGCTTGGGATAGAGAACGTTTTACTATGGATGCAGGATTGCAATCTTCAGTAAAAGAGTCATTTGTAAAACTCTACAATGATGGTCTTATCGTTCGTGGAAACTACATGGTAAACTGGTGTACTCACGATGGAGCGCTCTCTGACATAGAGGTAGAACATGAAGACCACGATGGTAAGTTTTACTATATGACATACCCATTTGCAGATGGAAGTGGCTCAGTTGAAGTAGCGACTACTAGACCTGAGACATACTTCGGGGATACAGCTGTTATGGTTCACCCTGATGATAAACGCTATTCTAATTTAATAGGCAAAGAGATAAAACTTCCTCTACTGGAACGCACTGTAAAAATCATCGCTGATACACATGTTGATATGGAGTTTGGAACAGGTGTGGTTAAAGTAACTCCTGCTCATGACCAAAACGATTATGAAGTCGGTAAACGCCACGACTTAGAGTTTATCACTGTTTTTGATGAGAAGGGAATTTTAAATGATTATGCTGGAGAGTTTAAAGGTTTAGAGCGTTTAGAAGCTCGTGACATCATTGTAAAACGTCTTGATGAAGAGGGATTTATCACAAAGATAGAAGATCATAAACATCAAGTAGGACACTGTTATAGATGTAAAAACATTGTAGAGCCATATATCTCTAAACAGTGGTTTGTGAAAAAAGAGGTAGCCGATAAATCTATCGCAAAAACTAATGAAGGTGAAGCACAGTTCTTCCCTCCACACTGGATAAATTCATACAACTCTTGGATGGGTGAACTTCGCGACTGGTGTATAAGCCGTCAACTATGGTGGGGACATCAGATACCTGTATTTTACTGTGATGATTGTGGACATGAGTATGCTACAACTGAAGAAAATCCCGAATCTTGTCCAAAATGTTCAAGCAAAAACCTTTCACAAGACCCTGATGTACTAGATACATGGTTCTCTTCTGCACTCTGGCCATTTTCAACTTTAGGTTGGGAGAATGGTGAAGCTGGAAAAGGAACTCTTTGGAATGAGCAAGATATGAAAGATTTTTATCCAAATACTCTTCTTATTACAGGTTTTGACATCCTTTTCTTCTGGGTAGCTAGAATGATGATGATGGGTGAAAACTTCAATGGTCAGCTTCCATTTAACCACATCTACCTCCATGCACTTGTTCGTGATGCTAAGGGTGACAAGATGAGTAAATCAAAAGGAAATGTAGTTGATCCTCTTGATATGATAAACAAGTACTCAGCTGATATTCTTCGGTTTACACTTGCTATCTCTGCTGCACAAGGTCGTGACATCAGAATGAGTGAGGAGAAACTAGAGTTAAATCGTAACTTCACAAACAAACTTTATAATGCAAGTAAATATTTACAGATGAATGTAGATGTATTCCCTGACTTAACAAGTTTTTGTGTTGAGAGTGACCTTGGTCGTTACATGATGAGCCGTCTTAACTTCGCTACTAAAGAGGTTCGTGCAAACTTAGATGAGTACAAGTTTAATGATGCAGCACTTGTTATGTATAAGTTCTTATGGAATGAGTTTTGTGGTTGGGGTATTGAGCTCTCAAAAGCTGATAAATCATCTATTGTTGAACTAGGGGCTATCTTCAAAGAGGCGATGAAACTTCTCCACCCATTTATGCCGTTCATCACAGAGCACCTTTACCATGAACTAAGTGGAACAACTTTAGAAGATGGTGATTCTATCATGCTTATGCGTTTTCCAACTAAAACAAAACAGCGAAAAGAGGAGAAAACTTTTGAAATCATTATGGATGCTATCGTATCTATAAGACGGGCAAAAGTCCTTGTAGATTTAGCAAACCAAAAGATAGAAAAAGCTTTTGTTAAGATAGATGGACTAAGTGAAAAAGAGAAAACTATGATGCTTCCTTTCATCGTAAAACTTGCGAAAGTAACTGATGTAGAGTTCACTGAGTCAAAAATAGAAAATGCAGTAAGTGACATCTCTGATAAGTGTGAAACATTTATACCGACTGACTCTATTGATCTCAGTTCTATCATCGCTAAGCTACAAAAACAGGATGAAAAACTACAAAAAGAGATAGGTAAACTTAATGGTATGCTTAACAATGAACGTTTTGTAGCAAATGCACCTGAAGATGTTTTAGCCAAAAACCGTGGGCTTTTAGCAGATGCACAAGCGAAACAGGTAAAAGTTTTAGAGCAGTTAGACTCTCTAAAATCTTAAAAAGGAGAAAATAAGTATGAAAATTATTGTAATTATTCCTACATATAACGAGAAAGAGAATATAAATGAGATAGTTGCTGCTGTTCTCGCTCAACATGAGTCACTGGAAGTGCTTATCGTTGATGACAACTCTCCTGATGGCACAGCAGATATGGTGAAAAAACTTCAGCAAAATAGCAGTCGAATTCATCTACATCAGAGAGCTGGTAAGTTAGGACTAGGGAGTGCTTATAGAGAGGGTTATGTAATCGCTCTTGAAAAAGATGCTAGTTATATTGTCCAGATGGATGCAGACTTCTCCCACAATCCTAAATATCTTCTTGATATGATAGAGATGAGAGAGAGTGCCGATGTCATTATCGGTTCTCGCTATATCAAAGGTATCAGTGTTCTTAACTGGCCACTCAAAAGAATCCTCCTTAGTTATTTTGCTAACCAATATGCAAAGCTTATCACGGGTGTAAAAGTTGAAGATTTAACGGCAGGGTTTAAATTTATTTCACGAAAAGCTTTAGAGAAAGTCAATCTTTCTAAGGTAAAAAGTAATGGTTATGGATTTCAGATTGAAATGAACTATGCTTTTAGTTCAACTGGCTCAACTATAGCTGAAACACCTATTTTATTTATGGATAGAGAACATGGTGTCTCTAAAATGAATAAAGAGATTATACTTGAAGCACTTATAGGTGTTTGGGCTTTTCGATTTAAAGATTATAGAGCTTAGTTTTTAAACTCTACAATGTAGTACGTAAACTTCCAACGTGCTACCTCTTTATGCATAGTACTAAGAAGTTTTTCATTATGAAATAACTTTCCTATCTCCTCATAATGCTTTTTATCCCTTCCTATATATAAACACTTTCCAAGAGATGGAATCTCTTTAACAGGACTCATTAAAGAGATGTTTAAATCTTCATTTCTCCATATATTGTAGTTAGAAAATCTTGCATCATCAAGAACTAAGACATTATCTGTTTTTTGAAGTAGATAAGCTACTTCACTTCCATGATAATCATCAATAAGTATATAATCATAACTATTTATATCTAAATGTAGTGCCTCTATCTGATTTTTAAAATTATCTATTTTTCCTAAACGAGACATCAATCGAACAACAGGTTTCAACTCTAAACCTAATGGTGTCTTTATAGCAAGAAGTAAAACACCACTAAGAACTAAGGCTGAAATAAGAAGCTTTTTATACGAACCCTTTGCCATGTAATATCCCAGTAAAACAGAAGCACTCATATAAGCTAAACCTGCCCACTGTGCATTGGCATGTTTAAACGCTGAGTTATAAGAGAAAAAGAAAAGAGTAAATAAAAATGGTAACAATAGGTAAACTTTTTTCTTATCAAATCTATCCTTATCTCTAATAATAAAATAGAAGAGAGGAAGAAGATAAAAAGGATGGAATAGTACTAACTGGGCAGATGTAAACTTGATGAAATGTTTAGCCACAAAAACTTTCTCTTTTGCAAGACCATGATTCAGTTGAAAAGTAAAAGAGATAAAATCATGCATATAGTTCCAATAAAGAACTGGAGAGAAAACAATAATAGCAATTAAAATAGCATAGTAGAGATACTTATCTTTAAATACCTCTCTCTTGTAAAGCAATACATAAACAATCAGTGTGAAAATTATTAAAATACCTGTATATTTTGAAAGGAGCATCGCTCCTGCTGAAAATCCAACAAGAAGTGCATAGTTCCTTTTCTCTTCAAAAAGATAAATATAAGCACTATAGAGGAAAAGAGAAGTAAAGAACATAAGAGGAATATCTGGTGCTATAATCGTTGATGCTACAATAACAATAAGCGAACTTAAAAATATGTAAAATGTATATATCGCAGTTTTTTCATCAAACATTCTTTTTGCTAAAGAGTAGAGAATATAAGCTGTCGCAGAGACTAAGAGAGTTGCACCCAGTCTTACAAAAAATGGGTCATCACTAAAGAGTGTTGTAGATTTAATAAGATAAGCGACCATAGGAGGATGGTCAAAATAGGAAAAATCCAATCTTTTTGACCACATCCAATAGTATGTTTCATCTGCATAAAATTTTATAAAATGATTACTTACTGCATTAAACAGTGTATATATTAGTAAAACTATTTTCTCTCTTTTTTGCATTATCTATCCTCTCTGTTTTTGGCAAATATCACAAGATAACTCCCTAAAAAGTTAAAAACCATTGCGACGGCTATTCCTAAAATTTGTCCTATTATTTTCATTATAGTTTCAGCATTTACACTCAGCTCTAAATAGTCCAATAATCTACTAATATATGCCATATCAAAATTCATTACAAAAAGATTTAGTACAGCAAGATTAATAAAAAAACTTGAAAAGTTCAGAATAAAATACTTAATAAATTTCTGTTTAGTCTGTGTGTTATGGTCTTTAAATGTCCAGTGCTTATTAAGCATATAGTTCTGAGTTACAGCTATCAAAAATGCAGATGCAGATGCGATATTGTAATTCATATCTAAAAAGATAAGGGTACTAAAAATAGCGATATTGGTAACAGAACCAAGAGCACCAACAGAACTAAATTTTAAAATTTTACTTATTATCATAATGAATAGATAAACCTTGTTTTTTATTTGAAGTTTATATCATTTTATCTAACAAGTGGTTAATTAGATGTTAAAGAATTATTTAGATATAATTCGCAAATTTAAAAAATCACCCCTAAAGGCACTCAAATTTGTTTGATTTAAAAAAATATACAGCTGCAAATATCAAAAATGATATTTTATCTGGTTTAGTTGTTGCTGTTGCTCTTGTTCCTGAGGCCATTGCCTTTAGTTTCATCGCAGGTATAAGCCCTATTGTTGGACTATATACTGCTTTTATTCTTGGTCTTATTACGGCTCTTATCGGTGGTAAACCTGGTATGATTTCAGGGGCAACTGGTGCAGTTGCCATTGTACTTGTGGGGCTTACACTTGAGGTGACCGAGACACTTACATTAGCTGGTGCATCGCATGAGACTATAGCTATAACTGTTCTTAACTACATTCTCTTAGCTACAGTTCTTGCTGGTATTATTCAGATATCCATAGGTGTACTTAAACTTGGAAAATTTATCCGTCTTGTACCTACTCCTGCTATTCACGGTTTTGTAAATGGTCTTGCTATCGTTATCGGGACGGCACAGTTTAAGTTCTTTGAGGGACAAGGGTATATAATGTATGTACTTGTAGCTATTACTATGGCTATTATGTATATCTTACCTAAGTTTACAAAGGCTATTCCTGCTGGTTTAATAGCTATTATATTTATCACTCTTGGCGTTTACTTCACAGGAGCACAAACACTTCTTTTAAGTGATCTTGATGATATGAGTAAATATGCAGGACAACTTCCAACTTTTGAAGTTCCACATTATCTCTTTTCACTTGATGCGATTATGCTTGTTCTCCCCTACTCTATCATTGTAGCACTTGTAGGGATTATAGAGTCTCTTCTTACTCTTAGCGTTTTAGATGAACTCAGCAACACAAGAGGAAGTGCAAACAAAGAGTGTATAGCACAGGGAACTGGTAATATTACTTGTGGTTTCTTTGGTGGTATGGCTGGATGTGCGATGATTGGTCAGAGTATCATTAACTATACTTCTGGTGGTATTGGTCGTCTCTCTTCTGTTGTAGCAGCGCTTGGGCTTATTACACTTGTGATAAGTATGAGTGGTGTTTTAAATGCCATTCCTGTTGCTGTTCTTGTTGGGATTATGTTTATGGTAAGTATCGGGACATTTGAGTGGTCTAGTTTCTCTCGTCTTAACAAGATGCCTCGTACAGATGCAGTTGTAATGGTGACTGTAACTGTTATTACCGTTGTTGCAGATTTAGCTATAGCAGTTATTGCAGGTGTTATTATCTCTGCTCTAGCGTTTGCTTGGAAACATGCTCGTATCTTCTCTCGTACTCATGTAGAAGAAGATGGAACAAAAGTTTATGAACTAGAGGGTCCACTCTTTTTTGGGAGTGCCTCTACATTTGCAGATAACTTTAACATAGAGATGGATCCACCAAAGGTAGTGATTGACTTTAAAAATGCAAGAGTTATGGATAGTTCAGGAGTTGAAGCTGTTGATGCCATCACTAAAAAGTATGAAGAGGCAGGGAAAAACTTACTTCTTCGTCACCTTAGTGAAGATTGTAAAGCTATCTTAAAACTAGCTGGCCCACACTGCTCTTATGAAGAGGATGATCCAACGTATAAGGTAGCGATTAACTACTAAACGCTAACACTAAGCTCGATTAAATCAGGCTTAGGTTCTCCAAAGTAAAAACCTTGAGAGTACTCTATACCGAGAGCTTGTACTCTCTTTTGAACTTCTTCATTATGAATAAACTCAGCAATCATTTTAATATTACTTTTTTTACATATTAAAACTATGGCATCTACAATAATTTGACTTTTTATATCTTCAACAATATTTTTAATAAAAGCACCATCTATCTTTAAATAATCTGGTTGGATTTCAAGTAAACGAGAAAGATTAGAATTTTCAGCACCAAAATCATCTATCGCAATTTTAAAACCATGTTCTCTTAAAGAATTCAACTGTTTAAGAATTGAGCCATTGCTTAAACTTGTTATATCTTCTAACATCTCTAAAACTACACGAGATGGAGCAATATTGTACTTTTCAACATTTCTTAATAGAAAAAATTCAAGATATCCAAGTAAAAAATCTTCCCCCGTTATATTTATAGAAAATTCAAAATCAGTATTAGTAAATTTTCTAAAACTCTGAATAATTAATGATTTTGTAACATAAGAGAGGTTTCCTGTCAATCGAGCTGCATCCATAAAAAGATAGGGTGAGATTATCTCATCATCATCTTTAAGACGAGCTAAACACTCATACTTCTCTATTTTTTTAGTTTTATTATTAATTATAGGTTGGAAATATGCAACAATATTTTCATTAGCTACAGCATCCTTAATCTTAAGTATCCAATAAATATTTTTTTCTTGGCTAAGAATAAAAGGTGATTTTTTATCATAAATATGATAATGATTACGTTTTGATTTTCGTAACTCTTTTATCGCTAATTCTGCATTAGATATATTTTTTAGTCCTTCTCCTATTGATATGCCTATACTTAAAGAGACTTTTAGCTCAAGTTTATTATCAATAAGCAGTTCAGTTTGTGAAAAAAAAGAGAGTATGGCATCGACGACTTTAACAATCTCTTTACTATCCATTTTTCGCTCATCTATCAAGACAAATTTATCTGCATTAAATTTATAGAGTAAAGTAGATTCAGGCTTAACTATATGTAAATATCTAGAGATTTGAGATAAGATTTTATCCCCTACTTCATAACCATAAGCATTATTAATATTTGAAAAATTATCTATATCAAGAAGATAATAGTTCACTACCTTACTTCTTTTTAACTTCTCAACTAGCTCATCATATGAAGCGATTTGAGGAGTTAATGTGCAGCTTACATTATTCATTTAAGGAATCCTTATTGTCTTACCATTATATACTTTTCAGGAATCTTAGATTTATATCTTGGCATACTAGTCCCTATATTTGCATTTACATATGTAGGGTCAGCTATAACAAATCTTCTACGTTCAACCTTAACACTATCACCTCGCATTGGTATATAGAGTGCAGTTGACATATGGTCGCTATATTGCACACCTACAACAGATATGTTAAATAGTTTCTTCACTAAATAAGCAAATAAAATAGTTCTATCTTCACAATCAGACTTATCATAATAGAGTGTTTCATTTGCAAACATCACTTTTTCTCTACCAAACTGAGTATCATCGCGCTCATATTTAAAAGCTTTTTGAACAAAGTGTAAAACAAAGTTAATGGCTACACTCGCTTTCTTTCCATCAATGTATGGTTTTAAATCTCTCGCTATTTGGTCATAAAGCGCACTGTCCATAGGTGCATTAAAATAGGTATCATAATCTGCTTGAGGATATGTTGCCATAAAGTCTATAAGGTTTTTATCATACTTAAAATTTATTGTATATGTTTTTCCAAACTCTTTAAATTTTAAACTCTTAGATCTTAAATCTTTTTTGAAATGTGGTAATGATTTAATACTTAAATCCAAAGGCTTTGTCGCTTGTGGATAGTTCTGTTTATATGTATAGATTCTTCCTGCTGAACTTTTAGCATAACGACTTATAAGAAAAAATCTTTTATTATTAAAAGTATAATATGGAGTATTGTAAATCATTCTTTGACTATAAAACATAACTACAACATGCTTTCCTGCTAAACCTATTTTTGTAGCATAACCTAACTTATTGAAGATAAACCAACTAAACAACTTTTGCTTATCTGGGTTTTCAAACAGAGATTTAGAAAGCATATTTACAAGAAGATAAACACCCCAATCATTTAAGTTTAACTTTTTTTGAATTTTTTTAATCTCTTGAACTGTATCTTCATAATCACTTGTTGCTAAGAGTGAAAAAGCATTTACAATTCCACTCTGATTTTGAGGAAAAAATTTCATCTCTTTAAATTTATCATCAATATTTAAACCAATATCTTGTCCAAAATAGAGAAGATTAACATCTTTAACTTTGATATTTTTCTCTTTAGGTTTAGATATCACAATAACTTTTGTTTTTGAAGCTGTTTTTATCTCTTTAGGAACTACAACTCTTGTAGGTGGACCAATTTTTTCAATCTTTTTTTGAACAGTTGGTGTGATATGTTTAGGTTTAGGTTTCTCATAAAGAGGGGCTGGTTTTTTAGATGTAAACTCTTCCCATTGTGCTTTAAGATAATTTGAAAACTCTTTATCCCTTGCATCTCTGTACTCTGAAAAAGAGTTCTCCTGTACTCGCTTAAAATCCTCAAAACTTTGAGCACTAAGCGATGATGTCAGTAGTAATAGCGTTAGACTAAAAAGGCCATATCGCTTGAATAAGTTTAGTTCCCCATCCTTGTTTATTTGCACGGTCTACATCTCCTTCTGTTTTGTAAAGTATTTTTGCATCACTCATTTGAGCTGAATTTATGTTGTTGTTTTGATCTATGTCATAAGGGCGAATTACACCACTTATCTGTATGATTTGTTTCTGGTCATCTACTAAAATCTCACGTTTTCCTGAGATAAAATAGTTTCCATTTTGTAAAATCTTCACTACACGAGCTGAAACCGTTGTAGTAAAACGAGCATCTTTTGTAGCAGAACCCTTCCCTTGATAAGCAGAGTTAGATGATGAACTATAGCCTATATCTGTAAAGCCATTTAATCTACTTATAGCAGATTTAGTAGAGCCATTTGCTCCCCCTGCTGTACTAAAGACTCCACCCCCAAGGTTTGAAGTGTCATTTTCTGAAAGTTGTCTTGCCCCAACACTAGAACTGCTTGCAACTTCTGAAATAATTACAGTAACTATATCGTTAACATTCATAGCTTTATGATCTGAGAAGAGTGGATTTTCACCCTGACCAAAAAGGCTTCCAGTAGAAACAAAATCTTTTTTGTCTTCTCTTGAAGGAATCTGTTCTACATATTTAGGAGGCTGAAAATCTATCTCAGGTTCTGTCAATCCTGCGGTACATCCACTCAAAGATAGTATAGCAAAAATAAGTGTCAATGCAACAGGTAATTCTTTTTTCATCAATAATATTCCATATATTCTGTTATTTTAGTTATAATACTAGCAAATTTAGTTCCAAGTATAAAGGATTACAAATGAGATTAAGAGAAATTATAAATAATGAAGTAAAAATTGCTATGAAAGCCAAAGATACAAAGAAGCGTGATGCACTACGTCTGCTTATGAGTGCCTTTAAACAGATAGAAGTTGATGAGAGAAAAGAGTTGAGTGACGATGATGTTATAAAAATCATTCAGCAACAAGTGAAACGCCGAAATGATGCAGCAACTCAGTACAGAGATGCAGGTCGTGATGATCTTTTACAGATAGAACTTGATGAGATAGGATTTTATGAAGTCTATCTTCCTGCACAGATGAGTGATGAAGAGCTTACAACTTCTCTTAAAACTATCATTGAAAAAGTTGGTGCTTCAACTATGAAAGATATGGGAAAAGTGATGGGTATGGCATCTAAAGAGTTAGCTGGAAAAGCTGATGGAAAACGCATCAACGAATGTGTAAAAGTACTTTTAGGATAGATTTTCTATAATCTATGTTCTGTTTATGAGTAAACAGAACTTTTTAAACTCTCTATTTTAGAGTTTAGATAACTTATCATTTTGTTCTATATTTAAAATTCCAGTTTTTAATTCTATATTCATCTATTTTTCTTCTTTTTCCGATTTTTTATTTTCTAAAATAGAATGATAACTAGCAATAGCTATAAATGTTATACCTATTGTTCCAACTATAGCTTCTGGTATATGAAAGAAAATTTTACTTAACATCACAAAAGCTAAAGCAGCAATCGCATAATGAGCACCATGCTCTAGGTACTTATACTCAGCTAAGGTTTTTTGCTCTACAAAGTAGATAGTTAAACTTCTCACAAACATAGCACCAATTCCTAAACCAATCATGATAATAAAGATATTACTACTTAAAGCAAAAGAACCAATAACCCCATCAAATGAGAAAGATGCATCTAAAACTTCAAGATATAAAAGTCCCATAATCCCACTTCTAACACCATCTGTACTCATTAAATCATCTAAAGATGATATAAAAGAGTAAAGAAGAATCCCCGTAAAATAGGCTATTGCAATAGCACTCTCTCCAGTTAGATAAGTTAAGTAAATACCGATTGATATAGCTATCATAATCTCTATATCAGCAATAGTTCCCATCTTGTTTACAAGTGAACTATCTTCTATAACTTTTATCCACTTATCTTCTCTATCATCATCAAATAGAAATCCTAGAAAGACCATAAGTAAAAAAGCTCCACCAAAAGCATAAATGAGCTTTTCAACATTTTCTAATGTATGTTGATATGCTTGAGGATTATTTATAGCTAAATCAAATGTTTCAACTATACCCAAACCTCCTGCAACAGAAACTATAATGATAGGAAATAAAAATCTCATACCAAAAACAGCTATAGGGATACCAAAAGTTATAAATCTTTTCTGCCAAACAGGCTCCATTGTATTTAAAACTTTTGCATTTACAACAGCATTATCAAACGATAATGAAACTTCTAAAACAGCTAGTAAAGCAGTTATATAAACAGCATAAAGTCCACCTATAAAGTAGGCAATTATCAAACCTATTACAGTAATTACCATTGAACTTTTGAAATATTTCATACTACTTCCCATAATTATTTAATAGCTAACAAAATTTTTACTTTCATTACTTCCTCACTCAAATTCACCAATCATCTAAAACAAAACCTTTTGGCTCTTTTTCAACATCTTCATTTATCTCAGGCTCAACTATCTTTTTCTCTTTTTTCGGACTCATCTGCTCTTCAAACTTTAGCTCTAAGCCCTTACTTGTCATCACAAAACCATTTACCTGAAGTTTTCCATCGTGGATTTGATTGTGATGTTCTTTACAGAGTGGGATTAAATTGTGTTTGTTGTCCTTATGAAAGTGTCCTATAAATCCTGCACTATCAGCTAGACTTCTTTTAGAGATATGATGCACATCTTCAGCCATAGCCCCACAGATGATACACTTTGTCACATAAAGTTCTTTGTTATACTTAGAAGTTTTTTTCTTCACAAGAAGTTCTAGCTCATCAAAGTCATTTGCTAAACGCTTACGAATGGCATTTGCCTCTTCTAAGAACTCACTATCCATATGCAGAGACTTTGCAAACTCTAAACCATAAATACTACTTCCACTTCCTCCTTGAAGTACACGATTAAAAAGAAGTTTATCCTGCTCCTCATCATACTCAACACTTAGGTGTAAATTCACAACATTATCTAAAGATGTTATCTCCTTCATAGTTGAGAGTTGATGTAAGTGAGTTGCAAAGAGAAAAAGGCATCGAGTATTTGAGAGTTTTTTGATGGCTGAAGCGACTATGGCTACCCCTGAAAGTGTCTCTGTTCCATGGCTTATCTCATCTCCCAAAACTAAAGAGCGAACAGTTGAACGGTTAAAAATATTTTTAAGTTCTAACATCTCAACGGCAAAAGTAGAGAGTCCTTTTGCAAGGTTATCTTTAGAGACTATACGAGTAAATAGAGAGTCAAATATACTAAACTTCATAACAGAAGCGGAGACAAAAAATCCTGACTGAGCCATAAGTGTAGCTATCCCAATACTCTTCATAAGAGAGGATTTACCACTAGAGTTTATCCCATAAAGTAAAACACCATTTATATCATGCCCATCGTGAACGCCAACTTCAAGCATTACACTTTTTGGGTGAGGCAAGTCCATATACTCACGATTTCCCATTACTATATCATTGGGGACATAGAGACCACCCCTCTCTTGTAGCTCTATAAGAGGATGGCGAAGTTGCATTATCTGCATAAAATTCTCATCATCCTTAGCTTCAACTATCATAGGTCGAGAGTGTTTATACATCTGTGCCACTTTAGAGGAGCTAACCCCTACATCAAGATCTGAAACATAGGCTATCACACGGTCAAAAAGAAGTGAGTATCGTCTCTCATAGAGAGCTTGTAAGTTGACATACTTCTCTTTTACAAGTGTCACTATCTTACGGCGATTTTTCATAATCCTATCGGAGAGGTCATCTGTAAATGCTGATGTAATTTTGACTGAATTTGTCAATTTTTTTACATTAAACTCACAGAAGAACTCATCTTTTTTAAACTCACTCTCCATCAGCGAGTATCTGTTTTTAGAGAGAGATATGTAGTAACCCTCTTTCTCTAAAAGCCCTAACGAGACAAGTCTGCTAGTGCTTCCAGCATTTACACTCATCAAGATCACTTCTATCTTTTTCATTATGTCATCAAACGCCAAAAGCATTACACTATTCTCTTTAACAAGAGTATCTATAGACTCATCAACTCCACCCATTAAGAAATTTTCATCAACTGTGGTGTTTGTAAAACGACGAGAGACATCGAGGTCTATGCTCTTACTGATGTCACGAAGAAACTCTTCAACTTCTGACTCATGAAAAGGTGTCTTTTGAATCTTATGTTTTTTTACATAAAGCATCAACTCTTTAACGGCTTGCATCGAGTCATAAACATGATTCATCTCAAAAGGGTGTAAACGCCCAAGACTTAAACGCCGAGAGAGTCTCTCTAAGTCATAAACACCACGCATCATCTCATCAAGATAACGGATATGTGAAGATACTCTCTCATTGAGGTTGTATCGGCGTTCAAGTTCATCTTTTTCCATGATAGGATTAAGTAGTCTCTCTTTAAGTAGACGCCGACCGATAGCTGTAGCACTCTTGTCTAACATCTTTAGGAGTGTAAACTCTCGTCTATCTTTAGAGATAATTCCCATCTGCTCTAGTGCATTGTTTCCAAGATACATAAAACGGCGATTGTCTATCAAACGAGGGAGTGACATCTTCTGAACTATCTGGTAGTCATGCTCGATAACAAAGTGAATTAAGATAGATAAAGACTCTGTTATCATAGGGGAGCGTTCTAAATCTAAATGCTCTATAGGAGAGAGAAGCGACTCTATCTGATAAACCTCTCCAAAGAGTCTGTTTTGAAAATCTATCTTAGGTCTTTGGTTGTTAACAGAGTAGTGATAATGCTCAGGAATCTCAAGATACTGCATAATATGGCGTTGGTCTTCAATACCATCTAAAAATGTGATAACAACTTCACTTGTTCTATAAACATTTAAAAGATTAAAAATTTCATCCAGAGCATAAGATGGGTCTTCACTTGTAGAGTGTGTTTCATAGAGCCAAGTTTTTCCCGTTGTAACATCAAGGGCTGAGTATCCAACACTATAAATATCTCTATACTTATCGACGACTATAGATACGATGTAATTTTCATCATTATCTACAATATGCTCAAAGTTTGTCCCAGGTGAGACTATCTGAGCTATATAGCGACTTATTTTAGGAGGTGAACCTTTCTGTTTAACCACTATGACTGTATATTTTTGTTCAGAGATAAGACGACTTAAGTAGCGTTCAAAACTTACAGCTGGGACACCTGCTAAGAGTGGATTTTTATCAGAATTTTCTATGATGTTTTTATTTTTTTTAGTGAGTTGAATGTTTAGGAGTTCAGCTATCTCTTTCGCTTTTCCTATCTGCTCATCATCATTGTTTACTTCATAGACCTCATAAAAAGTACCTATCTCCATAAAAACTACAGTATCTTGACCATACTTCTCTTCAAAGTGTCGCTGTAGGTCAAAATAGGTCTGAGTTAAGAGTCTATCTTTGTTATTTAAAATACCACTTACATCTGATGAACGCATCTATCTCTCTTAATATATTATTAATGTGATTATAACATAACCTTTGAAAAAGCCTATTTAGTAAATTGTGTTAACACTTATTGTTTTTCTTATATTACTTGGTTATAATAATGAGTAAATAGTGATTATAGAGAGTAAAATGAAAAAAAATGTAATATTATCTATGGTTTTGTTAACATCACTAAGTGCACAAGACCTCAAAACAACCGTATCCGAAGTATTATCCACAAACCCTATCATACTTGAGCGTTTAAGTAACTATAAATCTACTCAAGATGATATCACTTTAGCAAAAGCTTCTTACTATCCAAGTTTAGATTTAAAACTCGGACTTGGTCATGAAAAAACAGATAGAAGTAATCAAGCAGATTCCACTCCCAATCAAACTTATAATTTTGATGTTTATCAAAACTCTTTGACATATACACAAAATTTGTTTAATGGTTTTTCTACAACATATCAAGTACAAGAGCAGGAGTATAAAAATATTTCGGCAGCATATAGTTATGTTGAAAAAGTTAACAATACTTCATTTGAAATGGTAAATACCTATTTAGAGCTTATGAAAAATCGAGACTTATTAGGAACAGCAAAAGAGAATGTTGTAATCGACAAAGAGATTTTCTTAAAAGTAAATAAACTTTATGATGCAGGTTTAACTACACTTTCTGAAGTAAATAAAATAGAAGCCTCTTTAGCATTAGCCCAATCAAACTTAGTAGTTCAAGAGAACACACTGTTAGACTCTTCTTATAATTTACAGAGAGTTTTAGGAAGAGAGTTGATTCCTGATGAGATGATGAAACCAAAAATTAAAATGATATTTCCAAAGAGTAAAGAAAAAGCTATCGCTTTTGCTCTTAAACACAATCCATCACTACTTGTAAGTGAATTTAATATTAAACTTTCTCAATCAACAATTAAAACAAAACAAGCTGAATATTATCCTAAACTCGACATCGAAATATCTCAAACTATGAATAAAAACTTAAGTGCAGTAGAGGGAAATGAAGATAGATTCCGTGCAATGGCATACTTATCTTTTAATATTTTTCGAGGATTTACAGATACAACATCTATTCAACAGAGTAGAACACAGATAAGTCAAGCCATAGAGAGTAAAAATAGTATTAAACGCCAAGTATTACAAGGTCTTAATCTCTCATGGGCTGCAAATGAAAAACTAGAAGAACAGTTAATTTATCTAGTAAAATATAAAGACTTTTCACTCAAAACATTAAAGTTATACTCCAAAGAGTATGATTTAGGTCAACGCTCTTTACTTGACTTACTCTCTGCACAAAATGATTTCATTAAATCAAAATCTCAAATTATTGCAACTGAATATAGCCTACTCTATGCAAAATATAGAATTTTAGATGCCATGGGTCTTTTAGTCTCTTCAGTTATGCAAAATAGCGATACTATATACTCAGATGTTGGCTTACATAGCTTAACATACAATACAAAAACTAAGGACAAATAATGTTTGTTACAAGTGCTGACAATCTTAGAATGGATGCCCTTCTTGATAGTCTAGTTTTATTTACAAAGTTATATCATAAGCCATATTCAGCAGAAGCACTAACAGCTGGACTTCCTATAGAACCAGGAGCAGAATCTCCTGAACTTTTTTCGATCAATAATGCTAAAGGACTTTTTTCTCGTGCTGCTATGAAAGCTGGACTAAAATCTTCTATCATAAGACGCCCTCTCTCTCAGATCTCACCTCTGCAACTTCCTATGATTATTTTACTCTCAAATCAGAGTGCTTGTATTTTAGATGAATTTAGTGAAGATGGAACTCAAGCAAAGATAATTATGCCTACCGAAGAGCCTATTGAACAGTGGGTAGATATTGATGATTTAACAGATGAGTATATCGGTTTTGGGTTTATGGTCAAAAAGGCTTTTGAATATACAGATGAAAATGCAAGAACACTTCATCTTGAACAGAAACATTGGTTTTGGAGTACTCTCAAACTCTCAGCTGGAATCTACAAAGATGTTCTCTATGCTTCACTCCTTATAAATCTTTTTGTTTTGGCTTCACCTCTTTTTACTATGAATGTTTACGATAGAGTTGTTCCAAACAATGCCATAGAAACCCTTTGGGTCTTTGCTATTGGTGTTACTATAGTCTATTTTATAGATACTTTTGCTAAATTTACAAGAACTTTTTTACTAGAGAGTGCTGCTAAAAAGAGTGATATTATTATGTCCTCTATTATTTTTGAAAAAGTTCTCTCTCTGAAAATGGCACACCACCCTGCTTCGGTTGGTTCATTTTCAAGCAATTTAAAAGATTTTGACAACATTAGAAGTTTTTTAACAAATGCTACTATGGCAGCAGTAATAGATCTTCCCTTTGCTATTATATTCTTAATAGTTATCGCTTACATTGGTGGAAATATAGTCCTTATACCTATGTTTACTATGGGACTTATCCTCTCTTATGCTTTCTTTATCAAGAAACCTTTAAGAGCAAGTATTGAGTCAACACATGAGGCAAGTGCTAAAAAAAGTTCAATTCTTATTGAGACACTTAGTAATATCGAAACACTTAAAACATTAGGTACATTAAATCAAGTTCAATACAAATGGGAAGAGTCAACAGGAGAGATAGCTAGTAAAAGTTTAAAATCTCGCTTGCTTTCAGCTTCTATTCCTACTATTACACAACTACTTATTCAATTAAACACTGTTATGATTATTGTTTACGGCGTTTATATGATTCAAGATTTTGAGCTATCAATGGGTGGACTTATTGCCATTGTTATTTTAACAGGGCGAACACTCGCTCCTATGGGTCAAGTCGCTGGACTTATGACAAACTATGAGGATACAAAAACATCTTATGAAACACTCAATGACATCATCTCTCAACCAAGTGAAAGACCTGATGGTAAGAAATTTGTAGAGTGCCCTGATTTCACTGGTCATATAGAGTTTGTTGATGTAACATTCACCTATCCAGGGGCAGATATACCAGCTATTAAAAATGCTTCTTTTGTTATAGAACCAGGCGAACATATCGCAATTATTGGTCGTATTGGAAGTGGAAAAAGTACTATACAGAAACTTTTACTTGGACTGTATGAACCAGATTCTGGTCAAATACTTGTAGATGGTATTGACATCAACCAAATAGATCCTGCTGATTTACGTAAAAATATCTCCTATGTTTCACAAGACATCATGCTCTTTCGTGGAACGGCAAAAGATAACATCACATTTAAAGCCACCCATGCAAGTGATGGAGCGATGCTTAAAGCTGCACAGATTAGTGGTGCAGCAGAGTTTATAAAGAAACACCCAAAAGGTTATGAGATGCCTATTGGAGAACGAGGTCTCGGTCTTTCAGGTGGTCAACGTCAGAGTATAGGAATAGCCCGTGCTTTTTTAATAGAAGCACCAATTATGCTAATGGATGAACCGAGTAATGCAATGGATCAGATAACAGAATCTAGACTTCTTAAAAATATAAATGTAGCACTCAAGGATGTCACATCCATTTTAGTTACTCAAAAAATGACACTTCTTGAAATAGTAGATAGAGTAATAGTTATGGATAGTGGAAAAATTGTGATTGATGCACCGAAAGAAGAAGCAATTTTAAAACTCCAAGGTAAAGGAGATGCATCATGAAAGAGACAAAACCTAAAGTAGAATACAACGAAAAAGATTATGAATTTATGAACTCACTGAGTTCTGCAATTTTAGAGCAATCTCCTAGTAGAATTAGTAGAGTTTTAAAGATATGGCTTTTTAGTGTATTTACTTTTATCATTTGGTCCTCTTTAACTCAAATAGATGAGATAACAAGAGGAAATGGAAAAGTTATTCCCTATGGACAGAATCAAATAATCCAAAATCTTGAAGGTGGGATAGTTGAATCCATTTTAGTCAAAGAGGGAGAGAGTGTTAAGAAGGGAGATGTTATTTTAAAAATAAATAATGCAAAATCTCTTTCAACATCTCAGACTAACTTTATGAAACATAATGAGCTTATTGCCAAGCAGATTCGTCTTAAAGCACAAGCAAATCAACTTAAATTTGAAAATATAAAAAGTGAAGATGAACAACTTCAAAAACAGATAAACTTAGCACATAAACTTTATATCTCTAATAAACAAGAAGCAGATGCTAAAGATAGTGCTATTGTGCAACAGATAGAGCAGAGAAAGCAGGAACTCAAAGAAGCAAAAGCTAAAATTCACTCTCTAAAAAAATCTCTAACATTTGTTTCACAAGAGATTTCCATGACAGCTCCTATGGTAAAAGAGGGAATTAAATCTCGTATTGACTTTTTAAAACTAAAAAGAGAAGCTAATGGTATAGAAAACGATATACAAGCCGCACAACTTTCACTACCAAGACTCCGTTATGCTATTGAAGAGTATAGAGATAAAAGAGTAGAATCACAACATACTTTTATAAATGCAGCAAAAAAAGAGCTTAATGAAGTAACTGCTGAAATCTCAAGACTAGAGACTCAGCAAGTAGCGTTTAGCGATCAAGTTGATAGAACAATGGTTAAATCACCAGTTGATGGAATAGTACAAAAACTATTTGTTCATACAGTTGGTGGTGTCGTTAAACCAGGTGAAGATCTTGTAGAAATAGTTCCTACAGATAAACGTCTCTATTTAGAGATAAAAATCAAACCGAGTGATATAGCATTTTTACATCCAGGAGCAGAAGCTCTAGTGAAAATTTCTGCTTATGATTTTGCTATTCATGGTGGTCTCATAGGAAAAGTTGTCAATATATCTCCTGATACAATTACAGATAAACAGGACAATACTTTTTATCTAGTTCATATAGAGACTGAAAAAAATTATTTAGGTTCAAAAGAGAATCCTTTAAAAATAATTCCAGGGATGACGGCAAGTGTTAATATTGTAACAGGTAAGAAAACTGTTATGCAGTATATTTTAAAACCTATTCTTAAATCAAAACAGTATGTTTTTTCGGAGAGATAAAAGTGAAACTAGTTTTTTATAGTACAAATATAGACATTATAGATGAGTGGAAAGATAGACATACCGTTGAAAATTCTACAATATTTTCAGATGAAGAGTCTCTCCTTAAAGAGTTTAGTAACTCCAAAGAGTATATTTTAGTTGCAGATTTTGATACAGTAGCATCTAGTATAAATAAGATGATATCATCAAATAAACTTCCAGATAGAACGATTGTTTTAGAACAAGTTCCTGAAATCATTACAGGAAAACAACTTATCTCTCATGGTGTAAAAGCTTATGGAAACAGTAGAATGTTAAATTTACACTTTAAACAGATGCTAGATGTAGTTCAAAAATCTAATATATGGACTTACCCAGAACTTACAATAGCACTTTCAAATAAATATAAATCTGATATATTAAACGCTGAGTCAATTCAACTCCTTGAAAATAGACTCAGCGAAAAAGAGAAAGATATAGTTTTTTGTATTTTTAATGGTCTAACAAATGAGGCGATAGCACATAAAAAAGGTATTACAACGAGAACAGTCAAAGCTCATATTAGCTCTATTTTCTCAAAGCTTCATGTTAATGATAGACTAGCTCTCGTTTTACTTCTTAAATAAAATATTTTATATTCAAACTCTTTTATTTAATTCTTCATCTACAGAAGTAGATGAAGAATTAAAGTTAATTTCTAATTTTGATCTATCGTAATATCTGTACTAATTTCTAAAGTAACAGTTACATCATCTTCAACACCAGTCACTTCTTGATAAGTTGCACCTGTTTCACTATCTGTTTTAAAGTCTCCCAATGTCCATTCAGCATCACTACCTTCTGTATTGAGACTTACAGTATCTGAACTATCACCATCTATTCTTAGCATATTATCACTATCTGTTACATCCATAACATCTTCTAAAGATAGATTAGTTATATTTTGAGAACCTGTATCAAGATTAATTGATTCCATATTTGAAATATTATCCCCTAAACCACTCATATCAATGTTCATATCTCCAGTAGCAAGAAGAGTATCAAAACCATCTCCACCATCAAGGTTCAGAGAACCTCCATCACTCTCACTACCAAAGAAATTCATTCCCATAATACCTGAACTTGATGTATCAGCACCAGCAGCTAAATCATCTGCATCAACACTAATAGTATCATCTCCACTTCCAGTATCAACATCTAAATGATTATTATCTACTTCAACAGTATCATTATCAAGGTCTGCACTCTCATCTAAATCGCTATGTGCCATCGTTGTTTGTGTCTCACCACCATTTTCTTCAATTGATGTAACAGTAGATTCTATATTATTTAATGCCGTATTTGAGAGTTCACTATCACTTACAAGTGTAGCGTTTGAAGATCCATTCTCATCTATCGGTAACATATAGTTTCCATTTGTATCACTATCTATTACATTCCCTTCGCTATCTTGAAGTACTACACCCTCAGGTAAACTTGTTAAAGTGATAACAGAAGATAATGATTCACTTCCATCTGTATCTGTTACACTTGCATTAAGTGTGATATCATATTCATAACTTTGAGTAGATGAATTACTACTACTCTCATCATGCCCACCTCTGTGTGCATTTACTTCATGTCCATGTTCATTTTCACCTCCATTTCTATAACCACCTCTTCCAAAACTATGAGAAGAGTTATTATGTGTATTGTTATTTTCACTTATAGGCTCATTTGAAACTACTTTAACATTTCCAATACTCATCTCAAGTGTAGGAGCAGAAGCCGTTTGATCTATCTCATAAGTAGTGCCATCACTTAATGTTACATTTTCAAAGTTAGTAAAGTTATCTTTGACACCATCATCCCAGTGATCTTTATCTACATCTTTTAAAACTAAAGTATCATTACCTTCTCCTCCATCAACAACACCCGAGTAACTACCAGAGAGATGAGATATCTCAACATTATCATCACCTGAGCCCATATTTATATCGGCATCTTCTCTTAAATCAGCTGTAGTAAGATTATCATTACCTGATCCAGTATCAATAGAACCTCCACTCATGCTTTTATCAATAATAATAGTATCATTATCAGCACCTGAATTAAGCTGAGACTCATCACTCATCGTATGCAAGGAAATAGTATCATCACCCTCTCCAGAAGATATAGTTCCATTATTAAAATACTCTTTTGAAGAAATCGTATCATCTCCAGCTCCAGTATCTACAGTTCCTGTATAACTACCTGAAATATGAGTAAGATCAACACTATCGTCACCTGCCCCAGTATTTACAGTTGTTGATTCTCTTAAATTAGCAATTTCAACACTATCGTTACCTTCTCCTGTATTTATCTCACTATCTCCTACTGCAGAACCTCTTACTATTACACTATCGTCACCTGTTCCCGTATTAATAATTCCTGTTTCATTATCATAATCACCTAAGTCATCACCAATCTCTACAGTATCATTACCACTTCCTGTATTTATAACTCCATCATCAAAATCATCACCAACCACAATAGTATCATCACCAGCATTCGTATTAATAACCCTAGAATCTTCAATATCATCTTCAACGATTATAGTATCATCTCCCCCTGCTGTAGTTAAAGTTGCATCAACATAATCACCAGAAGATTCATGCCCATCATTAATATTTCTATATTCTACATTTACATCTGCATCACTCGCATCTTCTGCTGCTACTGCTTCTGTGATAGTAGCATTG